>NZ_BAAGBJ010000010.1:0-105393 GCF_054785075.1 Lacticaseibacillus suihuaensis | reverse complement strand
CTGAATTCTTTGGTCGGGACGATGAACAGGAAGCCGTGTGGTGTCCTGTTTGTGTGCTGAAAACTAAATGGTATAGAAAAAGGAGCTGGCAGGCAAGTAGCCTATCAACTCCAAATATCGTAGCGCCAGAATCCGGAGGGTCACATGAAAAAACTATCACTTGCCGCCGCAATCGTCACCACGGTTGCCGGCGGCGTCACGCTCTTGTGCGGGGCGGTGACACTGGCCAGCGGTATCGTCGGCCTGGCCGCCACCCGCGACCAGCGGCGCTGAGCGGCCGACCGCTGGCTCGAGCCGGCGGCCACCCCTAAGGCCCCACTACAGCTGCTTGACCATGTCCGTGAGGATGGCGTGGGTCAGGCGGCTTGTTTGTGGTGCCACCGGGTTGGCCCCCGATTGCGCAACCGCTGCCACGAAGGCCCGGATCATCGGCGCAAAGCCGCGCGTCTCGAGCATCGGCTGCCAGTCCGGTGCCTGAGTCGTTCGCACCTGGCTGCCGGTGTAAACCTGCAGCCGGCTGAGGTCTTGAACCCGCGAAATGCCGGCGGTGGTGGCGACCGTCGCCTCTTCTAGGTTGCTGCCGGCTACCAGATTGATGGCGGCCGTCCCGCGCAAGCCGGCGGCCGTAAAGGTCACGCTGGCCTGCTCGAGCAGCCCCTGATCGTTGAGGTGCAGGCTGTACCGCGCCTTGGGTTCCTCGGGAAAGCCGGCCAGCGCAAGCGCCGTGTCCAGCGGGTGAATCAACAGATCGAAAATGGCGTGTTCCGGCGCCTGCGGATCGGCCGCGCGGTTCTTCGTCACCTGCACGAGGTTCTTGTCGGCAAGCGCCGCTAAGGCCTGAATCTGCGGGGCGAAGCGCCGGTTGAAGCCGACCGTCAGCAGCTTTTGGTGCTGGGCCGCCAGTAGGTACAGCTCCGTCACCTGGGCCTGCGTCGTGGCCAGCGGCTTGTCGACGAATACATTAACACCGCGGGCCAGGAAGTGCTTGACCAGCTCGTAGTGAACCGCCGTGGCGGAATGAATCATCACCGCGTCCAGGCTCAGCTGATCGAGGGCGGCGACGTCGGTTCCCGCCGCCACCATGTGAAACTGATTGGCCAGCCGGGTGACCTTGGCCAGGTCACGGCTTTCCAGGTACCACTGCACCTGATCTTGCATCTGGGCGTAAACCGGAAGGTAGGCCTTTTGGGCGATGTTGCCCAGGCCAATCACACCGATGTTTAACATACTGCTCACCTTTTTTCATTAGTCGTTAAACTAACGCTAACACAGCCTTCAGGCGGGGTCAAAGCCGAACGGAAAAATTTAGAAACAATGATGAAAATGCTTTCAGCTCTAGAAATCCGCCCGCCCTTCCCGGATAATGAGGGGGTCCGTGGAGACAACTCATTGGGGGGAATATTGATGAAACGACACACGTTGCGCCGCAGCGGCCTGGTCGGCTTGCTAATTGCCGCGCTGGTGGCCACCGGTACCGGTTGCGCCGCGTCGAGCACCGCACCGGAGCCGCCGCGCATCACGCAGGCGGCCAAAACTGAGGCCGCTAAGCAGCACCGAACCAAGGTGGCCCTGACGGCGGCGCTCGCCGAAAAGCAGGCCAAGGCCGACAAGCTCAACAAGGAGAAGGAAGCACTGGCGGCCGAGCAGGAAAAGCGCGATGAGGCCGCGGCCAAGGCATCAAGCGTCGCGCAGGCGAAGGCCGACCAACTCGCCAAGGAGAAGGAAGCCGCCGCGGCCAAAGCCAAGGCGGCGGCCGCAGCGAGCCAGGCCAAAGCGGCAGCGTCGTCTCGCGCCGCCAGTTCCGCTCGCGTCGCGGCGGCGAACCGGGCCGCGACCAGCCGCAAGGCCACCGGTGGCAGCCGCAAGCAGGGCAACCTCGACACCGGCGCCGCCAAGACGATCGTCGGTAATGTGAACTCGAAAATCTATCACGTTCCGGGCCAGGCCAGCTACCGCATGAACTCGGCCAACGCGGTTTACTTCGCCACCGAGGCGGAGGCGCAAGCGGCCGGTTACAGAAAGGCGAAACGCTGATGACAAAAACCATGACGCGACTCGCCCTTTTGGCCGGGATCCTGCTTTTGACCGGCTGCAGTGCGACGCCGACCCCAAAGGCCGATCCGGCCTACACCAAGTTTCAATCCAGCGCCAAGGCCACCCGGGCCGCCAACAGCAGCCTTGAGGCGGCCATCGCCGATACCGACCAAGAGATTCGCCAAACCACCGAAGACATCGCGGCACTCACGGCCGACCTCGCCGACTCAAGCAGCACCGCCTCAAGCAAGACTAGCAGCAAGGCCGCAACCAGCGGCAAGCCAAAGGCCGCCGGCAGCGGGGCCACCAGCCCCGCGACGCTGGCGGCCAAGACCTACGCCGGCGACCAGGAGCTGACCGTGGACAACAACGCCCCAGGCTTTGCCGCAAGCGAGCTCAGCACCGCCCGCGGGGCCTGGGAGCGTTACGCGAACCTGGACGCCGACAACCGTGCGGTGGTGGCCGACGCGCTGCTCAACACCAGCCTGATGCCGACGGCCGATCGCACGGCGCTGACCTGGGATCCGACCGGCTGGCACAACCGCCGCACTGCCCATGGCTGGCTGTACAACCGCAGCCACCTGATCGGTTTTCAGCTTTCCGGGGAGAACAACAACCCCAAAAACCTGATCACCGGCACTCAGTCCTTGAACAACCCGTTGATGCTGGCGCATGAAATGGACATCGCCACCTACCTCAAGGGCAGCAGCAAGCGCTACGTTCGCTACCAGGTGCGACCGATTTACCGCGGCCACGAGCTGGTAGCCCGAGGCGTTCAGATGCGTGCCCAATCAGTTGGCGACAACACCATCCGCTTCAACGTCTACATCTTCAACGTTGAGGACGGCTACACCATCAACTACGCCACCGGCACCAGCACCACCAACTGATTCACCGAGCGTCGCGGCCACGCGGCGCTTTTTTGTTGCCCCAGCCGACACGCGCAATCTGCTGGGGGCCACCCGCCGCCCCTTGCCAGCTGGCGGCGCGACCATTTTTGGGGAGGCCACGGCCGAGCAGCCGCCGCAAAACCGGCGACCACAAAAAAGCACCCGCGCTTCTCAGCGGGGGTGCCTGTCGCGCGTCCGGTTACAGGCGAGCGTTCAGTTCCTTGGTCATGTCCTCGTAGCCGGGACGGCCAAGCAGGGCAAACATGTTCTTCTTGTAGGCTTCGACCCCTGGCTGGTTGAACGGGTTGATGCCGTTCAGGTAGCCGGAGATGGAAACCGCGGCCTCGAAGAAGTAGATCAGGTAGCCCAGCGTGTAGGCGTCTTGCTTTGGGATGGAGACGGTCATCACCGGCACCCCGCCATCGGTGTGGGCCAGCACAACGCCTTCGTAGGCCTTGCGGTTGACTTCGCTCATGGAGCGGCCTTCCAGGTAGTTCAGGCCGTCCAGGGAGCCTGGCTCCGCCGGAATGGTCAAGTCGTGGTTCGGCTGCTCAACCCAAACGACGGTTTCCATCAGGTTGCGCAGGCCTTCTTGGATGTATTGACCCAAAGAGTGCAGGTCGGTACTGAAGTTGGCACTTGATGGGTAGATGCCCTTTTGGTCCTTGCCTTCGGATTCGCCCATCAGCTGCTTCCACCATTCGCCCAGGTACTGAAGCGTCGGCTCGTAGTTTTCGAGCAACTCCGTGGTGTAACCCTTGCGGTACAAAATGTTGCGGTAAGCCGCGTACTGGTAAGCCTCGTTTTTGGCGAGGTCGGCGCTAGCGTACTCGGTGCGGGCGTCTGCGGCCCCTTGCATCAGCTGGTCGATGTCGCCACCGGCAACGGCGATTGGCAAAAGCCCAACGGCAGACAGCACGGAGAAGCGGCCGCCGATGTCATCCGGCACAACGAATTCTTCGTAGCCCTCGGCATCGGATTCATCCTTCAAGGCACCCTTGGCCCGGTCGGTGGTCGCGAAAATGCGATCCTTGGCGGCTTCCTTGCCGTACTTGGCAATCAGCTTGGCCTTCAGGACGCGGAACGCGATGGAAGGCTCCGTGGTGGTCCCGGACTTGGAAATCACGTTCAAGGAGAAGTCGCGGTCGCCGATCACGTCAAGCAGGTCGGACAGGTAGGAGCTGGAAATCGAGTTGCCGGCGAAGTAGACCTCCGGCAGCTTGCGCCCAGGTTCCGCGTTGCGGAAGGTGTGGGACAAGAAGTCGATGGCCGCCCGGGCGCCCAGGTACGAGCCACCGATACCGATGGCGACGAACACTTCGGAGTCTGCCTGGATCTTTTTGGCCGCGGCCTTGATGCGGGCGAATTCGTCCTTGTCGTAGTCAACGGGCAGGTCGATGAAGCCGCGGAAATCGTTGCCGGCACCGGTGCCTTCGCGCAGTTCCGTGTCAGCCGCCGTCACCAGCGCCTGCATCTGACCAAGCTCGTTGTCGTGAACGAACTTGCCCAACTTGGATGAATCAAATGAAATGTGAGCCATAAGAATCTGTTCCTCCTAAGATTTGTTCAGTAGTCGGTTTCAACTTTAAGCATGTTTTCACCCAAAAGCAAGGTGTACCACCGCGATTGTGAAAAGTCACCAGTCGGTAACACCTCTACATATTATAGCACCGGACTACTTCATCATGCCCAAGACCACCCCGCCGGCGATGATCAAAACCGAGCCCCAGGCGATCCAGGTCATTTCCTTGTGGGTCTTGCGTTCGCCGAGCAGGAAAATCGCCCCGAACGTCGAAATCACGATGCCCATCTGAGACATCGAGTAGGCAATCGCCAGGCCGACCTGCGCCATGGCCATCAGCATGAACACGTTCCCGGTCCCCCACAAGACCCCGGTCAGCACGTTCTTGCCGGTTTCCTTGTTGAAGGCGTCGTGGCCGATTGAAAACAGCAGGGCCCCGATCACCATGCCGACCGCCTGTGGCAGTACCACGGCCGTGGCATCGAGGTGGCCGGCGTTGACCACGATCGTGTAGCCGGCGTACCCGGCCGTCGAAAAGAGCAGGGTCCTAAGCCCCTGGGCCAACCTGGTGTCGGCCGCGGCGGTGTCTTTTTCCTTGCGGGAGGTCAGGATGGCCCCCAGCACCAGGAACAAAAGCGCCAAAAGCCCCATGCCGACGTCCTTGCCGCTTTGCCATTCGTGGAACAGCAAGGCCCCGGCCAAGGTGTTGGCAACCAGTTGCATGCCGGTGGACATCGGGACGGTCATCGACACCCCGATGTACTTCATGGTCTGGAACTGCTGGCTTTGGCCCAGCGCCCAAAACAGCCCGGACAAAATGCCCAACGCCCAGACCTTCGTGTCGAGAACCGGCCGCATAATCAGCCACGTCCCAATGCCGAACACCAAAGCCCCTAACGTCATGCCGAGCGTCTGCTGGTATGCGTTACCGCCTAATTTGGCACTGACAAGCCCGATTGATCCCCAGGCCAGTGCCGGGATCAGCGCGATAATGATTGCCATTTAATTTCCTCTTTTCATCTCAGGTTGTTTTCTGCAAAAGTCACAAGTAGTTATTTTATCGTGATTTCGTTTTCAACACAAGCCCGGGGCGGCCGCGTCATGTTTCTGCAAACGGATTCTGAATTCGGTTGCACGGCTCGACCACTCGGCCCCCCGCTTCGGCGAATGCCCGGGGGTGGGGATTTGCGCAAAAGGCCACTTTTGCAAAAGTTTCTGCAATCTTTTTGTGAGATTGGCGCATGTCGCGCACTTTTTCCAAGTGGTTTTCACAAAGTCGCTTACGGCTTACTTTTTTTCTGAAAATTTGATTGCTTCAAAATGACGGTCTGCCGTTATTGAATTCACCCGCTTCAGGGTAGCATGAAAATGGCGGGGTGGCCACTTTGCGGTTTGCGCAAAAAAGGTCGAGGCAGACAGGCCGCCTCGACCGCGCCGAAGCCACCGTGAGGGAGCCCCACGGCGGCCTTGGCCTTCTTACTGGTGTTTTGCTAATTCAAAGCGGTCTTGCAGTGGTGCTTGCCCCCTGTCAGCCGGCACCGCAGCTACCTCGCAAGCGAGTAGGTGCCAGACTTTGCGGCAGGAAGATGGTGGTCCACACCCTGGTGGTCGGCCTCAATCGGAGGGGGCCGTTGCACGAAAACGTCGACGTTGTTGCCTGGTTCGGCATGGCATGGGTGGGGGTACTGGGAATGCTTATGTCCCGGACCTTCCCCCTAAGCAGTAGAGTTGCAATCGCTGCGGCCGCAGCGCTTTCCCTGCCCGTTGACAATCATCTGACTATAATGTAAGCCCTGCCACGGCGGCCGTCAAATTTTAAGCTCGGCATCAAATAACCGCCGAGCCAGGACTCAGCGGCGAATCAGCTTGAACAAGGCGTACCCCAAGACGGCCCCGACCGTGTTGAAAATCAGGTCGTCGATGTCGGCCACCCCGCTGTACAGCAGAAACTGCAGCCCCTCAATCGCAACCGACAGGCCGACACCGGCCAACAGCACGCGCCACAGCCGAGGCTTTGGCAAAAGCCCCGCCAGCCCGTAGCCAAACGGGACGAACCACACGACGTTGCCCAGCGACTGGTACCAAAAATCCAGCTGCGATGCCCCGTTGCGCAGCTTCAGCGTCTCGACCAGCGGCTGCCAGTTGATGTCTGCCAGCGGGTGGTTGAAATAAAAGTGCAGCTGCCACGGGTAGTACCACTGGCGAAACACCGTCAGCATCAACAGCAAAATTACGTAGCCGGCAAACACCGCCACCTTCAGCTCGTGGCCGATTGCAAGCGGCTTGTGCCGCAAGCCACGCCACAGCAGGCGCAAAGCCAAATACACCAGCAGGTACAGGATGGTTTTGTCTAGGCTGTACATCATCAGCCGCACCAACGGAAAGTGGTTGATGCGGCCCTCCAAGTGTTCGCGAACCACCTGGTACACCGGACCCAAAAAAAGCATAAGCGCCTCCAATCGCCCACTCATTTTACCAGACCGCCGAAGGCTTCCGCCGCCGTTTAAGGCATTCTTACGAAAAGGCGGCCGGGTCTCATTTCGTTTGCCCCCCTCAGGCGTTACGGGTACAATGAAACGGAACCTTTACGAACGGGAGGATACCGTGAAAAACCTGATCAAGCGCATGCGTTCCACGCGCCTCGGCTTCTTAAGCCTACTATTGATATTGATCTGGCTGAAGACCCTGTTCGCCTACTACGTTGACTTCAAGCTCGGCGCAACGGGCCTTCTCCAGCAGATTATCTTGTTCTTCAATCCGCTGGGGGCGTCGGCTGCGCTGCTGTCTTTGGGCTTGTACCCGCGCCGGGCCAAGGTTGGCTACTGGCTGGGCGGCGTGATATACGTCCTGCTGTGTGCCCTGCTGCTCACCAACGTCTTGTACTACCGTGAGTTTTCGGACTTCATGACCGTCGGCACCGTGATGAGCGTCAAGAACGTCTCGTCCGGCCTGGGTGGCTCGTTTGTCAACATGATCATCTGGCAGGACCTGGTGTTTGGCGTCGACTTTGTGGTGGTTTTGGCCGGCTTTTTGGGCTACAGCATCTGGAACCTGTGGCGCTACAGCCACCATCAGCCGCTTTGCTGGCCGCACTTTGGCCTGCGCTTCGACGCGCGGCCGATGCCCTACCACGTCCCGCAGGCGGTGTCTGCCGTGGCCGTCGCGCTGTTTGGCCTCAACATGACCATCAGCGAGCTGAACCGGCCGCAGCTGTTGACCCGGACCTTCGATCGCAACTACATCGTCAAGTACCTGGGGCTGGCACCGTTCACCGTGTACGACGCCTTTCAGACGGTTCAAAACAATCAGGTTCGCGCCACCGCCGACAGCGCCGACATGGACAAGGTGCTGGCCTACACCAAGGCCCACTACGCCAAGCCCAGCCCAAGCTATTTTGGCGCGGCCAAGGGCAAAAACATCATCATCATCCACCTCGAGTCCTTCCAGCAGTTTCTGATCGGCGCCAAGATTGACGGTCAGGAGGTCACGCCGTTTTTGAACTCACTGGTCAAGGAGAAGGACACGCTGAGCTTCGACAACTTCTACCACGAGGTCGGCCTGGGCAAAACCTCGGACGCCGAAAACATGCTGGAGACCAGCACCTTCGGCCTGTCGACCGGCTCGCTGTTTTCAAGCCTCGGCACCGACAATACCTTTCAGGCCGCGCCGGCCCTGCTCGACCAATACGCCGGCTACACCAGCGCGGTGTTCCACGGCGGCAACGGCACCTTCTGGAACCGCAGCAACACTTACAAGAGTCTGGGCTACGATTACTTTTTCGACGGCGACTTTTACAACCACGAGGACGGCACCACCACCGAGTACGGCATCAAAGACAAGCTGATGTTCGCCGAGACCAGCAAGTACCTGACCCACCTGCAGCAGCCGTTTTACGCCAAAATCATCACGACCACCAACCACTACCCGTTTTACATCGCCGACTCGGACACCGACTTTCCGGATGCCGGCACGTCCGATCCCTACATCAACGGGTACTTTCGCACCGCCCATTACCTGGACGCCGCGTTGCGCGAGTTCTTCACCTACCTCAAGCAAAGCGGCCTGGAGCAAAACAGTCTGGTCATGATGTACGGCGACCACTACGGCATCTCCAACGACCGCAACCAGACGCTGTCAAGCGTTCTGACGTCCAGCACCTCCGACTCCACCGGCGACACCGCGGCCGACTGGACCGCCTTTGACGACACCAACCTGCAGCGGGTCCCGCTGATTTTCCACATGCCGGGCCTACAGGGGGGCCTCAACCATACGTACGGCGGCGAAATCGACGTGCTACCGACGCTCTTGCACCTCGCCGGCGTCGACACCCAAAACTTCGTGCAGTTCGGGACCGACCTGCTGGCACCCAAGCACAACCAGGTCGTCGCCTTCCGCAACCACAACTTCGTGACCCCGCAGTACACGGTGCTCGGCAGCACCGTCTACAAAAACGGCACCGGTGAGGTGGTCACCCCGACCGCCGCGCTACAAAAAAAGCTGGCGGCGATTCAACAAGACGTCGACACCAAGCTGACCTTATCCGACACGCTGGCCACCAAGAACCTGCTGCGCTTCTACGTGCCAAGCGGCTTCACCCCGGTCAACCCGGCCAAGGCCGCGTTCAACCGCAGCCTGGCCAACATGCTGAAGGTGGAACAAAAGAAGGGCAAGGCCTCGACCTCCTGGTTCAGCCAAAACCAGGCCCATCCAAGCATCGGCGACTACCAAACCGATGCCCCCGAGGTCCAAAGCAACCGCGATGTGATCACCCAATTCCCGGCCAAGGTTCGCAACCAAGCCACAAGCATTCTGGCCAACTGAGGCGATTGCCTGGGCCACACTGTCGCATCCCCGAGGCGCGTTTTGACGAACGCGCCTTTTTGGTGCGGTCCTTTCGCCGGGCGTTTCTTCCGGGGAAGTTCATATATTTTTCAAACCTGGCGGCTATACTCGTTATTGTAAAGGGCGAAAGCCTTTAATCCGGCGGGGTGCCGCCAGCCAAGGCAGGTGACGACATGCGGTTTCTCGAACGAACTTTCAGTGCATTGCGCTACCACCGTGCCGCCTACCTGACCGAGTTCATCGCTAGCCTCCTGCTTTGTGCCGTCAGCATCCTGATGCTCACGGTTCGCGCCCAGGGGCTTGGCATGCGCCAGAACTTCGGCGACCGGCTGGCGCAGTTCACACCAAGCGCCGTCACCAAGGCCGGTCAGCTGATCGGCGGCGTCCAACGGGCCTACAGCCAGCTGGATTCGCAGCTGCTTTGGGCCTGGGGGCTTTTGATCGGCGCCACCGCGCTGGTCAGCTTCTTGTTCGCCCTGCTGTTTGCAAGGCGCCGGCGCCAGGAGAGCCTGGCCTACCTGATGGTGGGCAAAAGCACCGGCGCGATTCTCGCGCAGTACCTGCTTGAAAGCCTGATTGTCGCCGGCGCCGGCTTCCTGGCCGTCTGGCTGCTGTGCCTGTTGTTTGGGGCGAACGCGGCCGGCTGGCTGAGTCAGCTGACCCGCGCCGGCTTTTCCGACCAGCTGCAAGGGACTTTGGCGACCGGCACCATTTCGCGCGACCTGACGACGCTGATGCACTCACACGTCACCACCTTCAGCGGTCCCGGCCTCCTCGTGCCCAACCAGGCACCTGGGGCCCGGCCAGCGCTTGCCCTCAGCGGCGAGGGCTGGACCCTGGTGGCCATCGTCGGTGCCGTCGCCCTGGGCCAGGCCAGCGCCTGGCTGCTGCACCTCGGGCGCCTGCGCTGGCACCTGCGGCGAAGCCAACCCTAATGTTTTCCCTCATCAGAAAGGAGGGCCACCATGCCACTATTTCACAACCGCGCCGCCAAGGCCTTCCAAGCGCAACTGCACCAACTGTTCAGCCCGGCGGACCTCTACTTCATCTATCAACCGGACCAGGCAACCCTGCAAACCACGACCCACACTTACACCCAGCAATTCCTGGCCAACGGGGCGCGAAAGGCGCTGGGCCTGATCGACGAAACCGACGCCGGCATCATTCCCTACCTCAGCGTCCAGGCCAACCTGCTGATCAACGGCCAGACCCAGTCGTTCGCCCTGATTCCCGCCGCCTTGCGCCGCGACCTTGTGTTCCTCGATCAACCGGCGCGGGACCTGACGCCGGCGCAAAGCCTGTACGTGCAGCTGTTTCGCGGCCTGTTCGCCGGGCGTCAGTTCCTGCTCATGGCCGACTTTCCTCCGTCCATGACCCTGCAGGAGAAGCGCTTGTTCATGGACACCGCCACCACCGCCGTTCGCCAGACCAACACCAGCCTGTTGGTGCTGACCACCGACACCAACCTGGTCGCCGCCCATCCCGCCACGAGCTGGTGGGAAGCGCCCGAACTGCAGCCAACCGCCGCGGCGCAGTAGCCTGCCGCCGCCCAGTCTGACACGCCCAAAGGCCTTGCCGCAAACCCGTGGCAAGGCCTTTTTGCGCTACGCTACCGCACGACACTTGTGGCATCGCGCTTGCTTTTTGCGAACACACGTTTGTATAATGAGGGGCGAGGTGATCACTATGTATGCCCAAGAACCCCACCGCGTGGTGTTTTTGATCGATAACAAGTCCTTTTACGCCTCGGTCGAGTGCGTCGCGCGTCACCTGAATCCGCTCAAAACGCCGCTGGTGGTGATGTCCGAACAGAAAAACACCAACGGCGGCCTAATCCTGGCCACCTCGCCGACCGCCAAGGCGAACTACGGGCTGCAGGCCAACGTCAGCCGGCAACGCGATTTGCCGCAGGACCCCGCACTGATCGTCGTGCCGCCGCGCATGAACCTTTACATCAAGCGCAATCTCGCCATCAACACCATTTTTCAGCGCTTCACCGCGGCCGGCGACTGCTGGCCTTACTCCATCGACGAATCCGTGCTCGACGTCACCCGCTCGTGGCGGCTGTTCGGTTCCTCGCCGCTCGCTTTGGCCAAGCGCATTCAGGCCACTGTTCACCGCGAGCTCGGGCTGTATCTGACCATCGGCATCGGCGAGAATCCACTGCAGGCGAAGCTTGCGCTGGATCTGTTCGCCAAGCACACGCCCGACTTGATCGGCAAGCTCAGCTACGCCACCTTCGCCGCCAGGATCTGGCCGCTCACCGAGCTGGACGCGGTGTGGAGCATCGGGGCTCGCACCGCCAAGCGCCTCAAGCGCCTCGGCGTCACCAGTATGTACGACCTCGCCCACCTGCCGCCGGCCGCCTTGAAGGCCGAATTCGGCATCATCGGCACCCAGCTGTTCGCCTTGGCCTGGGGCGTCGACCGCAGCGAGTTGGCGCGGCGCATTCGCGTTCGCGCCCCAAGCATCGGCAACTCGCAGGTGCTGCCGCGCGACTACGCCACCCAAGAAGAAATCGAGCGGGTGATCACCGAAATCGCGCAGCAGGTCGCGGCCAGGCTACGCCACCACCACCGCAAGGCCGGTCGCATCAGCCTGAGCATCGGCTTCTCCTACGCCGCAAGCGAGACCGAGCAGCGCAGCGGCTTCAGCCACAGCGCGACCATTCCACCGACCAATCAGGACGCACCGCTGGCCGCCGCCTTGGTGCGGTTGTTTCGCAAGGCCTGGCACGGGCAGGTGGTGCGTAACGTCGCCGTCAGCACCGGCCACCTGACCCCCGACGTCGGCGAGCAGCTGAACCTGCTTGAGCCCGTGCGAACCCAGCTGCACCGCACCGACCTCAACCGCGCCTTGGACGACATCCGCACCCGCTTCGGCTTCACCCGCCTGGTGTACGCCACCAGTCTGCTGCAAGGGGCCACCGCCATCGCCCGGGCGGGGCTGGTCGGCGGCCACAACGGCGGCAACGCCTACGACTGACTACAGCGAAAAATGATAGGCGGTTTCATCGGCTAGGTGCATCGCGTCAACCACCGCCACCCCGTGTTGCTCTTGAACCTGGGCCAGCAGGTAATCCCGCACGTCCACGGTCAGGTAGGTCGTCACGCCCTGCTCAATCGCCGCGGACAAGCCCAGCCCGTGGTGACGTAGGCCGCGAATCTTGGCCCAGGTGTGGGCGAACATCACCCGCCCGGTCAGGTCAATGTGTACCCGCAGCGTTCCCTTGCGTTCGTGATCATCGAAGTGCAGCACCGCCACGCGAAAATGGGCACACCACACCGCGACCAGCAGCAGCACCGCCAATCCCAGCGCGACCGAGGCCGCTACCGCCACCGCCGCCAGCAACCCACCGGCGGCCGCCAGCGGCAGCCCGGCCAGCCAGACGCTGGCCACCAAAACCGCGAGCACCAACATGAGGGCCGGCAGCAACACCACCAACCCCAGGAAAATCACAAACACCAGCCGCACCACACGCCCCATGGGTCGTCGCCACCTCACATCAAATTAGATATCAGTTAGAATAACCCTCATTTTACGATTTTTCAAGCAGCAAAAAAGCGCAGCCCTCGCTGCGCTTTTGCGCGTTACTCAACCGAAATCAGCGTCACGTCGGTCACCCCGCGCGACCGCTTCAAAGACGCCATCAGGTCGTCGACGGATCCCTTGAGATTCGAGATGTCAAAGGAGATCACGACGCTGGCCCAATCGTGAATCGGGATGTTCTGGTTGATGGTCACGATGCTGGCATCCGCGGCCGACATGGTGTTGAGCACCTCGGACAAAATGCCGCGGTCGTGGTGCAGCATCAGCGAAATCACGGCCTTGCGCTGCGTCAGGCCGGTGTCTGGCATGAACACGTAATCCTTGTACTTGTAGTAGGTGCCGCGGCTGATGCCGACCATCTTGACCGCCTCGGACACCTGCCGCACCTGGCCATTTTCGATCAGGTTCCGCGCCTTGATCACCTTGTCGACGACCTCGGGCAGGATGCTGCTATCAACGATGTAATACTTTTCCATGGGAAAGACCCCCGTGCCAAAATGTTGCCTTCATTGTACCACGAAAGCTAGACACGTGTTCCAGAATGTTTACGGTTCGAGATGCTCCTCGTGGTACCCGGTCGCCGGCCGCGGTGCCTGGGCTCGCGCCGCCGCGCGGCCCTGCAACCCGCGAATCACCAGCCGCACCAGCAGGCCACCGAACAACACGATGAACAGGCCACCCAGGGCTACCAGCCCCCAGTCGCGCTTACCCAGCAGGCTGGCCAGCGCCAGCCAGACGCCAAGACCCAGGCCGGCGCCGTTGACCACCCCGGCCAGGCTGAACAACACGCGGTTGCGCCTCGCGTGACCCGGCCGGTAAGGCGGCGCAAACAGGTACTCGGCCAACGGCTCCAACAGAAACTCCAGCAGGCCGCCCAACAAATCCCCCATGCCCTCATCTCCTTTGACCCGATTATGCCACCACCAAGCCGCCGCGTCATCCGCCTTGGGTCTGACCACGCCAAAGGGCCAAGCCGTTGCGGCTTGGCCCTTTGATGGGAGTTCTACTTGGTGTGAGTGATCGGTGCCTGCTGCGGCGCGGTTTCCTCATCCGGGAAGGTGACCTTGAAGGTGGTCCCCACGCCCTGCTGGGAATCGACGGTGATGCTGCCGCCGTGCAGCGTCACCAGCTGGTGAACGATCGCCAGCCCCAGCCCCGACTCACCGTACTTGGTGTTCTTGCGCGATGGATCGGCCTTGTAGTAGCGTTCCCAGATGTTTTGGACCTGGTCTTCGGTCATGCCGATGCCGGTGTCCGACACCGCCAGCTCGGTTTGGTGGTAGCCGGCCTTGGCACTCAGCGTGATGGTGCCGTTTTGCGTGAACTGGATTGCGTTTTGGGCGATGTTGAACATCACCTGCACGAAGCGGTCGTGGTCGGCGTAAACCGGCACGTCGGCCGCGGCGTCAAGCACCAGCTGGTCGCCGGCGGCATCGGCCTTTTGCTTGAGCTGCGACACCATCCCGGCCAGCGCCTCCGCGGCGTTGAAGGTCTGCTTCTTGAGCAGAATCTGATTGGTGCGAATTTTTTCGTAGTCGAGGTTCTCGTTGACCAGGCGAATCAGGCGCTTGGTCTCGTTGCGCATCAGCTCGATCGATTGCCCCTTGCTCTCCTCGGGAATCGCGTCGTAGGCCAAGCCCTCGAGCAGCCCGTTGATCGTGGTCAGTGGGGTTCGCATCTCATGCGCCGCATCGGCCATGAACTGGCGGCGCCGCTCCTCTTGGCGGTGAATCTCGGCCTGGCTGTCGCGCAGCGAGTGGACCATGTCTTGAAAATCATTGGCCAGATCCGACACCTCGTCGTGGCTCTTGCTTTGCACCTGGACATCGATGTCGTAATCGCCTTCGGCCACCTGGTGGGTCACCTGGCGCAGCCGGTTGATCCGGTTGACCTGGTAACGGGCGACGAAGTAGGACACGACGATGGCGACCAGCGCCGAGAGCAGAAAGGCGATAAACAGGTTGTACTCGGTTTTGCGAATCGAGCTTTGGATGTTGTCGACCGGCGCATAGGCCGCGACCACGAACAGCAGCTTGTCGCTGAGGAACACCGGCCGGTAGTAGATGGTCATGCTCTGCTGCTTGCCGTTTCTGGGGTTGGTGGTCAGCTCGGGCAGCGCCACCGAAGTCCCCTTCTTGAGCTTGGCCCAGGTCTTCGCCTCGATGCTCACGACCATGTTGGCCTGGTTGTTGGGGTAAACCGCGGCGTTGTCGGCGTTGTAGATCATGAAGTGGACGCGCTGGTTTTGCAGGATTTTCTCGGAGTTTTGGATGAAGGCCGCGTTGGGCTCAAAGGCGCTGCGAGCGACGTTGACCTGCAAGGCGTTGTCGGCCAAGACGTCGGTGTACTCCTCCAGCTGATCGAAGCTGTTGGACCAGACGTTGGCGGTGGTCGAGCGGATGAACAGCACCGACACGATCGCCATCATGACGAAAATGACGCCGAAAATCGCCAGCATCTGCTGATAAAGCATCTTCATGCTTGCGTGTCCAAGGCGGAGTCATCGAACTTGTAGCCGACACCCCACACGGTTTGAATGATTTGCGGCCCGACCTTCTCGATTTTCTGCCGCAACTTCTTGATGTGGGCATCGACGGTTCGCTCGTCGCCGTAGTACTCGTAATCCCACACCAGCTGCAAAAGCTGCTCGCGCGAGAAGACCTGCTTGGGGTTTTTGGCCAGCGTGTGCAGCAGGTCGAACTCCTTGGGCGTCAGCCCCTCGATCAAAGACGAGTCGAGGTAGGCCTCGCGCGTCTTGGTGCTGAGCTTGAAGTGGGCGGTAACCACGTCGAAGTCGCCGTTGTCCGCCTCGGCGTCTGTGGCCGGTGCGACCTCGACCTCGGCGCGGCGGTGCAGCGCCTTGATCCGAGCCACCAGCGTGATCGGCGAGAAGGGCTTGGTCACGTAATCGTCGGCACCAAGCTCGAGACCAAGCACCTGGTCGCTTTCGGAGTCACGCGCCGTCAGCATGATCAAAGGCACCGTGGCCGACAGCTTGCGAATCTCCTGGGCCACCTGCATGCCATCCATCTTCGGCAGGTTCAGATCCAGCGTGATGATGTCGAAGCTCTCGGGCGCCGCCTTGAACAGGGCCAGGCCCTCCTCGCCGTCGTAGCCGTTGACGACCTCCCACTTCTCTTTTTTAAAAAACATGTCCATCATTTGGGCAACGCTCTCGTTGTCCTCAATCATCAGAATTTTCATATTTTACTCCTCGGTTTAGCTTGTTGCAGGCATTCGCGGCCGGCAGCCACACACCGCGGTGCGGCCGGGTCGGCGCGGTCTTTCTTCATGTTTCAGAGTAGCACGGCGCCGGCCCTTTGACAAACGATTATCGCCCGTGCTACCATATAGGTTGCATATCGGGGGTGTAATGGTCTCGACATTGGTCTTGGCACCCGTGGTGCACTCCGGAGTCCGTCTCCGTCATCAACGGACACAGTTAATTTAACTGCAAACAAAGAAAACTCTTACGCTCTCGCTGCTTAATTAGCGCCTTAGCGTGATCCTCCCGTTGTCGCTCAAGCGGCGGATCTGGGTCTCAAATCAATTGAGCTACGGTCGCCTTTCCCGTCTGAATCGGTGACAAGAGATCATCAGACTAGCGCTTGCGGGTCAGCCCTGTGACCTGGCGCACCGCCTGCGCGAATTTCAAATGAGGTCACTATGAGTGTAGAGCTGCGCTTCGCGGGGCTGATGGACAGGAGTTCGATTCTCCTCACCTCCATTGGTCAATCCCCGATGAACCGGCGACGCGATTTCCGCGTCGCCGGTTTTTGTTTGCTTCGATGACCCGTAAGTCTATGATGCCCGAAAGCTGTGAACATTTTGTGTCAAAAGCGGTGAGATTCCCGGACACCGCGCCTGCAAGCGAGGCAACAAACTTGAATACGATGCAGCCAAGGTGGTGCAATAGCAGTGGCGGCAACCCGCCGCAGACGTCCAGTCCGGATCGACGTGAAAAGCTGGAAGAGATGGGGGCAAACATGAAGAAAGTAATCGCAGCGCTGCTGACCGCCTTGACGGTGCTTTTGGTGCTGACCGCGTGTGGCGGCGCCAAGGCGGCCGACTACCCGACGGCGGCCAAGGCCGAGGCGGCCCTGAACGCCGGCAAGAAGCTGGAAGGCAAAACCGTGACGTTCAAGGTCCTGAAGGTGGAACCCAGGAGTGCCTTTGGCTACAACCTCGAGGCCGGCAAGCACCTGAACTTCGCTTCTGCCAAGAACCCAGGCGTCAAGAAGGGCGCGACGGTGACGGTCAAGGTGAAGAAGGTCGCGTCGATGCTGGGTTCGTACATCATCAGTTACACCGACTTGAAACAGTGACGCCAAAAAGGCCAGTCATCGAGGACTGGCCTTTTGAGTACCGTCAGCGTTGAACCCGCCGGCGATGCAGCCGGTAACCCACAGCGATTGCCGCCAGCCAGGCCAGAGAAAGCAGGGCCGGCACCGCGGTGTCGACGTGAACCAACATCACCACGCCGGTGACGGCGAGAAAGGCCAGCGCCAGGTAATCGCCGAGTGGAAACCACGGCGCCTTGAAGGTGTTGGCCGTCGGATTGAGCTTGCGAAACTTGAGGTGAGCGACGAGGATGGCCCCCCACACAAAGAGGAAGCTGGTGGTCGCAACGCTTGAGATCAGCTTGAACACCCCACCCGGCAGCAGCATGTTCAACACCACGGCCACGGCGATGATCAAAGTCGAGGCCAGAATCGCGTTGGCCGGCACCTGCCGCCGCGAGAGCTTGCCGAAGCGCGACAGCCGCGGATTGGGGCTGTGCAGCGTGAGTGAAAACAGCATCCGGCCGGTCGAAAAAAGGCTGGAATTGCAGGCCGAGGCCGCGGCGGTCAGGACCACGAAGTTGATGATGTCGGCCGCCGCCCGGATGCCGACGCTGTCAAACACCTGCACAAAGGGGCTGGAGGTCGGACTGACCGAAGACCAGGGGTAGATGCACATGATCACAAACAACGCCCCGATGTAAAACAGGATGATCCGCACCGGTAGCTCGTTGATGGCCTCAGGAATCACCTTCTTGGGGTTGGCGGTTTCACTGGCGGTCAACCCCACCATTTCCACCCCGGCGAAGCTGAAGGTGACCATCTGAAGCGACGCGAGAAACCCGCCTAGGCCCTTGGGGAACAAGCCGCCGTGGCTAACCAGGTTGCTCAGCCCGGCCGTGCCGCTCGCGGTGCGGTAATGCACGATAATCATCCAGGCGCCGACGACGATCAGCGCGATGATGGCCACGACCTTGATCAAGGCGAACCAGAACTCGGCCTCACCGAACAGCCCGACGGAGATCAGGTTCACCAGCAGCAGGATCAACAGCGCCACCAGCCCCGGCACCCACTGCGGCACCTGCGGCAGCCAGTAGCGAATGTACATCCCCACGGCGGTCACCTCGGCCATTGCGATGGCCAGCCAGCAAACCCAGTAGGTCCAGCCCGTCACAAAGGCGGCGCCGCGACCGAGGTAGCGGCCGATGAAGTCGACGAAGCTGTGCTGTGACAGGTCGGACAGCAAAAGCTCCCCCATCGCTCGCATCAGAAAAAAGCACATTCCACCGGCCAGCAGGTAGGCCAGCAGAATCGAGGGCCCCGCCTGGTGAATCGACTGCCCCGCCCCGAGGAACAGGCCGGTGCCGATGGTGCCGCCGATGGCAATCAGCTGAATATGGCGGCTCTTGAGACTGCGGGAAAGCTCGGGTTGATCCGTGGTTTTAGACATGTGTGTTCCTCCAAACATGTCGTCAGTATACCAGTTCCAACGGCCGCCACAAAGGCGTTCGCTCACCACACCACACCAAAAAACCGCGCGGCCGGCCCGACCTCACGCGGTTTTGTTCACTTTATTGGCGAAGACGTGAAATTAATTCACTTCATAATGACCACCCGCTGCGGCGGCATCTGCTGCTTCAGGTACTTGGCCAGTTCCGTGGCGTCTTGCTTGAACGTCATCTTGACCACCGTCACCTGCCCAACCGTCGCAACCAGCTGGGTGCCGCGCGAGGCGGCACTCAGCTGCACTTGTGTCAGCTGCGCCAAGGGCCGCATGCTGCCAAAGCCGTTGACAAGCTCCATGCTGCTGATGCCGCGGCGCCAGGCTGCAAACACCAGCAACATCCCCACGATGAACAAGCCGCTGACGTAATCGTTCAGCGTGTGGCTGGTGGCCCCCGTGAGGCCGGCCATCAAGACCGCCACGGTCAGGTAAAAGGCCAGCCAGCCGCGCCGGATTCGGGCCTTGAACACCAGGGTGTGTCGCACGTACAGCAAGGCGCCAGCGGCGATCACCAGCACCACCAGTAGCGCCCAATTCATTAGACTCATGCGCATCCTCCATTCATTGACGTTACCTTACACTTTTGATTGACTCCGCACAAGCCAAAAAACAGGAGGAGGCCGCGGCCTTCCCCTGTCGTTGACATTACTTGCTCAGCCGGACCACGTCACGCGCAATCATCAGCTCTTCGTTGGTCGGCACCAAAAGCACCTTGACCTTAGAGTCGTCGCTTGAGATGATGCGTTCCTTGGCCATCACGTCATTGCGCTCGTCGTCGATCTTGGCGCCGAAGACGGAAAGGCCCTCGATGATGCGCTTGCGTTCGCGCTTGTCGCCTTCACCCATGCCGGCGGTGAAGACCAGCACATCGATGCCACCCATTTCGGCGATGTAGCCGGCGACGTACTTCACGATGCGGTTGGTGAAGATGTCGATGGCCAGCTGGGAATCCGGCCGCTCCTCGCGGGAGTTTTCGATTTCGCGCATGTCAGGCGACAGCCCGGAGATGCCGTACAACCCGGATTGCTTGTTCAAAATGTCGATGATGTCCTGCGGATCACTCAAGTTGAGTTTTTGCATCAGGTAAGCGACCAAGGACGCGTCGATATCCCCGCTGCGGGTGCTCATCGTGACGCCGGCCAGCGGCGTGAAGCCCATCGAGGTGTCAAAGGACTTGCCGTCTTTTTCCGCCGTGATGGAGACGCCGGAGCCCAGGTGCATGGTGACCATGCGCAGGTCCTTGAGGTCCTTGCCCAGAATCTCAGCAGCGCGGTGGGACACGTAGCGGTGGCTGGTGCCATGGGCGCCGTACTTGCGAGCCCCGTACTTCTTGTAGTAGTCCTGCGAGATGGAGTACAGGTAGTTCATCTTCGGCATCGTGGTGTGGAAGGAGGTGTCAAACACGCCGACCTCCGGAACGCCTGGCAGAAGCTTCATGAAGGCGCGGATGCCGTTGGCCTCGGCCGGGTTATGTAACGGTGCGTATTCCGCCAAGTCATCCACTTCCTTGAGGGACTCAGGCGTCAGCAGCTCGGATTCCTTGAAGCGCTCGCCCCCCGCAACGATGCGGTGGCCGACGCCTTCGATTTCGGCGTAATCCTTGATGATGTCAAGCTCGATTAGGGCCTTCAGCAGCATGTCGACGGCCATGTCGGCGGTTGGAATGTCTTTGACCACCACGTATTTTTGGCCATCGCCGTACTTGACCTTGAACTCGGAGTCGGTCAGGCCCATGCGGTCGACCATACCGCTTGCGATCACGGTTTCCTCGGGCATGACGAACAGCTTCCACTTCAGCGTGGAGCTACCGGCGTTAATTGCAAGAATCTTTGACATTGTTACATCTCCTCTAAATTAGTTGCAGACCATGTCCGCACCTCTGCCAAAAAGGCGCTGAATGCCTGCTGGTCCTCAAGCGCCGGGAATGTTCCCAGCAACACCTGCTTGGCCTGGTGCGCGTTTGGGCCGGGCTTTTGCAGCACCAACAGCGACTTACGAGCCGCCGCCGTGGCAAACAGCGATTCCGGCAGGTTGAGCAAGCCTTGAAAGTGCATGTGCCCAGTCAGCCAGGCGGTCAGGCCATTGGCTTCGGTAGACTGAAACACCCCGCTTGGCACGAAGAACAGCCCCAGACCGCCCGGCCGCAGCGCCCGCATGCTCTGCTCGATCAGCAGGTGATGGGCGAAGCTGTGGCCGGTGGTCGCCGCCGTGTCGAACTGCTTGGCTCGCTCGTCCAGCGGGTAGTACCCCACCGGCAAATCCGACACCACGAGGTCACGCCCCATGGCCGCAAGCTGAGCCAAGGCGTCCTGGTGGTAAAGCGTGACGTCCAGCTGCTGCATGCGCCCGCTCATATCGGCGAAGGCCAGCAGGGACTCGTCGTTATCAACCAAGGTGCCGCGCGTGGCCACGCCAAGCGCCGCATGTAGGCGATTCATCACGGCGTAAATCAGGTTGCCCGACCCTGCCGCAAAATCCGCGACTTCAAGCGGCCCCTTCGCGTTTTTGATGAAGGTCGTGACCAGAAACGTCGCCAGCCCCGCCATCAAGTCCGGCGTCACCTGCTTGTTAGGCTCGATGCCATCCACCTGAATGGCCTTGACCAAGACCAGCTGCCAGGCCTCGCGAATCTCCTCTGCGGTGTAGGCGCTGAGGTCGATGGGGTCCAGCAAGGCAGTCAGCGCCGCAACGGTGGCCTGGCTGGGCTGGCCGTCGGTTCGGGCGATCTTGCCTGCAAGGAGGTCATCGCCAATCTCCACCGCGCAATCCAGGTAGCTGACATCCAGCTGCTTGTGCAGCTGCGTTGTCGCCGACTCAAGCGCCGTGTAAAGTGACTTCAAATGTGCGTTTGACATAGTGCCTCCTTAAATGTACATGACCAATTCTACCGGTCAACTGTATCATAATCAAGCGGTTTCTTTCGCATTATTCCGGCGTTTGGCTGGTATCAGGCACCTGGTGTTCGGCCACCCATTCGGCATAGGCAGCCGCAAAGTCGGTCCGTTCCACCTTGAGCCGAACGCTGTACTCATCATGCCAGACCGCAAACTGCCGCGTCAATCCCGCGGCCACCAGAAGCACCACGGCCAAAAGCGCCAACGCACTGAGCAAGGCGCTGGCGCTACGGCAACGCATTCAGCACCCCCGACAGTGCGGCGCCGTCGACGAACGATAGGCGAAAGCCAATCTTGTCGTGCGGCAGGGCGGTGAATTTGACCGCGTTAGCCCCTTCTATTAGCGGCCGATACCCTCCCAGCTCCGTGACCAGACGCAGTTGAGGGGGATTGGGGGACTTGACATATGCCTCGATGATGTCCGTCTTAGCATTGCCCTCCGCATCAGCCGGTCGTGGCATCGCCAGCCTGCCCTCGGCCAGAATGGTCAGCGGCTTGCCGGCCGTGAACGTGACCATCATGCGCTCGGCGTCCAAAGCATTGAGCGTCTCCCGCTCATGCGCCCAGCCGCGCAGGCCGAACGCCACCGCGGTGCCCCACAACTCGACAGACGCCGCCAGTAGCGCCAAGGCGGCGACCGCCTCAATCAAAGTAAAGGCCGCGCGATCACGGCCAAATCCCCACCAAAGTGCCATTCAGCCACACCTCCAGTTGCTTGCCATGGTTTTTGACGACGTAATCGCTGTCGCCAACCGTGACGGTCACTTCCCCATCCTGATTCGGATCAAGCGATGCGAGCCCCACGCGAGCGGCGTACCAAGACGCGGTTTCGATTCGAGCCGTCACCACCTGTTGCTGATAGCCATGCTGAACCAGCAGGATCACAGCTACAATCAGGGCGATCACACTCAGGGCCGCAAGGTGCTCGGCAAGAACTAGTGCCTCTAATCTTCTGAAGATGTAATCATCCCCCCACCGATGTTGAAAGTCAGCGTGACCTGACCGCCTTGGGATAGTCTGAAATATAGTTTTTGCGCTTCCTTGAAGGTACCAGGAAACATCGGCATCAGAATGTCGCCACCGCCCTTCAACGGCTGGCCCTCCGCGTCAACTAGGATCACACTCGCCGGCAACGGCAGTGCCCAACTGCGCGGCGGTATCGCAACCACGTGAAACTCAATGCGTTCCTGATTGTACAGTAGCGAGCCGCCTTGCTTGGACAGTAGCACCTCATGCCGCAGGTGGTCCCACTCGTCGACCAAGGCGGCGAAAAATTGGACCTGCTCGCGGCGTTCGAGCTCGGCTCGCCCCACCCGCACCCCGATCAAGGTCAGCGCCAGCGCGACGGCCAGGGCAACCGTCACCTCGATCAGGGTGAAACCCCGCCGCCTCATTTGACGGCAAAGCGCGGCGGCGTATCGCTGGCCACGTAGGTCGCGCCGCTAGCCAGCGCTTTTTGCTGCGCCGCGGTGATGATGTTGGCCTTGACTAGCGCATCGACGCTGGCGAACGTGCTGGTGGTCGCGCTTGGTGAGGCATAGGCGACCTCAATTTGGGTGTTCACGCTGGCCACCGTGGCCTCCAATTGCTTGGCGTTGGCCTGCTCCAGCTGGGCGCGAATGGTCACCACAAGCGTCAGCGTCAAGACGATGATCAACCCCAGCGCGGCCAAAACCTCAATCAGTGTAAAACCCTTGCGTCGTTTCATCCGAAACCTCCCCCGCCGTACAGCGGTCCCAAAAGCGTCTGGTACATCAGCACAATCTGAATCCCGATCAGCAGAAACATCACCGGCTGAACCAGTGCCAACCACCGCTCGCTGCGAGCCGTCAGCGCCGCCAGCAGGTCCCGGGCCAACAGCGCCATCCCGCTGCTGACCAGGGCCGGGGTCTGCCCCATGCCCAGCAGCTTGCGGGCCGGCGGATAAACCAGCGGGTGATCCAGCACCGCGTCCAGTGCGGTGCCGGCCGCCACCCGTGCCTGCATGACCTGGGCCGTGTGGCGCCACACCCCCGGGGCCAGCGTCGCCAGCTGATCCAGGTAGGCCGTCAGCGGCAGTCCCCCGGCCAGAAACTGCGCCGCTCCGCTGACGAACTGGTAGCGGTAGTAGTCTCGCGCCATCGCGGCCACCCCAGGCAGCCGCAGTAGCAACCGGCCGCGGTGGCGCGGCGACAGACGGTGCCAGCCTATGGTCAACAGCCCCGCCACCGCCCCCAACACACCGACCACCACGGCCTGAACCCGCAGTCCGGTGACGTTGCCGGTGCCAAGCGCTGGCAACAGCTGAACCCACAGCACCCCTTGGATCCCAGCCAGAAAAAGCAACAGCACCACGGGGTAGACCAGCAGCTGCCGCAGGTGCCGCCAGCCGGCCTGCTGAAGCTGCAGAAAATCAAGCGCGGCCGCCAGCCCTGCCGTCAGCTGCCCATGGGCCCCGGCCAGCGCAGCCTGGGTGACCACCACCTGGCCGAAGCCGGCGGCGTCAAGCGCCGTGGCGACCCCGGCCCCGGCCTCCAACTGGGTGACCATGCGCCGCCAGTGGGTGCGGTACTTGGGCTGGCTGGCGGCCAGGTAGGCCAACCCCTCGGCCAGGGTGAACCCCACCTGCAGCAGGCTGATCAAATCGCGCCCGGCGGCCAGCTGGACGCCGACAGGCAGCCGCGGTTGCCCCCGCCGGTTCATTTTGACCCCTCGTCAGCGAAGCGAACCAAGTCCAACACCGGGTGCGGCACTGGCCTTGGTACCAGCGTAACCGCGGCCGCCGCGGTCATGGCCGCCTGCACTAAGGCGTCGACCACCCCCAGTGCCTGGAGTCGAAGCGGCACCAGCGCGGCCGTGCGCGCATGCACCGTGGTCAGCACTAGGTGGCCACTGATCGCCGCCTCGCAGGCCTGCTGGGCGGTGGCGAAGTCTCGCACCTCGCCGATCACCAGCACATCCGGGCGGTGGCGCAGCGCAGCCTTGAGCAGGGCCGCGTAGGTCATATCGGCCTCCGGATTGACCTGCAACTGCACAAACGCCGGCTGAATGATTTCGACCGGGTCCTCAATGGTCATCACCATCTGCGTGGCGGCCAGCTGCGCGGCCACCTGGTACAGCAGCGTGGTCTTGCCGCTGCCGGTCGGGCCGCTCAGCGCGATCAGACCGCGCCGGGCGGCCAGCGCCACCAGCGTCGCCACCACCGGGCGACTCCACTCGTCCAAAGCCGGCACCCCGTGGAGAAAACGAATCACCAGGGTCTCGCGGCCGGCGTAATCCCCCACGCTGCTGAGGCGCAGCGGCGTCGCCAGGCCGTCCAGCGTGACCGCACCCAGCTGGACGCGCCGGTGTTCGCTCACGTTCATCCCCGCCGCATACTTCAGGTAGTTCAGCCACTGGCGGCCCTGAGCCTGGCTGACCGTGCGGTCGCCGGCCAGGCCAGTGCTGGTTCGCACCACCACGCGGTAGCCGACCGGCTTGGGCAGCAGGTACAGGTCACTGGCCCAGGCGGCCACCGCCGCCTTGAGAATCGCCATCAGGGGTTCCATCGCCTCACCTCCTCACTAGAGATTCCGCCAAGCGAGGCGATCCCCCCCCGCGACCCCCGATTTTTTTCGCCACGCAAAAAGCCACCGCCTCTTGGCAGTGGCTTGACTCAGTGAATGATTTCGGCGGCGACTCGGCGCATGATGCGCAACAGGTCCTCGGCGTCTTCATCCCCGATTTGTTGGACCCACCCGTAAAAGCGCTGGTGGATGGTCGCGTTCAGCGCAGTGGTCACCTGCTCGCCGCGTTCGGTCAGCCGCAGGTACAGGCGGCGCCGGTCGGTGGCATCGCGCTCCTGGATGATGTAGTCGTTCTCAAGTAACGTCTTAATCTGGCGCGAAATCGCGGCGCGGGTCACCCCGCGGGACTTGGCGACATCCGAAATCGACAGCTTCGAGCCGCGGTGCAGGTCGCGCATGATCAAAAACTGCTCAAAGGACAGCTTGTACTGCTTCATCGGGGCGGAAACTAGGTCGCCGACGTACTTGAACCCGGTCATGTACACCTCGATGTAATCGTCTAGCAGGTCCGGCTTGGCCATGGCCACGACTCCTTTCTAAAGTTGACTGTGCAGTGTGGTCGGCTGCTCGCCGGCCGCCTTGGCCGCCTCCTGGGTTCGCAGCTTGTCCGCCAGCTCCGGTGTGATCACCGGCAGGTCGATGCGAAAGCTCGAGCCGTGACCCAGGGCCGAGTCGACCGAGATCTCGCCGTGATAGCTTTCGACCAGCTGCTGGGCGATGGACAGCCCCAACCCGTTGCCGCCTTTCTCGCGGCTTCGCGCCTTGTCGACGCGGTAGAAGCGGTTGAACACCCGGTCGCGGTCCTTGGGGCTGATGCCTTCGCCGAAGTCTTGGACGGCCACCGCCACCCCATCGCTGTTCTCGGCGGCGGAGACGTGAATTTCCTTGCGCGTCGTCGAGTACTTGACCGCGTTGTCGAGCAAAATAATCAGCACCTGCTCAAGGTGGTTGCGGTACATGCGAATGAAGGTGCTGCCGGCCAGGTCGTTGTCCAGCGTGAACACGAAATCGGCGTGAATCATGCGAAAGTCGTTGACCACCTGCTCAATGATCTGGTTGAGATCGCACACGGCGTTCGGGAACTGCACGTCGACCTGATCTGCGCGGGTGAGGTCGAGCATTTCCTGAATCAGGCTCTTCATCCGCGTGACCTCCTGCAGACTGGCCGCCAGGGACTCGTTGAGCACCTCGGGGTCATCTTTGCCCCAGCGGTTCAGCAGCTGGAGGTGCCCCTCCAAAATCGCCACCGGCGTTCGCAGCTCGTGGGAGACGTCTTGCACGAATTCGCTTTGCTGATCGATGAAGCGCTGGATGCGATCGAGCATCTCGTTGAACTCCAAGACCAGGTCGCCGAGCTCGTCGCGCCGGCGCAGCTGGGGAATCCGCACGCTGCTTTGGGGCTCTTCGTTGACCACGTCGATGGTCTTGGTGATCAGCTTGATCGGCTTGACGAAGTTTCGCGCCAAGAAGAAGCCGATGGCCAAAGAGACAAGCAGCGCCGCGACGAACAGGCTGCCGATCAGAATCCAGATCTGGCGCATGGTCGCGTAAAACGCGGTCATGCGGTCGGTCACCTGCACGAAGCCGATGTGCCGCCCCGTGACCGTTGAGACAATCGGGGCACTGCCGACCATCCCTCGAAACTCGCTGTTTTGGAGCATGTCGATGCGCGTCGTGTTGACCTTGACCAGTGGCTCGTCGTGGTGGTGCGAGGAGAACACGATCATGCCCTGCTCGTCGTACACGGCCACGCTGATGTCGGCTCGCGAAATTTTTTGGATGACGGAATCGGAGAAAATGCTGGTGCTAGAGCTGGCACTCTTGGCACTGTCGGACGCCGGTGCAGACATGCTGCTGGTGCCGTTGACCCGCGGCTCAACCGTTGACACGGAGAGGTTCGAAGCGACTGGGGATAATCGCTGCTCGACCGCGCTTAAGGTGTCGCTCACGCTGTTGCGTTCCTGCTCGACCAGAATCTGCCGCATCACGGTGACCAGCACCAAAGACAGCACCGTGAACGTGACAAAAATGCCGGCAGCAACGATGGCCGTCCACTTGAAGCCAAGTGGCAGCCGGTGGGTGCGGGTCGTCGTTTTTTTGGGGGCGACCATTAGGAACGCATGACGTAACCGGTTCCCCGCACGGTTTGAATGTAGCTCGGCTCACCCGGCCGGTCGATCTTGTTGCGAATGTAGCGGACGTACACGTCGACCACGTTGGTCTCGACGTCTGAGTGGTAGCCCCAGACCTTGGACAGCAGGACATCACGGGCCAAAACGACGTTGATGTTCTCCATCAAGGTCAACAGCAGCTCGTACTCGCGCTTGGTCAACTCGATGATGTCGTCGCCGCGCCGCACAACCCGGTTCTCCTTTTCGATGGTCAAGTCGCGGTAGGTGATGGTCGTCTGCTTGGCCGCGTTGTGCTCGCCTTCGATGCTGATGCGCCGCAGCAAGGCGCGAAGCCGGGCGAGCAGCTCCTCGATGGCAAACGGCTTGACGATGTAATCGTCGGCGCCGTGGTCGAGCCCGGAGACGCGGTCGATCACGGAATCCCGCGCCGTCATCATGATGATCGGGGTGTTCTTGACCTGCCGCACCCGCCGGCAGACCTCCAGCCCGTTGAGCTCCGGCAGCATCAAGTCGAGCAAGATCGCGTCCCAGTCCTCGGACAGCGCCGCCTCAAGCCCAGTGCGGCCGTTGAAGTGAACCGCGGTTTCGTATCCTTCGTGTTTCAGCTCGAGCTCGACGAAGCGGGCGAGGTTTTTCTCATCTTCAATAATTAAAATTCGGCTCATCGTTCTACTCCTTCGCGATTTCAGTTGGATTCAGCCGCCGCTGCCGATTCTCTCATTATCGGGGGCCGAACACGTGAATTTTCTCATGCAACTTCTTGCCTGCCTAGTGTAACACAGTCACGTTTTTTTGACTATCACACGAAGCTTTAACCATGACCTTTTTTGGCCGGTCGAGACTAATTGTCAGGCCGTTTTTGGGCTAGTCCAATAACGGCCTGAACTTGTAAATATTAATTAAATAATCACTGGTCTATTCCAATTTTGCGGCCGGATGGTGGTCGCCTGTCCGAGACGCAAAACGCGCAACAACGCGTCGGCCTCAATGCTTGAGCCGAGCGTCGCTGCGCGTCAATGTTGCGCGGGTTTATTGTTCCTCGTACCAGGTGTAGTGGAAGGTGCCTTCGCGGTCCGTGCGGTTGTACGTGTGAGCCCCGAAGTAGTCGCGCTGAGCCTGGGTCAGGTTGGCCGGCAGGACCGCCGCGCGGTAAGAATCGTAGTAGGCGATGGCGGCGGAGAAGCCCGGCACCGGCACCCCGGCCTTGACCGCAAAGCCGACCAGGTCGCGAACGCTTTCCTGGTAGTTCTTGGCGATGGCCTTGAAGTAGTCATCCAAGAGCAAGTTCTTCAGCCCGGCGTCCTTGGTGTAGGCGTCGGTGATGTTTTGCAGGAACTTGGCGCGGATGATGCAGCCGGCTCGCCAGATTTTGGCAATCGTGCCGTAGTCCAGGTCCCAGCCGAAGTGTTCCGAGGCCACGCGCATCTGCTCGAAGCCTTGGGCGTAGCTCATCAGCTTGGAGAAGTACAGCGCCTTTCTGATCAGCTCGATGGTCGCCTTCTTGTCGGCGAATGTCACGTTGCCAACCGGGCGTGGCAGCACCTTGCTTGCGGCCACCCGCTCGTCTTTCATCGCGGAGATGTAACGGGCGTAGACGGACTCGGTGATCACGCTTTGCGGCACCCCGAGCTCCAAGGCGGATTGGGAACTCCACTTGCCGGTCCCCTTGTTGCCGGCGGCGTCGAGAATCAGGTCGACAATCGGCTTGCCGGAACCCAAGTCGTCCTTGCGGGTCAGGATTTCTGCGGTGATGTCGATCAGGTACGAGGACAGCTCGCCTTCGCTCCATTCCTTGAAGGTCGCGGCGATTTCGTCAACGGACATGTTCAGCATGTTGCGCATCACGTTGTAAGACTCCGCGATCAGCTCCATGTCGCCATACTCGATGCCGTTGTGGACCATCTTGACGTAGTGGCCGGCGCCGTCTGGGCCGATGTAGGTCACACAGGCCGCGCCGTCTTCGTCGGCCTTGGCCGCAATCTGGTTGAGAATCGGTGCCACCAGGTCGTAGGCGGCTTTTTGGCCGCCCGGCATCAGGGATGGGCCCTGCAAGGCGCCGAGCTCACCACCGGAGACGCCCATGCCGATGAAGTTGATGCCGGACTTGTCCAGCTCGGCGTTGCGCCGGCGGGTGTCTTCAAAGAAGGTGTTCCCGCCGTCAATCAGGACGTCGCCTTTGTCCAAAAGCGGCAGCAGCTGCGCGATGACCGCGTCGGTGCCGGCGCCGGCCTTGACCATCATGATGATGCGACGCGGCTTTTCCAGGCTGGCCACGAAGTCCTCAATCGTGTAGCTCGGCACCAGGTGCTTGTCGGCATGCTCGGTGGCAACGGCCTCGGTCTTGCTGCCGGTGCGGTTGTAAATCGCCACCGTGTAACCGCGGCTTTCAATGTTCAGTGCCAGGTTCTTGCCCATGACGGCCATTCCGATGACACCAATCTGTGGTTGATCCATAATCTGCCTCCTACTTTTTACGCGAAATTAAGCGTTCCTGCCTTATTTTAGCAAACTCAGGGGCAAAATTAAAGCCGGGCTCACTTATCCTGATCGTCGTCGAACAGCCCCTGCAGCTTGGCGAAGGCCGGGTTTGGCTTGGCGTCTGCGTGCGTCGCCGCGAAGTCGTCCTCGCTGACCACCGCCCAGTCCTCCCCTGCCGGCATCTCCCCGTCGGCGGCCTCGCCCGGCGTCAGCACCTGCATCGGAATCGCCAGCAGGATGTGATCGGTGATCGCCGGCATCAAGTCGAGTTCGTCACCGTCCAAGTCGATCAGAAGCTGGCCATCGTCGTACTTCTCGCGGTCCGAGGTTTCGGAGACATAGACCTCACTGAAGGTGAAGTCCAGCGGCCAGTCGACCGGCTTGAGGCTGCGCGTGGAAGGCACCACCAGCTTGCCGGCCACGGCAACGGTGGCGATGAAGTCCCCTTCCGTGAAGCGAACCGTGCCGCTCACGTGAATCGGGCTGACCGAGAGAATCTCCGGGTCGCGGCTTGTCAGCTCCTGTTCAAGCGCCAGCGTCTCGGCGAAGGCCAGCGGCGCGGCGCGGTGTTTCATTAAGTCTACCAAAGACCACTTAAGCATGAGTTCCTCCTTGGGCCGATCCGCTCAAGGGGATCCGTCCGTAATTTTGTGTCTGGTGCGTCAGCGTTTCAATCAGGCGATCGGCGCGGTGCTGGGCCGCCATCAGGCCATCCGGCGCCAGCATTGCGGCGCTGACGCGGGTCACCAGCGGCAAAGCCACCTGCTTTTTGACCTCGTGCAAAAAGGCCTGGCCGACCGGCGTGAACCCCAGTACGTGCAGGTAGCGCCTGGCGCGGCCGGCCTGGACCTGGTCTTCGGTCAGGTTCAACAAAGTACACAGGGCCAGGCGGCGCAGCCTGGCGTAGGTGTAGCGCTTGGACTTGACCCGCGCCATGAAATCGGCAAAATCGGTGGCGGCGTCAATCTGCTGGGTGAAGCGGTACTCCAGCCCCTCGGCCATCGACGTCACCCGCCGCAGCTCCGCCAAGTCTGCGGTTTGAAGCCGGTAGCGCAGCAGCGGAAACAGCGCGTCCCAGGTCAGGTGCGGCGCCGTCGCCAGCGCCGCTTGGGTGGCCGGTGGCACCAGCGTGTTGACCGCAGCCCCGGCGGCCACCGCCTGGCGAATCGCGCTGCCAGAGGCCGTGGTGCCACAAGGCGCGGCGGCATCGTGTTCGGCGCCGACGCGAGCAAAGGGCAAAAGCGACATCGCCGCCCCCTGCTGGTGGACGGCCTGGGCGTAGCTGAGCCCAAGCATCAGGTTGGGCTGCGTCGTAGTGACCCCGGTGACACCTTCAAAGTAGCGGTTCAACTGGGTGGCGTAGGTCTGGGTGTAATCGTCAAAATGCGTAGGCGCCGGTGGCGCCGCCGCCAGCTGGGCGGCCAGGGCCGCGTAATCCAGGTCCGGCGCCTCGGTGCCAAAGGCCAGCGTCTCCACGCCCAAGGCGGTCAGCAGCGCAACCCCGCCGGCGGCAAATTCCGAGGCCGCCTGCACGGCATCGAACACCGGCAGCTCGACCACTAGATCCGCCCCGCCAGCCAGGGCCGCGCGAGTGCGTTGCCACTTGTCGACAATGGCCGGCGCCCCGCGTTGCACGAAGTTGCCGGCCATCACGACCACCACCGCGTCGGCCTGGCTCAGGCGCCGGGCCGCTGCCAAAGCGTGCAGGTGGCCGTTATGAAGCGGATTGAACTCCGCAATCATGCCAACGGCCTTCATTCGCCGGCCTCCCGCGCCTTCCTGGCGTGGAAGAACCAGCGGGTGCTGGTGTCGGCGATGGCCGCCGTACCGAACTCGGCGGTCGCAGACACCAGCGTAAAGCCGGCCTCAGCCAGCGCCTGCTCAAAGTCGCGCTGCGGGTAGGTCCGCTCGTGGTGGGTCTCAAGCAGCGGGTGGTAGGCGTCCAGCTTTTCGTCGTACACGAAGAAGGTCAGGTCGTGCTCCACGCTGTGCGGCACGTCGCCTTCGTAGCTGCTCCACATGAAGGCGTAGTCCTCGGTTTGGTAGTTGTACATGTAGCCGGGAAAGACCTGGTCCATCTGGTAGAGCGAATGCGCGTCGAAGAAAAAGTCGCCGCCGACTGGCAAAACGCTTGCGACCTGCCGAAACACCGCGGTGACCGCCGCGAGGCTTGGCATGTAGCACAACGAATCGTCAAAGCAGGTGACCACGTCGTACTGCGGCATGTCGGAAAGATCCTGCATGTCGCCCATGATCAGCGGAATGTCGCGGCCCGCTTGGTCGATTTTCTGCTCGGCCAAGGCCAGCATCTCCCCGGACAAGTCGAAGTCGGTGACAGCAAACCCGGCTGCATCGAGCAAAAGCGCCAGGCTGCCCGAGCCGCCGGCCAGCTCCAGGAGCTGCTGGCCCTTGGGCGCCACCCGTGCGACCACGTAGTCGCGCCACTGGGTGTAAAGCGTCTCGTCCATCAACGTGTCGTAGACTTGCGCGAATGTGCTGTAAATCATGCTTCCGTCAGCCACGCCGACAGGTCGACCAACGGCGCCTGGGCCCAAAGCTTCTCCAGGTTGTAAAAGGCCCGGGCATCGGGCACAAAGACGTCCACCACCAGGTCGCCGAAGTCCATCAAGAGCCAGTTGCTGCCCTTCTTGCCCTCGATGCGAACCGCGGGGCCACCGGCTTCGGCGACCTTGTCGGCGATCGCGTCGACAATGGCCTGGACCTGGCGATCGGAGCCGCCGGTCATGATCAGGAAGTAGTCGGCCAGGAGGCTGACTTCCTTCATATCCAAGGCCACAATGTCCGTGGCCCGTTTGTCATCCGCGGCGCGAACCGCGATTTCAAGTAATTCTTCGGCTTTCAGAATGATTTCTCCTTTATTAGGCACGCGTTGTCACAAACGCGTTGTACGTCAGCAAAGTCTTCGGGTACACCACTTTGCGGTTGGCAATCAGGTAGGTCAGCGTGTTTTCAAGTTCGATGCGGGTGGCCTCGGTCATGTCGGTGGCCGCCGCCTCCCGCGCCTTTTGCTCGATGGGCAGGGCCCGGGCCGGTTCGATGAAGTCGGCGACGAAGATGATCTCGTCCAAAAGCGTCATCTCGGGGTCGCCGGTGGTGTGGCGGCTGATCGCCTGCAGCACCAGCTTATCGGTGATGCCGACCTCGGTTTCGATGAACCAGGTGCCGACGATGCCGTGCCACACGCCGCGGTTGTAGTTCAGCAGGTCGGGGTCAAAGCCATTGCGAACAATGGTCTCCTCGTAGGTGCTGACCGGCACCTGCTTGGCGTAGTCGTGTAGCAGCCCCGCCAGCCCGGCGCGGTCGACATCGGCGTCAAAGCGTTCGGCCAGCTCACGCGCCGTCTGCTCGACGCGCAGGCAGTGCTGGTAGCGCGGCTCGTCCAGCCGATTTTGCAGGTGGTTCAAGATCTCCGCGCGGCTCATGCCGTGGGTCAGGGTGCTGGGGTACGTGATTTCAGTCAAGGTAAAGTCCTTTCTCCCGGATGTACGTGCGAACCGCATCCGGCACCAGGTAGCGAATGTCGCCGCCGGTGCGGATGCGCTCGCGCAGGGCCGTCGAGCTGATCTCGATCACCGGTGCGTCGACCCAAACGATCGGGTACGGGGTCGCCGGCACGTAGCCGCGCCGCCGGACGCCAACGAAGGTCACCAGCTTCATCAGCGCGTCGATGTCCCGCCACTTGGGCAGGTAGTTAACCATGTCGGCGCCGATGATGAAAAAGTAATCGGTATCCGGGTGCAGCTTCTTGAGCGCCCGCATGGTATCGATGGTGTAGCTGACGCCGCCGCGGCGAATCTCGGTCAGCTCCAGATCAAACATGGGGTTGCCCGCAATGGCCAGGCGCAGCATGGCCACCCGGTCGGCCGCGTCGATCGCCTGCTTGGCATCGACGTGTGGCGGCTGGTTGTCCGGCATGAACAAGACCTTGGCAAGCCCCAACTGGGTGCCGACCGCCTCAGCCATGATCAGGTGACCGTTATGCACGGGGTTGAAAGTGCCGCCAAACAGCCCGACCTGCTTCTTGCGCGGTCCCAGAATCTGGACGCTTTCGGCCGCGGTGATGACCGGCTGCGTTAACGTTTGCGTTGAATACACACGATCACTCCGTTTCGTTGCTATAGTTTCTTGAGCGTCACCGACAGCTTGCGATCGGTGGCTTTTTCCGCCTCGCGGTAAACCACCAGGCTGTGGCCGATCACCTGCGCCACCTCGAGGCCCGGGATTTCCTGGCTCAGGTAGGCGCCGGTTTGGGCGGCGGTCACTTCTGCGGTCGGCAGCAGGCTGATTTTGATCAGCTCGTGGGTGTTCAACGCGGCGATCACGCCGGCGACGAAGGTGGTGCTCAGGCCGTTTTTACCCAGGTTGATCAGCGGCCGCTGGGTCATCGCCAGGCTGCGCAGGTAACGTTTTTGTTTTCCAGTTAACATCTTTTCTCCTTTAGATCAGCGCCTTGCGCATCAATACATCCACGCCTTGCGGGGCGTAGCCGGCGACCGTCTGGCCGGCCGGCACGACGACCCAGCCCAGCCCGGCGAACACCAGGTCGGATTTCTCCTTGGCCGTGAACTCGAAGCGAGCAAGCGGCGGGAAGTCGGCGCCAGGCCGCGGCGGGGTCAGCAGGCCACCCTTGTGCTTGGCGTAGAAGTCATCGGCGTTTTCAAGCTTGGTGCGGTGCAACAGCAGCTGGTTGTCGCAGTAGAAGGTGAAGCCGGACTTGCGACCGCGCAAAAAGTCAAACCGCGCCAGCCCCGCCAGGAACACGGTTTGGCCCGGGTTCAGTTGGAAGACGGTCGGGCGAATCGGCTTGGTCGGCGCGACCAAGTTGAGGTCGCGCGGGTCGATCACATGCGCCATCTGATTGCGGTGGATGATCCCCGGCGTGTCGATCAGATAATGCCCGTCGTCCAGGGGAATCTCGATGCGATCAAGCGTCGTGCCGGGGAACTTCGAGGTCGTGATGAGGTCTCGTACCCCGGTCAGCTGACTGATGATGCGGTTAATCAACGTCGACTTGCCGGTGTTGGTCACGCCGACCACGTAGACGTCGCGCCCCTGCCGCTGGTCTTCGATCACCTCAAGCAGGTCGGTGACGGCGGTTCCCTTCTTGGCGCTGGTCAAAATGGTTTTGACCGGCCGCAACCCCTGGGCATGCGCCGCTTGGGTCAGCCAATTGGTCACGCGCCGCGGGTTGATCGACTTGGGCAGCACATCGGCCTTATTGCCGACCAGGATTACCGGGTTGTCGCCGACGAAGCGGTGCAGTCCCGGAATCACGCTGCCGTTGAAGTCGAACAGGTCGACCACGTTGACGATTAAGGCGTCGCTTTGGCCCAGCGTGTTCAACAGGCGCAAAAAGTCGTCGTCGGTCAACTCGACGTCTGCGACTTCATTGTAGTGGCGCAGGCGAAAGCAGCGCTGGCAGTACAAGTCGCCTTCCGGGTCGGCCTTGGCCAGGGTGCTCGCCGGCAGGTAGCCGGCCTTGGTCGGATCTTCGGTCTGCAGCTTGGCGCCGCAGCCGATGCAAACCAGTTCAGTGTTTGTCATTCAATTCCTCCAGGTAGTGCAGTGGGCTCATCATCTTGAAAATCAGGCGTTCAAAGAAGCGGTTGATGCGGGTGTTCCACTGGTCGGTCTCAACCAACGGTCGCACCAAGATGGTGCGAACCCCGGCGGCGTTGCCGGCGACGACGTCGGTCAAAAGCTGATCGCCGACCATCACACACGCGCTTTTGGCCAGCCCCAGCCGACGCACCGCGCGGTCGATGCCCACCGGCAGCGGCTTGAGGGCCCGCGGCTCGAAGGGCAAGTCGAGGTTGGCTACGGCCCGGCCGATGCGCTGGCGGTTGTTGTTGGACACCACCATCACGGTGATGCCGGCCGTCTTCATCGCCGTCAGCCACGCGCGAAGTTCAGGGGTCCCGTCCGGGTTGTTCCAGGCAATCAGTGTGTTGTCCAGGTCGGTCAACACGGCCTTGATGCCTTGTTGCTTCAGGCTTTGCGCGGTCAGACCGTAAATGGCCTCAACCGCCCAGGTAGGGGTAAATACAGCCACGCAGGCGCCTCCTTCAAAGTTGTCATATCCCTTCATTATAGCACCCAGGGGCGTCAAGTTATAGCTAGTCGGCCGAGAAGTTGCAACCCACCCCACCGCTGGCCGCCGCCACGAGCCGTCGCGGCCGCGGTGACACGAAACGGTTGGGACGCTTCCGCGAGGCAGATTTCTTGCGTTCACCGCCGGGGTCGGTATACTGAAACTAGATGCCGATTGCAACGACTCGTGCCGTGCGGCCCAACCCGCGCAAGGAGGATGACCATGATTCGTTTTGGCTTTGATCAGTTCGGCGCCCCCGACGTCTTTCGCGTCGTCGACGCACCCCAACCCACGCCCAAGCCCGGCCAGGTCCAGCTGAAGGTGCTGGGCTTTGGGCTGAACCCCTACGACGCCAGCCTGCGCCGCGGCGAGCAAGCCGAAAACCGGCCGCTGCCGCTGCCGATTGTGCCCGGCACCGAGCTGGTCGGTGAGATCACGGCGCTGGGCGCGGCGGTCCAAGGCTTCGCGCTGGGCGAGCGCGTGATCAACTACCGACCGCTGGGCGGCTACAGCGAGTTCGTGACGGCCAGCACCAACAAAATCGCCCGCATTCCCGCAACGCTTGCGCTGGACGTGGCGGCCGGGCTCAGCCAGGCCGGCATCGCCGCCTTTTCGCTGCTGCAGGCCCTGTCGCTTCGGCCCGGTCAGACCCTGGCGGTGGTCGGGGCCAGCGGCGCCGTCGGGGCGATGACCGTGCAGCTGGCTCGGGCGGCTGGCCTGCGGGTCATCGCCGTGGCCAGCGCAGCCAACCGCGCCTACCTGCAGAGCCTGGGCGCAAGCGTCGCCTTGGCCTACGATCAAGGCACGGCCTGGCACCACTACCAAGACACCGCCGATGCGGCGGTCAACGCGGTCAAAGACGGCGCCGACAACGGCGTCGCGCTGGCCTTGACCAAGCCGACCGGGACCTTGGTGACCACCGCCTTTGCCGCGGTACCCAAGGCGCCCAAGCCCCATGTCGCACGGCTGCAGCTGGGTAGCCACGGGCTGGTGCCGGCCCAAGACGCCTTTCCAACCCTGGTGAAGCTGGCCGAAGCCGGTCAGCTGACCTTGCAGGTTGCCCGGGCCTTCCCCTTCTCCCTGCCAGGCGTTCAGGCCGGCCACATTGCCTTGGAACAGCACCACGCCGCCGGCAAGTTGGTGGTGATGAAGGACCTCTAGCGCCACTCAAAAACGCGGTTACCGCTTGGGCAACCGCGTTTTTGAGTGGTCGGATGGCGGCTACAGGGCCGCATCATCCACGTCGTCAAGCGCCTGTGAAATGGCCACCAGCGTATCGTCCAAGGCGCCGGGTTCAAAGGGCGAACGCAGGTGCCCGGTGGCTAGCAGCTCGAGCAGCGTCTGGCTGCCGCCGGCCTTGGCCATGGTTTCGTAATCCTGCCAGGCCTTAGGGTCGTGATCGACGTTGAATCGCTTCCAGAACTGGTAGGCGACCACCTGGGCGATGGTGTAGTCGATGTAATAGAACGGCGACTCGAAAATGTGCCCCTGGCGCATCCAGTAGATGCCCGACTCAAGCGCCGCGTTTTCGCTGTAGTCCTTGTCCGGGTTGTACAGCTTCTCCAAGCGCCGCCACTCGGCCTTGCGCTGGGCCGGCGTCCAGTCCGGATGGGTGTAGACCTGATGCTGGAAGTGATCGACCAAAATCCCGTAAGGCAAAAACTCAAGGGCCGCCTGCAGATGCGCGTAGCGGTACTTGGCGGTTTGGGTCCCGAAGAACTTCGGCATCCAAGGATACGCGATGAACTCCATGCTCATGGAGAAGATCTCCGCCGCCTCAAAAGTCGGAAAGACGCAGTCACCGGGCTGAATCCACTTGGCCAGGTAAGTCTGAAAGGCGTGGCCGGCCTCATGGGTCAGCACATCGACGTCGCCCGAGGTGCCGTTGAAGTTCGAAAAGATGAACGGCGACTGAATCGAGGGAATGTACTCGGCGTAACCGCCCGAGGCCTTGCCCGGCTTGGCCAGCAGGTCCAGCAGGTGCGAATCGATCATGTGATCGAAAAAGGCCCCGGCCTCCGGCGACATCTCGTGGTACATCTCACGGGCGGCCTGCACCAGTTGAGTGGATGTCCCCTCCGGCTTGGCGTTGCCGGACTTGAACTGAACGCCCAAGTCGTAGTAGGCCAGGTGATCCAACCCCAGACGCTGGGCTTGCTTGGCGCGTTGCTTTTGGGCCAGCGGCACGACCTTGGTCTGCACCTCGTGGCGGTAGGCGGCCACCATGTCCTCGTCGTAATCGAAGCGGTCCATGAAGACGTAGCTCATCTCGGAGAAGTCCTTGAAGCCGAGCTTTTGCGCAATCGCCGTGCGGGTGTGGACCATGTCGTCGTACAGCTGGTCGAACTCGGCCTCATGCGCCGCAAAAAAGCCCCAGTAAGCGGCGTTGGCGGCCTTTCGCACCGCCCGGTCGGCGTCGTCGCGCAGCGGCCCAAGCTGCGCCAGCGTGTAGGTCTGCCCGTCAAAGTCAACCTGGGCGCTTGCAATCAGGTCGGTGTAGCGGGAGGCCAAGGCGTTGGCCTTTTGCTGCAGGTCAATCACCTCCGGCTTGTTGGTGCGAAGCAGGTCCTTGGCCTTCAGAAAGTACGGCTTGGGGTAGATGGTCTTCAGCGCGTCTTGGTAGGGACTGGCCAAAACCGCCTTGAGGTAGTCGGTCTTGGCCGCCTCGGCCTGGGGTTCAAAATCGTTCCAAAAGGCGTCTTCTTGCGCGTAAAAGGCATCGCGCGTGTCGATAGTGTGGCGAATCTGCGCGATCATGCCCTGCGAGTCGACGTCGTTGATCAAGGCCGTGATCCGCTTGGCGACGGCCAGCGCCGCGTCAGCGTCGGTGGCCGCCTCAAGCGCCGCCGCACCGGCCGCAATGTCTCGCAGGAACGCGGCCGGATCCGGTCTGGTGTAAGTCACTTGGGTAAAGTCCATGTTCTTCCTCCTTCAGACGCCGAAGCGGCGCCAGTCGAGCAAAGCTCGTGCCCCTATTATCGACCAGCGCGGCCACTTTGACCAGCACCTGCGCAAAAATGGCCGCCGCAACAATTGAGTTGCGGCGGCCGCGCCGAAGCCACCGGACTCGGTGATTCCGGTGGCCTTGGCCTATTTGGTTACGTTCCTGGCTTTGTCTTACCGTGGTGGTGCCATTGCGCCCAACGGTTTCGGTCATCCGCGCGGCTAACTCGTCTGGGAGTGGTGGTGGCCGGCCTGCAGCCGGTGGGGTGGTGCGAATCCGGGTCCCTGGTTTCCCCTCGTTTGATTCCGGGGTTGCACTAAAGCTCTCGAGCTAAAAGCCGTGTGGCAATACACTGCGGCTTGTCATGGGTGGGGGCTGCGGTGCGAGCCGCAGGATGTGCCCCGCGCGGTGGATAACAAAGCAGCTGTGGCCTTTTGCTGCCTCCCCGTGCAAGAATAATCATTCGCGGATAGCTTAACACCGGACCAATTGGGTGTCAAACATTTTGACTTGCCGCCGCAACTGCTTCGGCCGGGCCTAACGCCACCAGGCAGATTGCGTTACAACGCCGCCACCAGGGGCTATACTGAGTTCAAAAAGAACAGGCGGTGTTGCGCATGCCTTCCTCTCCCACCATTCGCGTCAATCTGACCCTGACCGGTGTCTTCATCGGCAGCTTGCTGGATGACGACTACCACCTCAACCACGCTGAGCTCCTGGCGGTCACCCTCGACGCCTTGATTCTTCCGGATGGCACGGCCTTTGCGATGCCACCGGTGCAGGGCCTGCTCGAGTTCGACCCGGCTCACACCACGCTGGGCGTCATGTGGCGCCTGGGCGATGTCCTGCAGGTCAGCGGTCAGTTGGCCGTCACGCGGCCGGTCCCCGGCCGCAACCAATACGCCACACTCGTGCGGCAGTGGCAGCAAACCAGGCACGCACTGGTCAACCCAACCAACCGGTGGCTCGAGACGCTTCCCGACTCGCCGGTTCGGCGCAACCTGGCCGCCACCGTCAAGCGCTTTCAACGCGGCCGGCTCGCTTTTACAGACTGCCAAGACCGGTTGCGCCAGCAGGCCACCCCACTGGCGCCGAATCTCAAAACCAGGCTGTACAAGCTTCAACGCCAGCAGACCGACCGCATGCGCCAATTCAACGCCACGCTTGAGCGACTGGCGCCAAGTCGTCCGCTGATCACCCATCCGACTCGCATCGTCATGCATCGGCTGATGCCGTCACCCAGGTTCGCCACCCGCATCGAACGGTTGAGGCTCGGTAACCCCGACTATACCCATCAGCTGCTCGTGGGCTTGATCAAGCCCCGTTGACCGCCCCGGCCGCACTGGCTCGCCGCCCACTGGCGCAAGGCACGGCCAAACGCCAAAAAATCCCACCGCAATCGCGGTGGGACTCACTAGTCAGATTAAGCCAAAGCCTTCTTGGCAGCGTCTGCAAGGGCCGTGAAGCCTGCAGGATCTGCGATGGCGATGTCGGCCAACATCTTGCGGTTCATGTCGATGTTGGCAACTTTCAAGCCGTGCATCAACTTGCTGTAAGAAATGTCGTTCAGACGCGCTGCGGCGTTGATCCGCGCAATCCACAGGGAGCGGAAGTTGCGCTTCTTAGCGCGACGGTCGCGGAATGCGTAGCGGTAGGATACCATGACCTGAGCATTGGCTGCCTTGAACAGCAGGTGCTTGGCCCCACGGTAGCCCTTGGCGAGCTTTAAGACCTTCTTACGACGTTTGCGAGTTACGGTTCCACCTTTAACACGTGGCATTAGAAATTCCTCCTCTAATAATTAAGCGAACTGAGTAATGTGCGCGAGGCGCAATTACTTCATCTGGCTGAGCATCTGGCGGATCCGCTTCATATCGGAGTGGGATACCAATGCTGACTTGCGCAACTGACGACGTTGCTTCTTGGTCTTACCGTGGAAACGGTGGCTGGTGTAAGCGTGACCCCGCTTCAAAGCACCACTAGCGGTCTTCTTGAAGCGCTTGGCAGATGCACGGTGTGTCTTGAATTTTGGCATGACGATAATTCCTCCTAGTGACTTAGTCTGACTATTTCTTGTCAGCTTTTGGTGCGAGCATCATGAACATGCTCCGTCCGTCCATCTTCGGGCGGGCTTCAACAGTAGCCAATTCCTCAACGGCCTTGGCCATCTGCTCCAGAACCTTTTGTCCGAGGTCCTTGTGGGTGATCGCACGACCGCGGAAGCGGACGGTCACCTTGACCTTGTCCCCTTTTTCAAGGAACTTGGACGCGTTTTTCAACCGGGTGTTGAAGTCTGCCTCGCCGATGGTCGGGCTCAGGCGGATCTCCTTGATGCTGATGGTTTTCTGTTTCTTACGCGCCTCACGCTGCTTTTTTTGCAGCTCGAAGCGAAACTTCCCGTAATCCATGATCCGGGCAACTGGCGGCTTGGCGGTTGGGGAAACCAGAACCAGGTCCAGGCTTACCGATTGCGCAAGCTCGAGTGCCTCGTGCGTACTCTTGACCCCGAGTTGTTCACCAGTCTGGGAAATCAGTCGAACTTCACGGGAACGAATCCCGTCGTTGACCATCATATCTCTTGCTATGGCAGTTCACCTCCGAAAATATTTTGTGACAAAACAAGGACGCCGAAGAGCCCACTATGAGCCCCGCCGCGTCGTTAAATACCGATCATATCAACCCAGCGGCCAGAGGCATAGGTGAGAAGCGGGAACTTCTGCTTGTTTTCTCAACGTTCTCTAGTATACGGACTCGCAGGCCGGGTGTCAAATGAAAGTTTCATTCGTCGCCGGACTGCGACCGATGCAGCGACTCAAGCCACTGGCGCCGCTTCAAAATCAGGTTGGCCAGCCAGGTCACGGCCGCGATGCCGACGCTGCCAAACACCGCAACCCCGTGCGGCTCAAAGGCAATCAGGCTGAACCACCAGCCGGCGATGCCGTAGACGGCCCCAAGCGCCAAGACCATCACCGAAAGCCAGATCAGGATGACCCCCCGCCCATTGTGGGCCAGCAAGCGCATCATCCGCCGGTCGCGGCGCCCGGGGATGGCCGCGAGCAACAACACGCTGCCGGTCAAAAGCCCCATGGCAATCAGCTCGGTCACCCCAAAAAGCAGGAACCACGAGCCCCAAAGTTGCAGGATCACCCTACCGCCTCCATTTCTAGGAGACAGCTTAGCACGCGCGCAAGGCCTGCGCAAGCACCGCCGCCCCCTTGAACCCACCACCCCCAAGCGGTACACTGGCCAAAAACGGGAGGCCACCATGCAAATCGACCTGATTCGCCACTCCGAACCCGACTACGGCCAGGTCCGGGCCGCCGACTACTTCGGCTTCGGCCTGGACTTCAGCCGGCTCACCCCGCGCGGCATCGCCATCGCCCAGGCTGCGGCGCGTGACCCACGGCTGCAAGACGTGGAGCTGATGCTCAGCTCCCCATACACCCGCGCCCTGCAGACGGCGCTTGAGCTGACCCGCCACACCACGATTCCCGTGGCGGTGGAGCTTGGACTGCACGAGTGGCGGCCCGACATGACGGGCACTAGGCTTCGCACCGCCGTCGAGGCCGACGAAGCCCACGCCGCCTTTTTGGCCCACCACGGCCAAGCAAGCCCCGCCAGCCCCTGGGACTACGAAACCGCCGCGCAAGTTCGCGCCCGGGCCGCCGCGGTGTTCGACCACTACGCCGACCTGGGTTACCACCGCATCGCCTGCGTCACCCACGGCGTGGTGATGCGCCAATTCCACCCGCAGGCCAAGATTGCATACTGCGAGTTCATCACCATCGACTGGCGCTAACGACCGGCCGGGCCTCACACCTGTATGACGGTAGCAAAAAAGCGTTTCACAACTGACTGCGAAACGCTTTTTGAGTGCCTAGTCGGCGAGCTTGGCGCCTTCGCCGCGCTTGTGCTTGCCGTCGCGGGAGAAGTTCTTGACTTCCGCCTGCACGGATTCGAGGAACATGTTGGCTGGCATCTCCTCGGAGTCGGACTTGCCGTACTTGCGAACGGACACGCTGGCCGCGTTCACTTCGTCATCCCCCACCACGATGGTGTAAGGAATCTTGTTGGTCTGAGCCTCGCGAATCTTGTAGCCCATCTTTTCGTTGCGGGCGTCAAGCTCTGGCCGCAGACCGGCCTTAAGCAGCGCGGTCTTCAGGTTCTTGGCGTAGTCCAGCTGCTTGTCGGAAACCGGGATGATCGCAATCTGGGTCGGGGCCAGCCAGGTTGGGAAGGCACCCTTGTAGATTTCGGTCAGGTAGGCGATGAAGCGCTCCATGGTGCCGACGATGCCGCGGTGGATCATGACCGGGCGGTGCTCTTGGTTGTCGTTGCCGACGTAGGTCAGGCCGAAGCGCTCAGGCAGCATGAAGTCCAGCTGAATGGTGGACATGGTTTCGTCGTTGCCAAGCGCGGTCTTGGTCTGGATGTCGAGCTTCGGGCCGTAGAACGCGGCTTCGCCTTCGGCCTCGTAGTAGTCCAGGCCCAAGTCGTCCATGGCGGCCTTGAGCATGCTCTGGCTGCGGGTCCACATTTCCTCGTCGTCGAAGTACTTTTCGGTGTTCTTCGGGTCGCGGTAGGACAAGCGGAAGGTGTAGTCGTTGATGTTGAAGTCTTCGTAGACGTTCATGATCAGGCGCAGGATCTTCTTGAATTCCTCTTGAACCTGGTCGAGGGCGACGAAGGTGTGGCCGTCGTTCAGGGTCATTTCACGCACGCGCTGCAGACCGGACAAGGCGCCGGACTTCTCGTAGCGGTGCATCATGCCAAGCTCCGCAATCCGCAGCGGCAGTTCCTTGTAGGAGCGGATGTGGTGCTTGTAGACCTGGATGTGGCTCGGGCAGTTCATCGGCCGCAGCTCAAGCATTTCGCCGTCGCCCATGTCCATCGGCGGGAACATGTCTTCGCGGTAGTGCTCCCAGTGGCCGGAGGTCTTGTAAAGGTCCAGGTTGGCCAAAACTGGGGTGTAAACGTGCTCGTAGCCATCGGCGAGCTCCTTGTCGATGATGTAGCGCTCGATCACGCGGCGAATCGTCGCGCCGTTGGGCATCCAGTAAGGCAGGCCGGCGCCGACCTTGGGATCGACGAAGAACAAGTCGAGGTCGCGGCCGATGTTGCGGTGGTCGCGCTCCTTGGCCTCCTGGCGGCGCTTGGCGTCGTCTTCAAGCTCGGCCGCCTTGTAGTAAGCCGTCGCGTAGATCCGCTGCAGCATCGGGTTGGAGGACTTGCCTTCCCAGTAGGCGCCGGCGACGCTCAGCAAGGAGAAGTGCTTCAGGTCCTTCAGGCTTGGCAAAAGGGCCGAGAGCTCGAAGTCAAAGAAGTCGCCGAGCTTGAAGCCCGCAATCTGGTCGCCGTCAATCTTGGCCAACAGCTGCAGCTTGAACGGCTCGTTGGCAAAGTAGGCCTCGGCCTCGCTGCGGCTCAGGCTGGCCGCCTTGACTTCGGGATTGGCCTTGACGATCTCGGCCATTTTGTCGGCGATGGCCGGCAGCTCGTCGATCGTCAGCTGACGGTCGTCGCGGTCGGTGTCGTAAAAGAAGCCGTCTTCCTGCGCGGCGCCCTTGCCCAAGCGCGTCTCCGGGTGCAAGGCCTTGATGGCCGCGGCCAGGACGAAGGCCCCGGTCTGACGCAGCACGGTCAGGCCATCCGCGGAATCCTTAGTGACGATTTCGATGCTGGCGTCTGCGTTCAGCGCGTGGTCAAGGTTGACCAAGGCGCCGTCGACCTTGCCGGCCACGGCTTTTTTGGCCAGCGACGTGGAAATGGACTTGGCGATGTCCAAGATGGTGGCGCCGGCCTCGAATGGCTTGACGCTGTTGTCTGGGAATGTGATGCTGATCGACATAGAAATCTCTCCTTTTGGTAGTGAAAGCAGGGGCGGAAAAACAAAACGCCCCGGACGTCAATATGACATCCGGGACGCTAAACACGCGGTTCCACCCGACTTGAAAGCACTGCTTTCCTCTCGATTGGCGCATAACGACGCGACCCGGCCTCAACGAGGCACTCTCGGAAAGTGGTGCGGATCAGGTCCTGCTCGACTTTCAGCCACGGTCGAGGCTCTCTGGTGAAACATGGTCCTTATTGCTTTCGTCTTCGATACCTAGATTAAAGCACGTTCCGGCAGGCCGCGCAAGCCCAAGCGGTGAAAAAGTTTGAAAATTGCCGACAGGTGTTCGCCAGGCGCCTACCCGTTGCGCCGGTCGCGGCCGCCGACCACGACCTCGGTCGCCAGGAAACGGATGCGTTCCATGATGCGCTGGGCCTTGAGCCCCTCGTTGTTGCCGACCTCGACGCCGGCCAAAAAATCGGTCAGCTCCGCCATGGTTTTGTTGGAGGTGAACAACGTCGGCAGCTCCTCTTGCATCCGGTACTGCAGCAAAATACCCAGCACATCGTCGCGGATCCAGGGGCTGAGGCTTTCGGCCCCGATGTCGTCGATCATGAGCACCGGCGCCTTCTTAATCGCATCGAGCTTGGGCAGCACCGTCTGGTCGCCGATCGCCGCCTTCATCTCCACCGCAAAGGTCGGCCAATGCACCAGCGTCGACGCCAGCCCCTGCTTGGCCAAGTCGTTGGCCATCGCGCCCATCAGGTAGGTCTTGCCGACGCCGAAGGGCCCAGTCAGGTAAAGCCCCTTGTGAAAGTCCCGCGGTGCCTTAGCCAGCTCGGTGGTGAAGGTCAGCGCCTGAACCAGCGCATCCCCGCGGTTGGTCGGATCGTAGTCGGCCAGCCGCGCGGCCGCAATCGCCTTGGGCATGTTCAGCGAGGTCACCAAGGCCTTTTGCGACGCCTGGGCGTCCTGGGCGCGTTTGGCCGGAGTCGGCTCGTAGGTGATGTCGATCAAGCGATTGGACACCACCAGCTTGGGGGTGTAGCCGGCCTGCTGCATCGGGGTGATCACCTTGCCGTCTCGGGCGTTGACGTACTCGTAGATTTTGGCCGCGCCGCGGTTGACCGCATCCGGGGCCAAGGCGTCGGCGTTAGCCTGCAGGAAGGCCTGCACCGCCTCATCCGCCACCGCCGCCTGCATCATGGTCGTGTAAGCCTGGTTCAACCGGCGCTTGTCCATCACCTGCGCCAGCTCGTCTTTCATGGTTTTCATTGGCCGCTTCCTCCGTGTTCTTCAAGTTGGCGAAGCGCCGCCAACCTGGCCGCGATTTCCGCCTGCTGGGAGCTTGACACCGCCTGCTCCTTGGGCTTGTAGTCGGCCTTGCTCCAGGCCGGCATCTGCTCCTGCCGCGCCGGGCGGCTGTTGTTACGCCGCGCCGGCTGGCGGGTCTTGCGTTCGGCGAAGGCCTTGATCTCGGCCAAGGCACTGGCCGGGTCCGTGACACCGGCCTTCAGCCAGCGGTTGACGATGGCGTCCAAGTAGGCCTGGTTGAGCGAGTCGTTGGTCTGCAGGATGTAATCGACCAGCACGTTGATCGTCGCGTCCGGCAGCACGTGGCGCTGCACCAGCTTGCGCAGCGCGGCGATCTCGTTGGGGGCCGCGTACATGTTAGGATTCTTGGCCTTTTTGGTCGCCTCGAGAAACTCGCGAACCGACAGCTTGCTGGCCCGCTCGACCAAGGCGGCCTCATCCGCACTCAGCTTGTCCGTGGCCGCCGCGACGGGTTCGGGCGTGGCCGCCGCCGCGGACTTGGGCACCAGGTGCGGTGCCTGCTCCTGATAAGTCTGCTCGGCATAAAGCCGCACCTGCCGCAGGTCGATCGAACCGGTGACAAAATCCACCGCCGGCTCAATCAGCCGGGCCAGATCCACCGGGGCCAGGCCGTAAAACTTGGCAATCTGGTACAGCCGCACCCGGTTGCGCTCGAGTTCGCTGACATCGACATTGGTGCGGCGCAAGAGCTGCGCCACCAAAGCCCAGTCAAACCCCTGACCATCCCCCAAGGTGACCGCAGGCGTCGGTTTTTGGCGAACCTGGGCGTTGTCGGCCGCCGCCGCTGCGGTTGGCGCGACGCGCGTCAGCGAGAAAACATCGAGCAGCTGCGCTGAGATGTTGGTCCAATTGGCGTTATGAACGTTGCGCAGCGTGTAGCGCTCGGTCAGCTGGTGGTAGCGGTGCTCGCCGACGCGGTCGTACAGCAACAGCCCAAGCGTCGGGTCGTGGAAGAAGGAATCGGGCTCGACCGGCCGGTGCAGCTCGTAGGCGTAAAAGCGGCCGAGGTCATCGACTTGGGTGTAGGTCTGAAGCAAGGCGACCGCCTCCAGCCGCACCCGCGCCTCGTAAAGCTCATCGAGGCTGACGCCGAGCATGTCCAGCAAGGCCGTTTGCTTTTGCCGCTCGCGCAGCGCCACCGTAGCCGGCGCCACCTGCCACAAGCTGAGGTACAGCGCCAAGGCGGTCGGGCCGATCAGCGGCTGGTACAGGCTGATGGCCACGTCTTGATCTAGGTTGCTGAAGTACGTGGCCGTGGAGATGATGTAATCATCTTGGGCCATGAAGTTCGCCGGCCTTTTCATCCGGATTCCTCCTTTCGGCGTGACACGCCGGGTAAAAAAGGCGCCGGCGCAATCGCCAACGCCTATTTTTTGGACTGCTTTTCCTTCTTCATCATGTCCTGCAGCTCCTGCATGAACACCGACATGTCCTTGAACTGCCGGTACACGCTGGCAAAGCGGATGTAGGCCACGTCGTCGACGTCGGCGAGCTGCTTCATCACGTACTCGCCGATGGCCTGGCTTGAGACCTCGTTTTCCCCGATTGCCCGCAGCTTGTTCTCCACGCCTTCGACAATCGACTGCATCTGTTCCATGGTGACCGGCCGCTTCTCGGCGGCGCGAATCAGGCCCTTGAGAATCTTCTCGCGGTTGAACTCCTCGCGGGTGCCGTTCTTCTTGATGACCAACAGCGGCGTCTGCTCCACCCGCTCGAAGCTGGTGAAGCGAAACCCGCAGTTCTCGCACTCGCGGCGCCGCCGAATCGCACGGCCGCCGTCAGTGGGCCGCGAGTCAACGACCCGCGAGCTGTTGTGATGACAATGTGGGCATTGCAAAAGGTCACCCTCTTTGTAGTTGATACCACATTATAACACGCCACATGTAGTGTGGCACCTGTTTCAGGACAACAGTTCAGAAACACCGGCAACTCAGGCCTCGGGCCGGCTGAGCTGTGCCAAGAGCTGGCGAACCTGCTGGCCGCGAATCAGCTCACCTTGCGAGTTGTCGATCAAATAATCGGCCCGGGCGATTTTCTCCGCCAGCGGCATCTGCGCGTTAATTCGCGCAAGCGCCGCCGCCTTGGTCAGCCCATCCCGGGCCATCAGCCGCTCCAGCTGCACGTGCGGCGGCAGCGTGACCACCGCCACCCCGTCGAAGGCGTCTTCGTAATGCGTCTCGTAAAGCAGGGGAATCTCCCCCACCGCCACCGGGCAGCCCGACGCCTTGGCCTCGGCCAGCGCGTCGTTGATCGCCGCTCGCAGGTACGGGTGGTCGATGGCGTTGAGCTGGGCGAGCTTGCCTGCGTCGTTGAACACCAGGTCCCCGAGCCGCCGGCGGTCCAAGGTGCCATCCGGGCGAATCATGTCGGCCCCGAATGCGGCGGCGATGGCCGCAAGCGCCGGGCGACCCGGCAGGACAATCTCTCGGGCGATCACGTCGGCATCGACCACCGGGCAGCCCAACCGCCTGAAGACGGCCGCCACCGTGCTTTTGCCGGTGGCGATGCCGCCGGTCAAACCGAGCAAGTAAGTCATTGTGCTTTTCGCTTCCTTAAGGGCTGGCAGTGGGGACAGTAATGCGTCCCGCGCTGGCCCACTTTGGTCTTGACGATCGTGGTCTGGCAGCGATCGCACGGGGTGTTCTCCCGGTCATAGACGTGAAGCCGCGCCTGAAAGCCGCCGCGCTGGCCGGTCGCATCCAGGAACGTGTGAACCGAGGTGCCGCCAAGCCTGGTGGCGGCGCCGAGAATCTCGATGATCGCGTCGTGCAGCCGCGTGGTTTCCGCTCGCGTTAGCGTGTTGGCCGGCTGCGCCGGGTTCAGCCGGCCTTGCCACAGCGTCTCGTCGGCGTAAATGTTGCCGACCCCGGCCACCACGCTTTGGTCCAAGATCACCGACTTGATCGGGGCCTTACGCTTGTGGACCGTCGCGTAAAACGCCGCGGCGTCAAAGCTTTCAGCGGTCGGCTCCGGCCCCATTTTGGCCAGACCGGCGACCACCTGTTCCTCCCGGCCGGTCTCAACCAGCTGCATCCGGCCGAACTTGCGCATGTCGTGGTAGCGCAGCTCGTGGCCATCTTCAAAGGTGAACCAGACATGCACGAAGCGGTCGTGTACCACCGCGGGGTCGGCGACCAGCTGGTACTTGCCCTCCATGCGCAAGTGCGACACCAGGGTCACGCCGTTGTCAAAGCGCAGCAGCAGGTACTTGCCGCGGCGGTCGATACCGGTGATGGTCGCGCCAATCAAGGCGGTTTGGAAGGCTTCCAGGCCACCGACCAGAATCTTGGCCCAGTCGGTGCCGATCGCCTCAACCTTGCGGCCGACGATCAGCTCGCTCAGCCCCCGCCTAACATTCTCAACTTCTGGTAATTCTGGCAAGGCGTCCTCCTTTACTTCGCGTCAAACCAGGTGGCGCCGTAGTGGCTTTCCACCTTCAGCGGCACGGCCAAGGCAACCGCCGAGTCCATCACCTTGGGCACCAGCTCCGCCAGGCGGGGCATTTCTTCCGCCGGGCCCTCGAAGATCAGCTCATCGTGAACCTGCAGCAGCATGCGCGACTGCAGGTGGTTCTCATCGAGCATCTTTTGCATCCGAATCATCGCGACCTTGATGATGTCGGCCGCGCTGCCTTGAATCGGCGTGTTCATCGCCGTGCGTTCGGCGAACTGGCGCAGGTTGAAGTTCTTCGAGTGAATCTGCGCCAGGTAACGCCGCCGGTGAAACAGCGTCTCGACGTAACCCTGCTCCCGCGCCACCGCCACCATTCGCGCCATGTAGTCGTGAACCTGCGGGTACTGCTCGAAGTACCCGTCGATGAAGGCCTTGGCCTGCTTGCGGGTGATGCCGATGTTCTTGGCCAGTCCGAAGTCGCTGATGCCGTAGACAATCCCGAAGTTGGTCGCCTTGGCCTGCCGGCGCATGTCCGGCGTCACCTGGTCCGGGCTGGTCAGCCCAAAGATTTTCATCGCGGTGTTGGCATGGATGTCGCGGTCTTCCTTGAAGGCCTCTTGCATGTTGGCATCACCGGAAATGTGGGCCAGCACCCGCAGCTCGATTTGGGAATAGTCGCTTGAAAAAATCTCCCAGCCGGGGTGCGACGGCACGAAGGCCTGACGCACCTGCTTGCCCATGCCGCGAGCCGGAATGTTTTGCATATTCGGGTCGACCGACGAGAGACGCCCGGTTTGCGTCAGCGTCTGCAGGTAGCGGGTGTGAATCTTGCCGTCCGGCAACACCGCCTTGATCAGGCCGGCGACGTAGGTCGACTGCAGCTTGGCCACCGTGCGGTAGTCCAAGATGTCTTGAACAATCGGGCTGGCGTCTTGCAGCTGCTTCAGCACCTCAACGGAGGTCGAGTAGCCGGTTTTGGTTTTCTTAATCACCGGCAGCTTGAGCTTTTCGAACAACACCTCACCGAGCTGCTTGGGCGAGTTCAGGTTGAAGGTCAGCCCGGCCTCGCCGTAGATTTTCTCCTCCAGCACGTGCATGCTGGTGGTCCATTCGTCGCCCATCTTGCGCAGCACCGGCTGATCCAAGTGAATGCCGGCGATTTCCATTCGCGCGAGCACCTTGGCCAGCGGCAGCTCCAAGTCGGTGAACAAGGCGGTCTCGTCCTGATCCGCCAGGTCCTGGCTGAGGTGCGGTCGAAGCGCCAGCAGGGCCTTGGCCTTTTGCGCCAGGTGGCCGAACAGCACGGCCTCCTCCGGCACCGCTCGCTTGGCGCCGGTGCCGTAAACATCGGCGTCGAAGGGCAGCTGGTAGTCGTGGTCCTGGGCAATCTGGCCGAAGTCGTTGCTGTTTTGGTCCGGGTTCAGCAGGTACGAGGCCAACAGCGCGTCGAAGTCGATGGGCCCAAGCGTGACCCCAAGCCGCGCCGCCGCGACCAAGTTGCGCTTGGCGTCAAACACGGTGAGGGCATGCCGGCCCAGCCAGTCGCAAAGCGCCGGCGTGGTCAACAGCGTGGCGTCGCTGCTGACCCAGATTCGGTCTTCGGCCGCGATGACAAAGCCGATTGGATCGGCGACGTGGTAGTTCTCCGTCAGCATCTCCAGCTCAAAGGCCACCGGGCCTTCGGTGGTCGGCAGCACATCGAGGTTCGCGTCGGTCAGCACGACGTAGTCCGGCGCCGCGGCCGCGGGGTCAGCCTCACCAGCGGGGGCCGGCAACTTGGCTAAAGCCTGGCGCATGTCAAGCCGCGTGAACAGGCCGCGCAGCGCCTCGATGTCCGGCCCGGTGTAGCGAATGTCGTCCAGGCCGATGGCAATCGGCGCATCCTGCAGGATGGTGGCGAGCCGCTTGCTCAAAAAGGCGTTGTCCCGGTCGTTGATCAGGTTCTCCTTCATCTTGCTGGGCTTGAGCTCGTCCAGGTTGGCGTAGAGGTTTTCGATGGAGCCGAACTGGTCGAGCAGCTTCAGCGCCGTTTTCTCCCCCACCTTGGTGACCCCGGGGTAATTATCGGAGGTGTCGCCCATCAGCCCCTTGAGGTCGATCAGCTGCCGCGGCGTGATGCCCAGCTTCTCTTGCATGTAAGCCGGGGTGTAGGCCTCAAGCTCGGCGACGCCTTTTTTGGTCACCTGCACCGTCACGGCAGCGGTGGCCAGCTGCGTCAAGTCGCGGTCGCCGGTCACGATCACCGTGGTCATGCCGGCTTCTTCCGCCTGCTTGGCCAAGGTGCCGATGATGTCGTCGGCCTCGTAGTCTTGAAGCGCGTAATGGGCCATGCCATGGTCTTCGATCATCTTGTGGATCAGGGGCAGCTGCTCCAAAAGCTCGCTTGGCGCCTTGTCGCGGTTGCCCTTGTAGTCGTCGAACATTTTGGTGCGAAAGGTCCCGCCGCTTTTGTCGAAGGCGACCAAAATCCGGTCGGGCTTGACCTTGCTCACGATGTTGTCCAGCATGTTGTTGAACGCAAAAACCGCGTTGGTGTGCAGGCCCTCGCTGTTGGTGAAGCGATCGAGTTGGTTGTAAAGCGCGTAAAACGCGCGGAATGCGACCGAGCTTCCGTCGATCAGCAGTAATTTTTCTTTCGCCATAAGTCCCTCCATCTGTCTACTGCCATTGTAACATGCCGGGCAAGGCGCGGCCGCTCGCCGCCGCCAAAATCCAGGTGTCTAATTGCCCCGCAACAAGAAGCCTCACCGACCACGTTCCAGGCGGCAGCGATTCAGACGCTGGGCTTGGACACCAAAAAACCGCGCCGAGGCGGCGCGGTCAGGGTCTGTGCATCAGTTGCGGTCGGAACCGCCGAAAATCTGGAGAATCGCCAGAAACAGGTTGAGAAAGTCCAGGTAAAGCATCAAGGCGCCTTGAACCGCCAGGGCCCCCATGCTATAGGTCGCCTGGCCGCTGGCATCGGCGGTCAGGTACATCCGCTTGAGTGCCTGGTTGTCCCAGGCCGTCAGGATGATGAAGATGACCAAGATCGCGTAGGCGATCAGCAGGCTCATGCCGCTTGAGTGCATGAAGAACATGTTGGCCAGGCTCATCAGAATCACGCCCCACAAGGCGGTGCCAGCGATGGCGCCGGGGCGGCTCAAGTCACGGTTGGTGATGCGGCTGAACACCGACATCGACACGAAGACGATGGCGGTGGTGAACAGCGCGGCGGTGATGTTGGCCGTCGGGTAGATCAGCCAGATCGACGCGTAGGTGAAGCCGAACGCTGCGGTGATCAGCAGGTACACCACCGTGGCGTAGCTGGTGTTGGTGCGGGCCGCCTTGTTATTGATCACAAACGACAGGATCAAAGGCAGCAGCATCAGCACGTAAAAGACCACCGGATGCTGGTTGATCGCGTTCAGGTACTGGGTCTGAAACACGCTGCCCAGCAGGTAGGAGATCAGGCCGGTGACCCCGATGCCGATCCCCACGGTTGCGTACACGCGGTTGAAAAAGCCCGCCACGCCAGTTTCATTGACAACACGACGTTCTTCCATCGTATCAGTCCTCTCTTCGTTGTTATAACATCCATTATACCAGCTTGCCCCAATTTGTCAGCCGGACCTTAGACCGATTTTGCCCGCAACAAGCCCGGCGACTGCAAGAACCGAACCCGGTGCGGTCTTCGGCCACGCCGCGCCGGTTCGCAGCGCCTCCGGCGAACTCAAAAAACCACCGCAGCGGTGGTTTTTGGTCAGGCGCTAGTTGGCCTTGGGTGAGACGTCGGACAGGAGGTTTTCGAAGGCGACCTCGTATTTTTGGATGTCGCCGGCCCCCATGAAGACGAAGGCCGCGTTGTCGTAGTCCAAAAGCGGCGACATGTCGGCGAGTTCAATGACGTGGCCGCCTTGCTTGATCTTGGCGGCGAGGTCTTCGGCCGAGACGCTGCCGGACTGCTCACGCGCGGAGCTGAAAATCGGCGTGACGTACACGGCATCGGCGGCACTCAGGGTCTGAGCGAACTCGTCGAGGTAGGCGATGGTTCGCGAGAAGGTGTGCGGCTGGAAAACCGCCACGACCTGCTTGTCCGGGTACTTCTGCCGCGCGGCATCAAGCGTCGCCTTGATCTCGCTTGGGTGATGCGCGTAGTCGTCGATGATCACGGCGTTACCCATGGTTTTTTCCGAGAAGCGGCGCTTAACCCCGGCGAAGCTGGCCAGCTCCCGCGCAATGTAATCGGCGTCCAGCTGCTCGGTGAAGCCGACCGCGACCACGGCCAGCGCGTTCAACACGCTGTGGTCGCCGAACAGCGGCACGAAGAAGTGGCCGATCAGCTTGCCTTCGTGGAAGGCGTCGAAGCTTGAGCCCGTGGTGGTGCGGCTGATGTTTTTGGCCACGAAGTCGTCCGTGTCCTTTTCGCCGTAGTAGTACACCGGCACATCGACGTCCAGCTTGCGCAGCCAAGGATCGTCTCCCCAGGCGAAAATCGCCTTTTTGACCTGCTTGCCTTCCGCCTCGAAGGCCGAGTAGACGTCTTCGATGCCGGTGTAGTAATCCGGGTGATCGAAGTCGATGTTGGTCATGATCAGGTAATCCGGCGAGTAGGCCAAAAAGTGGCGGCGGTACTCGTCGGCCTCAAAGACGAAGAACTTCGAGTCCGGCGTCCCCTTGCCGGTGCCATCGCCGATCAGGTAAGAGGTCTTGTCGATGCCGCTCAGGGTGTGGGCGAGTAGTCCGGTGGTGCTGGTCTTGCCATGGGCCCCGGCGACGCCGATGCTGGTGTAGTTGGCCAGCAGCTTGCCGAGGTACTCGTGGTAGCGGTAAAACGGCAGGCCCAGGCGCTTGGCCGCCTGCACTTCGGGGTGCTCGTCCGTGAAGGAGTTGCCGCAGATGATGGTGTAACCCGGCTTGATGTTGGCCGCATCGAACGGCAGCATCTCGATGCCGGCCGCGGCCAGACCGCGCTGGGTGAAGGTGTACTGGGTGATGTCGGACCCCAGGACGTGGTGGCCCAGGTCGTTCAAAATCTCGGCCAAGGCGCTCATGCCCGAGCCCTTGATGCCGATGAAGTAATCAGTTTCTGTCAAAATGTGTTCCCCTCTTACTGTGCGGATTAATCGATTGGATCCGGCAGGTCTTCCTTGTTGAAGTAGACGTCGCGCGGCTTGGAGCCGTTGGCCGGCGAGATGTAGTGGCGCATCTCCAGTTCGTCGATCAGGTTGGCGGCGCGGTTATACCCGATGGAAAAGACGCGCTGCAGCTTCGATGTCGAGACGTTTTTCTCCCCGACCAGGTACTTCAAGACCTCGGGGAAAAGCGCGTCTTGCGCCTCTACGGCGTTGGCGTGAGCGACCAGCTTGTCGGGCAAAAACAGGTACTGCGGCGCTCGCTGCTGCTTGACGAAGTCGACGACGGCCTCGATTTCGCGGTCGACGAACGTTCCCTGCAGCCGAATCGGCTGACTGGCGCCATTGCCAAGGTATAGCATATCACCTTTGCCCAGCAAACGCTCGGCCCCGTTGTGGTCGATGATGGTCCGTGAGTCGACCTGGCTGGCCACCATGAAGGCGATGCGGGTCGGAATGTTGTTCTTGATGGTCCCGGTGATCACATCCACGGACGGCCGCTGGGTCGCAACAATCAGGTGAATCCCGGCTGCCCGGGCCTTGGCCGTGATCCGGGCGATGTAGTCCTGGAACTCCGAGGCCGCCACCATCATCAGGTCGGCCAGCTCGTCGACGATGATCACAATGTGCGGCAGCACCAGCCCAAAGTCGCCGTGAGCCACCGCCATGTCGTTGAACTGCTTGAGGTTGCGGGCCCCGGCCGCAGCCAGCTTCTGGTAGCGTTCCTCCATCTCGTCGACCGCCCACTTCAAAGCCGCGCTTGCGGCCTTGGGATCGGACACCACCGGCGATACCAGGTGCGGCAACCCGTTGTAGACGGCAAGCTCCACCGCCTTGGGGTCGATCAAAAGCAGCCGCACCTGCTGCGGCGTCGCCTTGTACAACAGCGACGTCAAAAGCGAGTTGATGAACACGGACTTCCCGGAGCCGGTGGCCCCGGCAATCAGCCCGTGCGGCATTTTGTCCAGCGTGGTGACCTGAGGCTGACCGAACAAGTCAACCCCAAGCGCCACCGTCAAGGGCGACGCCGCGTCTTGGAACTGCGGCGAGTTCAAGACCTCCTTGAGCATCACCGGCCGCGGGTGCAGGTTGGGAATTTCGATGCCAACCGTCGACTTGCCAGGAATCGGCGCCTCGATGCGAATGTCCTTGGCGGCCAGGGCGAGCTTCAGGTCATCGGTCAGGTTGGTGATCTTGTTGACCTTGACCCCGGGCTCAAGCGCGACCTGAAACTGCGTCACGGTCGGCCCGACGGTGTGGGCCACCGTATGCGCCTCAACGTGAAAGGCGGTCAGCGTCTCGTCCAGCTGGGCCGCCTTGGCCGTAACCCAGCCCTCAAGCGCCGCGTGGTCCTCAACTACCGGATCGGCCAGCAAGCTCAGCGGCGGCATCTGGTAAGGCGCCTGTGCCGCCGCTTCGCCGGCCGAAGCCGCCTGCGGTTGAGCCGGCGTGGGTTGTGGCGACTGCGCGGCCAGAGTCGTTGACGATTCGGCCGCGGGATGTGGCTCAAGCTGCGGTTGAGCCGGCAAATCAGACTGCGGATTGGCTGGCGCAGGCTCGCGCGACGTCACCGCGGCCGCACTCGGTGGCAGCGTGGCGACGTCGGCGCTCGTTTCTTCCCCGGTGGCCGCCGGCCGTCCGGCGGCCGTGATCGTTGGCGGCGTCTGGGGGTGGTCACTGACCGGCGTTTGGGCTTGAACCGGGGTCCCCACCGGCGACGTCAGCGGTTGAAAGGCCGGCGAGCCGGCCGGTCGCTCCCGCGCTGGGCCAGCGGCCGCCTGGCCCTTTTTGGCCGCCTTCTTGGCCTTCAGGTAGTCGCGAACGGAATTCCGCACCGCGTAGGGATTCGGTAGTTTGGACGGCCGCTGAAGCGGGCGCTCCCGCTGCTGTGACTTCAGCTCCGGGTCAGTCGGCAGCGGCTGGCCCGCCGCAAGCAGCTCGGTCACCGTTGCGGTCACCGGCGTTTCGGCTGCCGGCGCTTCGGCTGCCGACGTTTCGGCTGCCGACGTTTCGACTGCCGACGTTGCGGCTGCCGACGTTGCGGTCACCGGCGTTTCGGCTGCCGACGTTGCGGCTGCCGGCGTTTCGACTGCCGGCGTTTCGGCTGCCGACGTTTCGACTGCCGGCGCGGTCGGCGCTGCCTCCCCGACCACAACGGTAGTCGGCCGTGTCGTCACCGCTGCTTGCCCGGCCGCAGCCGAGGCGCTTGGGGCCGTTGAGCCAGTGTTCGACGCCGCACCGCCGCTGGCCAGCGCGTCAACCCTTGCGGCAGCTTCACCGGCCGCGGGTGCCGCCGGAATGGTCGCATCCGCGGCGCCGGTTTCAATCAAAAACAGGTCGGCTTCGCTCGGCCGCAGCGCCGTCACGATGGCGGCGTAGTCGATTGCCGGCCGCTTGGTGCGGTGGTGGCTTTTGGGCACCGCAATCAGGGCCGCCAAGGGGTCAATCGAGTGACGGCCCGCCGTCCCTGCCGGCTCGCTTGCGGTCGCCGGCTTGGCCTGGTGCGGTTTCGGCTCCCGTTGCATGCGCTTGGGCAGCGGATACGCCGGCTCAATTTTTTGTGGTTCCCGGTTGAACGCCGGACCATCGTAGTGCGGCATCTCATCAACTCCCATTTTCACTAATGACCCAATTTTAACATAGGTTGCCCGGCCCCAATCAAAAAACCGCCGAAACCAGTCGGCGGTATGGTGAAGCTAGTGCTGCTGCGAGGCGACGACCTGCGAAGCCAGCGCCGCATCGTACGGGGTGCCGGCGGCCAAATCGTCGGGCATAATCAAGATGCCGCGCTGGGTCGGCGCCCCGGGAATCGCGAGCTCCCGGGCGGCGCAAAGCATTCCTGCAGAGGCCACCCCGCGCAGCTCACCGGGCCAGATCAGCTTGCCGTCCGGCATCATGGTGCCAGGCAGCGCCGCAACCACGGTTTGCCCAAGCGCCGCATTCGGGGCCCCGCACACAATCTGTTCGGTGCGGTCGCCTAGATCCACCTGCGTGATGTGCAGGTGATCGGAATCCGGGTGCGGCTCAAAGCCGACAATCTTGCCGATCACCAGGTGCGAGCCGTCGACCGCAAGCGTGCCATCGAGCCCCGCCTGTTGCAGCGCCTGGTTCAGCGCCGCAACCTGGGCCTCGGTCAGGAAAATCTGACCGGCTTGGGCGAGCGGGCCAACCCACTGACTGGCGTGGAAAAAATTGAAGCCCAAGGCCGCGCCGGTTTCATCGTAAATGCCCACGATGTCCTTGGCCGTCCGGGTGGTTTGGACCGCGGTGTCCGGGCCAAGCACGGCCACGAGGGTGTCGCCCCACGCCAACTGGTTCACACTGGTGATCAACATTAGTGTCGTTTCCTCCTTAATTAAGCCGGCAGACCGTTGATGAACGTCTCAACTTCCTGGCGGGTCTTGCGGTCGCCGTTCACGAAGCGGCCGATTTCCTTGCCGTCTTCGATGGCGATGAAGCTGGGGATGCCCATGACGCCCTTGTCTTGGGCGATTTCGATGTTCTCGTCGCGATCGACGTAGATGAACTGGTAATCCGGGTACTCGGCCTCAATCGCCGGCATCGCCGGCTTGATGAAGGTGCAATCTGGGCACCAGTCGGCGCTGAAGAACAGCATCTTCTTGCCGGCGGCGTTGGCCGCGGCCAGAATCTTCTCGTTGGAATCAAATTTTTGCATAGTCCTCGTCCTTTCACTTACGTTTTACAAGTGAATCATACACGATTTCGGCGCGTTTGACAATGCAGCCAGTGTACTTCTGGATTATAATTAGTGCAACCACAGAAAAGAGGGACTCACATGGCCAAACGTCTGCATTACGTCGCGGCCGCCGCGCTGGTGGCCACCGCCGCCAGCTTCGCGACGACCCGCGCTTACGCCTATTACTGGCACCACTTTCTGCCCAACCGCCTGTTCAAAAAGGTCAGTTCGCAGATTGCCGATTCGACCACGCGAACCGGCGGCTGGATTAACATGACGCCGGACGCCGGCTGGGTGGAAGACCACCTGGTGGCGACCTATCGCGGCGGCATCACCACCGCCAACAACACCTTCGCCTTCACCGTCAGTCAATCCGGTGAGCTGCTGTCGCTCAAGCGTTCTTGAAGTGTGCAACCAGCTCGTGGATGCGGCCGCCCTTGGCCGAGAACTTGTGCTCGTACTCGGTTTCGACGTTCGCGACGATGCGCGGATCCTGATGCACGTCAAGCGCCACTAAGTCGAACTGCATGCCAAAGTTGTTCATGCTGACCAGCGAGTACTCGAAGAACCCCTGGTTGTCGGTTTTGAACTGAAGACTGCCCCCTGGGGCCATAATCGCCTGGTACTGCGCCAAGAAGCTGGCGTAGGTCAGGCGTCTTTTGACGTGCTTGGACTTCGGCCAGGGATCGGAGAAGTTCAAGAAGACGCCGGCGACCTCGGCCGGCGCGAAGTAATCGGTCAGATCCGCGCCGTCGCCCAGAATCAGCTGCAGGTTGGGCAGTTTCAGCTCGACTTGCTTGCGCAGGATGTAGGCAATCGCCACCTCCTGAATCTCAAGGGCGATGAAGTTCTGGTCGGGATGGGCCTGGGCCATGTCCGTAATGAACTTGCCCTTGCCAGAGCCAACCTCGAGAAAAAGCGGCTGGCTAACCGCAAACTTGGCCTGCCACTTGCCCGGCATGCCAACCGGGGCGACGGTGATGTACTCGGGATGTGCCGCAATCAAAGGCGCCGCCCAGGGCTTGTTTCGTAAACGCATGTTGTCCTCCAGTCTGAACATAAGAGACGGGCTGTGCCGAGACGACACAGCCCGCGAGTTTCATTTGGCCACCAGCTGCGATAGCTGCAGCAAGGCGCGGTTCATTTCGGTGTAGCGCTGCTTTTCGTAGTTGCGCTTGATCTCATTGAGCAGGTGCAGCTGACCGTACCACTCGATGCGAGCCATCAGGTCGGCCGACAGCGGTGTGCCGTATGCGGCCAGCCACGCCCCCCACTCGGCGCGAGGCACGTAGTTAATCAGCACCACGGAGAGGTCAAAGGCGATGTCACCCAAGCTGGCCTGGTCCCAGTCGACCAAGTAGAGCTTCTCGGCGTCCGACAACAGCCAGTTTTTGTGGTTGAGATCGCCGTGGCAGACCCACAGGGTCCGAGGCCGCGGCGGCAGCTGGCGCAGGCGCTTGGACACGTCCAGCACCAAGGGATGCTTGCGCAGCGCCTGGGGCAAGTCCGCGACGTACTGGGCGCGAAGCTGCTCGGGCGTTTGGGTCAGGCCGCCGACTTTTTGAAGCATGCGCTTCAGAAGCGTCGAGCGGTGAACCTTGGCCAACAACCCTGCCACCATCGGGGTATTCATCTGCTCGCGGGTGAGGGTGCGGCCGTTGAGCCACTCCTGCGCCGTCAGCACGTCGCCGGTTGAAATGCGTTTGGTCCAAATCAGTTTGGGCGTGATGCCCTCAACGGATAAGGCCGCCAAGAAGGGGGACGCATTGCGTTTTAAAAAGAATTTCTCGTGGGCAAAAACGCCCATAAAGGCCCCGCCGGTGGTGCCGCCAACTGGCTGCAGCGACCACCCGGGCTCCAAATCTAGATCCATAGGCTTCTCCTTGGTTCGAGTGCCGCAGGACTGGCCTACTCGCGGCGCAGAATGCGTATCCCGACAAGAGTCGTTTGACTAATTTCCTACAATAATCTTACACGAATAACGCCCGACGTCAAGGCGTTTCGCGCGAAAAGCTAGCGCGGTTGCTTGCTCAGGCGCAGCGGCACGTACCACACCGCAAAGGCAAAGGCCAACGCCGCGCCGACGCCAAGCGCCACCCCGGCCGCGGCCCAGCGGCCAAGCGCCAGCAGCCCGAGGCTTTGGCCCACCGCCAGCAGCAGCAACACGCCAAGCGTCAGGTGCCCAAAGGCCGCGGTCTTCGCAGCCTGGCTGACCGGGTACAGGTGGGTGAACACGATGTCGTCTGAGGCCTTGGCCAAAGGCAGCAGCTGAAAGCCGACCAGGTAGACGAACAACGCGGCCAAAAGCGCCACCAGCCACAGCGGCTTGGCCAAGGTCAACACCACGGCGCCGATCACCCACAGCCGCACCACCAGCCCCGAGAACTCGGTGCGGCGCAGGAAGCCGCGCAGGTAGAGAAATCCCCAGGTGTGGGCGTGCGTCTTGGGCACCAGGCGCAACAGCCCGTCGAGGTAGCGGCGGCGGCGAACCCCGCCGCCCAACCCCGGCACGTTGGTGAAGAGGTTGTAGAAGCGGTACAGCCGCCCCTGCCGCCGCTCCTCAAAGCCAATCAGCGACAGCCAGTTCAGACCGGTGGCCTCGAAGTGATCGCCAATCTGCCAGCGCAGCGCCAAGTCCAAAATCAACGCCACCGCGGCGGTGATCACCGGGTGCAGCCACAGCCCGGCGCAACTGGCAACAAAGGCGATGGCCAAAAGCAGCCAGCGGTTCGCCCAGCGCGGCAAAAAGGCGGGGTAAAAGCGCAGCAGCTGCAGCCACAGATCCACGTCCTTGAAGGCCCAAAGTGCAAGGGCCAACAACCCTGCCCCCACAAGCGGCTCAAGTCCCAGCACCTGAAGCATCGGGGCGGTGGCCACCGCGGCCAGTGCCAACACCGCCAGTGGCAACAGCAGACTGTAGTGCCGCGCCTTCAACAGCAGCTTGGCGAACGCCCCGGTTTGCGGTAGCAGGAAGGTCGCATCGGCGGCCTGGGCCAAGGACGCCAGGCTACCCAGACTCAGCAGGCCGCTGAGAATCAGGGCCAGCAAGGGCCGCAGCCACCAGGTCACCGCCAGCGTCTTAACCAGCTGCGAGTAGCCGTAAAGCAGTGCCCCGGCCAGAATCACCAGCACCAAGACGAAGTGGTCGTTAAAGACGAACTGCAGGTACTTGAATTGCGTTTTTTGATGCCGGCGCAACCGGCCGCGCCACAGTTCACCCATTGCTTGCCTCTTTCGTCATCGCCATGTACAGGTCGTCCAGGCTGGCCCCTGGCATGCCAAAGGCCTGCTGCAGCGCGGCCTTGCTGCCGCTGGCGCGAACCTGGCCGTCCTTGAGCAGCACAAAGGCGTCCGCGTACTGCTCGGCCGTGGCCAGAATGTGCGTCGACATCAAAACCGCCCCGCCGGCCGCCTTCCGCGCCGCCACCAGGTCCAAGAGGTCGTGAACGGCCAGCGGATCCAGGCCGGTGAAGGGCTCATCGATGATGGTCAGCTTGGCCTCGGCCATGAAGGCGGCGACAATCATCACCTTTTGCTTCATGCCCTTGGAGAACTTGGCCGGGAACCAATCCAGCTTGTTGGCCAGGCGAAACTTCGCCAGCATCGCGTCGGCGCGAGTCCAGGCCGCCGCCTGCTCCAGGTCGTAGGCCATCATGGTCAGCTCCAGGTGCTCGCGCAACGTGAGCTCCGGGTACAGCACCGGCGTCTCCGGCACGTAGGCGATCGCGCGGCGGTAGGTATCCGCGTCCTGCGCCAGGGTCGTGTCGTCGATGGCGATGCTGCCCCCGGTCGGGGTCAACAGCCCGATGATGTGCTTGATGGTGGTGGACTTCCCTGCCCCGTTCAGGCCGATGAGCCCGACAATCTGGCCATCCGGGACGGTGAAGCTCAGGTGCTTGAGGACTGGAAGGTTGCCGTAGCCGCCAGTCACGTCTGTCAGCGTTAAGGTCATGTGTGAACCTGCTTTCGTCTGTGATTTCAGTTACTTTTATGATAGCATGAAATCAAATCAAATTCTCACTCAGCCAGTGATTCGAGGAAAAGAGGAAAACGCATGTCAGATTGCATTTTTTGTAAAATCATCGCGGGCGAAATTCCCAGCGTGAAGGTCTACGAAGACGACACCGTCCTGGCGTTCCTGGACATCAGCCAGGCCACCCCTGGCCACACCCTGGTGGTACCCAAGGTTCACGTGCCGGATCTGTTCGCCTACGACGCCGACCTGGCCGCCGCGGTGTTCGCCCGGCTGCCCAAAATTGCCCGGGCGATCAAGGCCAGCGACCCGCGGATCGAAGGGCTGAACGTCCTCAACAACAACGGCGAAGTCGCCTACCAAAGCGTCTTTCACTCCCACATTCACCTGATTCCGCGCTACTCGACCGCCGATGACTTCAGCATTCACTTCGGCGACCACACCAAGGATTACACGTCGGCTCAGCTTGAGGCCATCGCCGCCGGCATCCGCGCAAAGGTTGGTGCGTGAGATGAAATTCACAACGGGATTCTTACTCGGCGTCGCCGCCGGCACCTTGTACGGGCTGTTGACGGCCAAGAAAACGGGGCCGGATCGCCAGCAGGCCATCGCCGGCTACGTCGATGACGTCACCGGTGCCACCGACGCGGTGGCCGCCGCCGTCACCCGCCTGGGTAAGGCGGCAACGGCGCTTCAAGCCACGATTCACACCACGCTTGAGCCCAACGTGGCGGCCATTGAGGACGCGGTGACCGACTTCGGGTTTCAGACCGAAGCCCACACCCAGGCCCTAGGCGAGCACCTGGCCACCATCACCGACACCTTGGAAAAGGCGGTGCCGGATTCGGATGCCGCCGGCCAAATTTGAAGCTTCTGTGAAAAAAGCCCACGTTTTGGGCGTTTGTGTTATAGTTGAAACCGTGCAAAATCAAAACATATAGGATGTGTCATGATGAAAAAATGGATCGCCGGCTTAGCTGGCTTAGTTCTGGCAGCGGCCTTGGCGGGCTGCTCAAGCGGCAGCGCAACGGTTGCCAACATGAAAGGCGCCAAGATCACCAAGGACGAGTACTACGAGAAGATGAAGACTTCTAGCGATGGCGGGGAAGCGACCCTCCGGAACATGATCGTCCAAAAGGCCCTGGAGCAGCAGTACGGCAAGAAGGTGACGACCAAGCAGGTCAACGCTCAGTACAACAAGGTGAAGAAGTCCTACGAGGCCCAGGGCCAAGACTTCGCCGCCGCGCTGACGCAGGCCAGCCTGACCACCAAGTCCTTCAAGGATCAGATCAAGACCTCCCTGCTGTCCGAAGTCGCGCTGAAGGACCTCAAGAAGCCGACCCAAAAGCAGCTGGACAAGCAGTACAAGGCTTACTACCCGAAGATCACCGTTCAGCACATCCTGGTCGCCAAGAAGTCCAAGGCCACCGAGATCATCAACCTGCTGAAGAAGAAGAACACCACGGCTTACTTCTCCACCTTGGCCAAGAAGTACTCGACGGATACCGGGACCGCGTCCAACGGCGGCAAGCTGACCGCCTTTGACAACACCGATACCCAACTGGATGCGACCTTCAAGGCGGCCGCCATCAAGCTCAAGACCGGTGAGTACACCACCACCCCGGTCAAGACGACTTACGGCTACCACATCATCCGCGCCATCAAGGCCCCGAAGAAGGGTTCCGAAGCCAGCCTGAAGAAGACGCTGACCAAGCAGCTTTACACCACTTGGCAAAGCGATGAAACCGTCATGACCGGCATCATCAAGAAGGTTCTGGTCAAGGCCAAGGTCAACATCAAAGACAGCGACCTGAAGAACGTGCTCTCCACCTACCTGAGCAACTCGTCCTCCGCGGCTGCCTCCAACTAAGCACGTTGAACCCCATCCCGCGATGGGGTTTTTGTTTGCCCCACTGAACCGATGACAAAAAACCCCGGTCGCTGTGACCGGGGTTTTGGCTTGGCTTTAGTGCGGGTCTGGGTAGGTCTGCCCGTTGGTCGGGCGGTAGAAGCGGCGGTTGTCCATGCCGAACAGCCGCTCGGAGAAGGTGCCGGGTTCAACGTGCTGGTAGACCGTAGTCATCATGTTGACACTCGCGTCCAGCTCGTCGAGGTCGTGCAAGATCTGCGCCTCCAAGAGTTGCGGCCGCACCGGGCTGCCGTACTCCAACAGGCCGTGATGGGCCAAAATCATGTGGCGCAACAGCACCATGTCCTCGGCGTGGATGTCGATTTTGAGCTGCGTTGCGGCCTCAACCAGCGCCTCGTCGACCAGCACGATGTGGCCGATCAGATTGCCTTCCACGGTGTACTCGGTAGCGGTGGGGCCTGTGAGCTCAATGGTTTTGCCCAGGTCGTGAAGAATCGCGCCGGCGTAGAGCAGCGACTTGTTGACCGCCTTGTACTGGGCCGCCACGCCCTTGGCCAGGCGCAGGATGCTCAGCGTGTGGAAGGCCAGGCCGCCGGCGAAGGCGTGGTGGTTGGACTTGGCCGCCGGATAGGTCAAAAAGGCCTGGCGGTTGTCGGCCAACAGCTTTCTGACCACGCGGTTCCAGTTGGCGTTGGTGATCTCGAAGATGAAGTTGTTGAGCTCCTCGCCCATGTCGGCGGCGGTTTCGGGCGCCCGCTCCATGTAGGCTGCCGGGTCGTTCCCCTCCTCCTGCGTGGCCAGGCGCAGGCTGTACAGCTTGATCTGCGGGTTGTTCTGGTACAGCTCGCGCTTGCCGGTCAACAGCACGACCTCGCCCGGCTTGAACTGCTGAATGTCGTCTTCGGTTGCATCCCAGAACTTGGCCGTGATGTGGCCGGACGGGTCCTGGAACGTGAACGCAATGAATTTCTTGCCGCTTTTGGCCATGCGAACGTCTGCGCTCTTGACCAGCACCGCCAGCTTGACCTCGTCGCCGTTTTGGTAATCAAAAATTTGTTTTGCCATGTCGTCACCTTTTCTTAAGCCTTGCCCTTATTCTACCAGTTCCCCGGCGCGGCCACAATTGACGGGCAACGCAAAAGCGCCCGGGTCCATCAGGCCCTGGCGCTTGCGATTACTGCTTGTCTTGGTACAGCTCGGCGATTGGCTGGGCAATCACCTGGTTCAGGTCGTCCATCATGACGGACAGCGCCTGTTCCTTAGCCATCAGGTCCTGAATCGGCTGGATGTTTTGCATCTTTTGGCCGAGGTCTTGCAGCGGTTGAACCATCTCCTGGGTGATCTCAACGCCTTGCATCTGCTTTTGCTGCAGGTCCGTCTGCAGGTCCTGGAACTGCTTGAACAGCGCGTAAGCCACCGCGTCAAGCTTGAGCATGTCGTAGGACTTCTTCAAGTCCAGGAACTGCTGGCTTTGGCGGAGATCCGCCGCCAGCTGGTTCGCCGTATCGTAAACGTTTGCCATAAGGCCCTCCTCATTGTCGCGGCCAAGCCGCTTGGGTCAGTTGAACCAACCCTTGATGTCATTATACCATCCGCTGACGGTATCTTTGGCCGAATCGATGCCATTTTGAATGCCTTCTTGCAGGCTCCCCCACACGTCGCTGCCGCTGTCTGCGGCATTCGGCGTCTGCAGCGTCGCTCGGGCCTTGGCGTCCTTGGTGTTGAAGGCGGTCTTTGGCGTGTAAGGCAAAATGTTTTGCATCTGCGACCTGAACAGCGTGGCACTCGAGCTGCCAGGTGCCAGGAAGTGCTTGGCATCCGAGTTGGCAAACCCGCTCCAGGTGGCGACGACGACGTCCGGTGTGTAGCCGATCACCCAGCTGTCGTGAGTGCCAGAGCCCCAGCTGCTGGGAATCTCCACCGTGCCGGTTTTGCCGGCGATCGTGTAGCCGCTCGGGGCGGCGGCGCGACCGGTGCCATCGGCGAAGGTGCCGATCATCATGCTGGTCATTTCCTTGGCGACGCTCTTGGAGATGATGCGCTTGGTGGTCGTCTTGGTGTTGTCGACGATGGTGCGGCCGGTGGCATCCACGATGCGGGTGATGAAGTGCGTGGTCGGCAGGCTGCCGCCGTTGGCAAAGACGCTGTAGGCCCGGGCCATGGTCAGCGGCGAGTAACCGCTGGCCACCCCGCCCAGCACCGTCGACAGCTGGTGTTGGTCCCCTTTTTTGAGCGTGATGCCAAAGCGCGACAGCTCGGCGACCCCCTTGTCGATGCCCAGCTGGTTCATCAGCCACACCGCCGGCGCGTTGAGCGAGTCGGCCAGCGCCGTATACATCGGCACCGACCCGCGGTAGATGCCATCGACGTTGGTCGGCGTGTAGTTGTCTTTGCCGTAGCTGAGCTTCTTGTCGGTCAACGTCGAGTCGTAGGAATAGCCGTTTTCAAGCGCCGTGGTGTAGACCATCATCGGCTTGAGCGTCGAACCCGGCGAGCGCTGCAGCTGCGTGGCGTAGTTGAAGCCCAGGTAGACGTGCGGCCCCCGCGAGCCGACCACGGCCAAAACACCACCGGTGTTGGGGTCGACGGCCACGGAGCTGGCCTGGGCCTTGGTGCCGTCTGCGGCGTTGGCCGGGAAGTTCCAGCCGTTGTCGAAGCTCGCTTGCATCTGGGTCTGGTAGGTGGTGTTCAAGGTGGTGTAGATCTTGTAGCCCTTGTTGACAATCGCGTCCTCGTCGATGCCGTACTTGTTGCGGGCCTCTTCGATGACCGAATCCACGAAGTACGGGTACTTTTGCGCGTTGTCGGTGGTGTAGGTGTCCTTGAGCGTCAGCGCCTTTTGCTTCTCTGCCGCAGCCTGAGCGGTGGTCAGCTTGCCGGCTTCCACCTCAAGGTCCAAGACCAGGTTGCGCCTTGAGACAGCGTGGTCCATGTGATCGATGGGATTGTAGTAGCTGGGGCTGCGCAGCATGGCGGCCAGCGTCGCGCCTTCGCTGGCCGACAGGGCGGCGGCCGACTTGCCAAAGTAGCGCTTGGACGCGTCTTGAACACCCCAGACGCCGTTGCCGAAGTACGCGTTGTTCAGGTACATCGCCAAAATGTCCTGCTTAGAGTACACTTTGGTTAGCTGAACCGCCAGGAAAATCTCCTGGCCCTTGCGCAGAAACGTCTGCTTTTGCGACAGCAGCGTGTTTTTGGCCAGCTGCTGGGTGATGGTGCTGCCGCCGCCGGTGATCTGGCCGCGGTTGAGGACCAGCGCCACGACGGCCCGTAAGATGCCCTTGATGTCAAAGCCCCAGTTGTGATAGAAGCTGCGATCCTCGGTGGCGATCACCGCATTTTGGACGTTGACCGAGATGTCTTTGAGGTCGACGTACGTGCCCTTTTGCCCGTACATGGTGCCGGCGAGCTTGCCGTCTTGATCGTAATAGGTGGTTCGCGTCTGCATGCTGGATTTGATCTCCTGCACATCGGCGGTTTTGGCCTTGTAGGTGAACCACGTCGACAGGCCGAGCACAGTCAGGAGCACAATCAAAATGCCCCAGCGAATCAGCTGAAAGCGCCGAAACAGCCAGGCGATTGCGCCGCCTGCCTTGGCGAGGTAAGGTCGGATCGCCGACCAGAATTGCTTGAGCACACACGCGCCCCCTTTCACATAATGAGCCTATTCTAGCACAGACAAAGCCCGGCCCCGTCGTGCTTGAGGCCGATTTTTAACAATCTCAATAAAGGAGTCCCCATGCCAGTCTTTCACTTAGCCGCCACCACCACTGCCCCGGCCGCCTCGGTTCGCGCAATGCTCTGTGCCTGGCGCGTCCCCAAAACCACGCGCCACGCGCTGCGGGTGGCCAAAACCGTACTAATCGACGGGGCCTACCGCAACTTCAACGAACCCGTTGCCGCCGGCGCCAGCGTCACCCTGACCCTGACGACGCCGACTGCACCGCAGTACCAGCTGGACCCCGGACCGCTTGCGGTGGTCTACGAGGACGCCCAGCTGCTGGTGGTGGCCAAACCCGCCGGCATGAAGCCCCACCCCAACCAGCCGGGTGAAACCGGCACCTTGATGAACCGGGTGGCCGCCTACCTGGCGCCGACGCCGGCCTACATCACCCACCGGCTGGACATGCTGACGTCCGGATTGACCTTAATTGCCAAGGACCCGCTGACGCAGGCCATCTTGAATCAGGAGCTGGGTGACAAAACCGCGGCGCGGCGCTACGTCGCCCTGGTGCGGCCGGGGCTGCCGGACGCCGGCACCATCACGGCGCCGATCGGACTTGACCCCCAAGACAAGCGCAAGCGCCTGGTGACGCCGACCGGCCTGCCTGCCGTCACCCATTACCGGGTGCTTGAACGCGGCGTAAGCGCCTGCCGCGTTCGGCTGACGCTTGAAACCGGTCGCACCCACCAGCTACGCGTTCACCTGGCCAGCCTTGGCTACCCGATTCTGGGCGACCCGCTGTACGGTCCGGCCGATGACGTCACGCCGCGGCTGATGCTTCACGCCGATTCGCTGAGCTTCACCCAGCCGCTGAGCGACCTGCGCCGCACCGTTGCGATGCCCGTGCCGTTTTGAGCCCCGCCGATGCCAAACGCGGCCCCTTCCGAAACCGGAAGGGGCCGCGTTTTGTCAGGCGAAGGCCTTTTGGTACTGCTTGTTGAACCAGATGGCGGCCTCAACGCTTGGGCTGATCACCACGATGGTGTCGTGCCCGGCGACGGTGCCGACCACCTGGGGAAACTTGATCTCATCGAGAATCGCCGCCAGCAGGTTGCCGTTGCTCGGCAGGGTCTTGATCACGTTCAGGAACTCGACGCGGGTGATGCCAAGCCCCACCTCGCGGATGGAGTCGCCCAGCCGCTCGAGTTGCGACTGCGAGTCGCCGCGGTACAGCGTGTAGCGAACGGTGCCGGTCGCATCTTGGGCCTTGATCACGCGCATCTCGCGAATGTCTCGTGAGATCGTCGCTTGAGTGGCGTCGATGCCGGCCTCGCGCAGCGCCGTCAAGAGCTCGTCTTGGGTGCCGATGGCCTTTTGGTTGATGATTCGCGCCAGGGCCGTTTGTCGCTCCGTCTTGTTCATCGGCTCACCGCCTTACATCTCGGCCGGTGCGGCGACGCCCAAAAGCGCCAGCGCGGCGGTCAAAACGCTCGAGGTGGCCTTGACCATGGCGAGGCGAGCCGGCAGCTCGGCGTCGTCAACCAGCACCTTGGTGTTGGCGTAGTACTTGTTGAACGCCTTGGCCAGCCGCAGCGCATACTTGGCCACCACCGACGGCTCGTAGGCCTTGGCCGCCCGAGCGATCACGTTCGGGTAGTCGCCCAGAAGCTTCAAGACGTCCCAGGCCGAGGCGTCGGTCAAGGCGACTTCGGCGGCCGGCTGCACCGCGGTCTTGTTCAGGATGCTGTTGGCCCGGACGTTGGTGTACTGGACATACGGCCCGGTTTCGCCCTCGAACCGCACGACTTCCTCCAGGTTGAAGTCGAAGCTGTCCAGCCGCTCGTTTTTGAGGTCGTGGAAAATCACGGCACCGACGCCGACCTCATGCGCGACTTGGTCGGCATTGGCGAGGTCCGGGTGCTTTTCGGCAATCTGCTTTTTGGCCAGCGCGATCGCGTCGTTCAAGACCCGCTCCAGCAAGATGATGTTACCCTTGCGCGTCGACAGCTTCTTGCCGCCGGAGGTGATCAGGCCAAATGGGATGTGGTGAATGTCGTCGGCCCAGTCGTAACCCATCTCCTTAATCACGGCCTTGAGCTGATCGAAGTGCTCGCGCTGCTCGCCGCCGACCACGTACAAAGACTGCACGAAGTTGTACTGCTGGTGGCGGTAAAACGCGGCGGCCAGGTCGCGGGTCATGTAAAGCGTCGCGCCGTCGGACTTCTTGATCAGCGCCGGGTTCAGGTCGTAGGCGCTGAGATCGACGATTTCGGCGCCTTGACTCGCCTTGAGCAGGTGCTTGTCTTCAAGCTCCTGCACCACCCCGTCCATCTTGTCGTTGTAGAAGGCCTCGCCGTTGAACGAGTCAAAGGACACGCCGAGCATGTCGTAGATGCGGGTGAATTCCTTGAGGGATTCGTCGCGGAACCACTGCCACAAGGCGTGGACCTCGGGATCGCCGTCTTCCAACTGCTTGAACACCGCCCGGGCCTGGTCATCCAGGCTCGGGTCTTTTTCGGCCTCCTCGTGGAACTGCACGTAGTACTGCACCAGGTAGTGGATCGGGTCTTTTTTGACGTCGGCCTCGGAACCCCACTTGCGGTAGGCCACGATCAGCTTGCCGAACTGAGTCCCCCAGTCGCCGAGGTGGTTGATCTTGATTGGGCTGTAGCCGACCTTGGTCAGGATGTTGGCCAAGGCGTTGCCGATCACGGTCGAGCGCAGGTGACCCATGCTCATCGGCTTGGCAATGTTGGGGCTACTCATGTCGATCGGCACGTTGCCGGTCCCCAGCCGCTGCTCACCGTAATGGGCCGGATCCTGGGCAATCGTGGTCAACACGGCATGGGCGTAGCTGACCTTGTCCAAAAAGAAGTTGACGTAGCCGCCGACGGCTCGCACCTCCTGGAACGGGGTGGCGTCGATTTTGGCCGCAAGCTCGGCGGCGATTGCCTTGGGTGCCTTGTGGTACAGCTTGGCCAAGGCGAAGGTCGGAAAGGCGTAATCGCCGAGGTCCGACGTCTTGGGCGTTTCGATCGCCGCGTCGATCGTCGCGGCGTCCAGATCCGTGCCCAGCGCGGCCTGCAAGGCGGCGCTGACTGTTTGCTTAAAGTCCATGTGTTCTCCTCCTCAAAAAAAGACCCATCGCTTCCAAATTCAATTGAAAGAGACGAGTCACCCCGCGGTACCACTCTTGTTGGCCTCAGCCCACTCGATTATTCAGCTGTGCCTCAAGCGCTCGCCGCCGCGCAGGAGGGCCGCTCGCACCGACCGCGACCTCACTGGACCCCTGCCACGGCATCCTCGCTCTCAACGGCCGGGATGACCCGTGTAACAAAAAACTGGCGCCTTCGCACCAGTCCAAAAGCGGTTGACGAGAATCGAACTCGCGACGCCAGCTTGGGAAGCTGGAGTTTTACCACTAAACTACAACCGCAACAACAAGAACGAGTATACCGAACCAACCGCGCGTTTGCAAGACTTGCGCCGAAAAAAACCGGTGGCGCTGTCATTTGATTAAAGAATCTTAATAACTTGCACAGACTTTTTAACCGCGTTATAATGTTGAGTAATGAAAGGATGGGACCCCAATGGTTAAGACGACCCAACGATTCTACTTCGCCGCGCGCAACGCCAAAACCGCCCACGGCTACGAGATCAACTTTGTGAACGTCCCCCACGCCCAGGCCGTTGGCGTCACCTACGAGGAAACCGTCTACTACGCCTACCGCGTCCTCGCCGATTTCCTCTTGCACCTGCCGGAAGACGCTAAGGTGAGCGATTACACGCTGCGCCAGATTCCCGAAAGCGAAGACGAGAACGTCTTTTACTCGCTGGTCAGCGCGACGCCGGACTTTGATCCGCACAAAATGACCACGCACTTCACCCTGCCCCAGGCCGGCCCGGCCGAGATTCGCCGCCAGGGCGACCGGCTGGCCCACCTGGTCGCCCACGCACGGGACCTCGCGGCGCTGTAGCCGCGTGTTTCCGAACGTTTTGCCCGTAGTTCATCGGTTTTTCGTGCCACCAACGTTATTCTGCAGCGATTTTGCAGCGCCGGTTCGGCTTTTACTAGTCAAACCGGCTTTTTTGTGCTTTAATGACGGGTAATGGACCTGTCAACCCACCCAAAGGAGCGATACCGTGGTCAACTTACACACATCGATTGGAAACTTTCAGTTCAACAACGTTTTGATGAACGCCAGCGGGGTGCATTGCATGACCGCCGCGGAGCTGGACGAGGTCGCCCAGAGCCCGGCCGGCACCCTGGTTACCAAAAGCGGCACCTTGCAGCCGCGCGACGGCAACCCGGCCCCGCGTTACGCCAGCCTTGAGTTGGGCTCCATCAACTCGATGGGCCTGCCCAACAAGGGCTTTCGCTACTACCTGGATTACGCGATTGCCTTTCAGGCGGCCCACCCCGACCAGCCGATTTTTCTCTCCATCGCCGGCACCGGCCCGGCCGATTACGCCGAGATGGCCGCGGTAATTCAGGCCAGTGACTTCACCGGCCTGACGGAATTCAACCTCAGCTGCCCCAACGTGCCGGGCAAGCCGCAGATTGCCTACGACCTGACCACCACCGAGCGCATCCTGGACGACCTGTTCAAGGTCTTCAAGAAGCCGGCCGGCATCAAGCTGCCGCCGTTCTTTGACCTCGCCCAGTTCGACGCGATGGCCGCCTTGTTGAACCGCTACCCGCTGACCTTCATCAACTCGATCAACTCGCTGGGCAACGGCCTGGCCATCGATGCTTCGACCGACACCGCACTGATTCTGCCCAAGGGCGGCTTTGGTGGCATCGGCGGCGCCTACGCCAAGCCGATTGCGCTGGCCAACGTCCGCGCGTTTCGCCAGCGCCTGCGCGACGACATCGCGATCATCGGCACCGGCGGCGTGACCACCGGCCGCGACGTCTACGAGCTGATCCTGTGCGGCGCCAGCCTGGTGTCACTCGGCACCGTGCTGCAAAAAGAAGGCCTGCCAGCCTTCACCCGGTTGACCCAGGAGCTTGAGGCCGAAATGACCGCCAAGGGTCACGCCACGATTCAGGACTTCAAGGGCCAGCTGAAGACCCTTTGATTCTTTCACGCCCCCTGCCCCTGCCGCAATCTGCGGCAGGGGTCTTTTTGGCGCCAGACACCAAAAAGTCCGGCGCAGCGACTGCGCCGGACGCGCCGAAGCCACCGCGGGTCCAAAACCCGCGGCAGCCTCGGTCTTTTGATTGGCTGGCTACGATAGCCGGTGGTTGGTGCAAGGCCGCTGGTGTATCTTGCGGCCGCTTGGAACAAGCCACGCGCCGAGCCTCTCCGCAGCTACCTCGCAAGCGAGTAGGAGAGCCAGTGACACTGCGCGTGGGTGGTGGCGTTCACCCTGGTATTCGGTCCCATCGAGGGGAGCCGTAACGCGAAAACACGTGTGTTGAAAGCCAGAATTGGCTTGGTATGGGCGGGGGTACTGGGAATGCTTATCTCCCGGCCATTCCCCCTGGGGCAGTGGACGTAACAGCGACCAAGGCCTTTGGCCGCCTCCCTGTCCTAGAATAATCATCCAAAGCCAGTGTAAGCCCTGCCACCGCAGCCGTCAATTTTTAAGCTCGGCCACCACCGCGACTGGGCCAGCGTTGGGCCGACCACTTGGACCGGCTAATCCCCGAAAATCTGGTGGCGCAGCTTCTGGCCGGTCGGCGTCGCGGCCAGGCCGCCTTCCGCGGTTTCCTTGAACACCGATGGCATCAGCCGGCCGACTTGATCCATCGCGGCGATCACCTCGTCTGGGGGAATCACCGAGCGCATGCCGGCCAGGGCCATGTCGGCGCTGACGAAGGCCTGGCTGGCCCCCATCGCGTTGCGCTTGACGCAAGGCACCTCGACCAGCCCGGCCACCGGGTCGCAGACCAGGCCCATCAGGTTGGCCAACGACATCGCGACCGCCTGGGCGGCCATGTCGGCGGTCCCGCCCTTGGCGCAGACTAAGGCCGCGGCGGCCATCGCGCTGGCCGAGCCGACCTCGGCCTGACAGCCGCCTTCCGCCCCGGCGATACCGGCGTTGTTGGCAATCACCAACCCGAAGGCGCCGGCGGTGAACAGGAAGTCGATCTGCTGCTCACGGGTCAGCGCAAGCTTTTGGGTCACCGCCACCAGGCAGCCGGCCACCACCCCGGCACTGCCGGCGGTCGGGGTGGCGCAGATCAGGCCCATTTTGGCATTGACTTCGTTGACGGCCACCGCGTTTTGCACCGCCTCAAGCACGGTGTCCCCGAGGAAAAAGTCGCCGTTTTCGAGGTACTGGTGCAGCCTTTTGGCATCGCCGCCGGTCAACCCGGTGACCGACTTCACCCCTTGAATCCCCTCATCGATCGACTGGGCCATCACGTCGAGGTTGCGCCCCATGATGGCGCGAATCTGCGCCGGGGTGCGACCGCTGGTCTGCGCCTCGGTCGCGACCATGAAGGCGGCCACCGAAGGGTAGGCCGCGCTTTGTTCAACTAACGCCTTGATTGTGTTAAACATGGCACCCTCCTACTCAAAGTACGTGACGTTATCGACATGCGGCAACGCGCGAAGCGCCGCGGCCAGGTCGGGCCGGCGGTCGTCCACCTCGAGAATCATGATCGCCTTGTCGCCTTTGGCCTCGCGGGTGACAGTCATCGTGCCGATGTTCACGTTGGCGGCGCTCAAGACGTTGGTGACCGCAGCGATCATTCCCGGCACGTCCTGGTGAACGGTGACGAAGGTCGGCGTCCCCATCGCCAGCGTGATCTTGAAGCCGTTGATCTCGGAGATCTGGATGTTGCCACCGCCGATCGACACCCCGAGGACGGATAGCTGCCGATTGCCCTTCTTCAAAACGATTCGCGCGGTGTTCGGGTGGTCGACCTTGTCGCTTTTGGGCACGAAGGTCACCTTGATGCCGGCCTCATGCGCCAGACGCAGCGAGTCGGGCAGCCGCCGGTCGTCCGGGTTCATGCCCAAGAGACCGCCGACCAGCGCGATGTCGGTGCCGTGGCCGCGGTAGGTTTTGGCGAAGGACTCATACAGGTAGATGTCGACGCGCTCCGGCTGCTCGCCGAAAATGTTGCGCACCACCTTCCCAATCCTGGCGGCGCCGGCGGTGTGCGAGGAGCTGGGCCCCACCATCACCGGCCCGATAATGTCAAACACGCTGTGAAACCGGACTTCTTTTGCCATGTTCGTCTTCCTTTGTTCGACCAATTGCTGGTCGGGAATACGCCGCCATCGCGGCGCCGCCTTCATCTAACCATTTTGACAAGGCGGCGTCAACCGTCAGCACCGCGTCAAAAAAAGCGGCGAATCATCGATTCGCCGCGGGTGGTTACTTGAAGTAGTACCGACCGGTTTCCAAGGCGCTGGTCGGCATCAAAAGCTCGCCGTACTCGGACAGCACAGCGCTTGAAATCGCGACCTTGTCGCCGTACTCTAGGGCCACCGCAATCTGATCCTTGGCGTCTTCCGGCGTGACGTGGTTGGGGTAGAAGGTCAACACGAGGTAGTAGTGGTGATTGTAGCTGTAAAGGTCGCTGGACGCGCCCTCGAGCCTCAGCGCCTGCGCCAGGCCGATGAAGGCCTCGAAGTCGCCGAGCTCAAGCACCAGTTCCTCTTTGCCCTCGTCATTGACGGAGATGTAGCTACCCTCGTCCGAGGCATCCTCATCGGCGGTGTCCAGCTGGTTGAGCTGCGAGCGGATGAAGTCCGGCACCCCGATATCCGTGTCCGGTGCATCTTCTGCCTGGTCGTCCGCACCGTCTTCGTCGTCCGCACCTTGCTGCGAGCGGCTGATCAGAAGCTCGAGCCCGGACTGGCTTGGCATCACCTGGAAGGTGACCGCCGCGTCGGTGGAGAAGCTGTGGTCCTGGTCGACCTCGTCCAGAATACTGTAGAAGAAGTTTTCAATCTGCTTGTGGTTGCCCAGCAGGTCCAAAACCGTGATGCCGCGTTCGGCAAGGTCCTCGTTGCCCAGTAAGACGCGAATCGTGTTGTCGTTGATGCGTTCCATTTCCATATGATTGCACCTCACTTTGCCAGCAAATATGGTGACTGTGAAAGTCCCATCGCTTGGACATTCTACGCGTCCCCTTGCCAGAATGCAAGCGTCTCACTGACTAAATACAAGTGTTTGTGCCTGGCAGCCACCCTCGCCGCACCAAAACAGCACCGACGCCAGCCGGTGCTGTTAGAAGGTCGTGCTGGCTAAAAACCGGCGAGCAGCTGCGCCTGCTGTAGCTCGACGGCGCGAACCTCGCGCGGCAGGAAGCGGCGCATCTCGTCTTCATTGAAGCCCACCTGCAGCCGCTTCTCATCCATGATGATCGGCCGCCGCAGCAGCCCGGGATGCGCGACCACCAGCGCAATGAGCTGGTTGGTGGTCAAAGACTCGAGATCGAGGTTCAGCTCCATGAACGTCTTGGACCTAGTTGAGATGATCTCGGCGGTGCCTTCTTCGGTCATCGCCATGATCCGCTTGAGTTCTTCCGGCTGCAGCGGATCCGCCACCACGTTGCGTTCCTGATACGCAATGTGCCGGGCGTTCAACCACAGCCGTGCCTTGCGACAGGACGTGCAACTCGGGGATGTGAATAACAGGATCATAGCTATCGCTCCAATCTGTGCGGGTCGAATCCAACTTGTCTACCCGTTAATTATAAAGGATTGAAGTAAGCGTAAACAATCACATTTGAAAAATTATTTTTGTGGGAAGCTGTTCGCACAGTCGTTCGTCCCGGCAATCGTTGACGCGGTGACGGCCGGCCGAATCGAGCAAAAGGCCTACCAGGCCCGGCGTCTTGCCACCCCGCTCTTCTTGCCTAAAACCGAAAAATAATTTTCAACTTAAATGTGTATTACTTTTTTGGTTGAAGCCAGTAATGTCGGTACCGCACCGGCCGCCTCCTGGGCCTCGGCCAGGAGCTTGGGCAGCGCCACCTGCTGCGGCAGGTGCGTCAAAAGCAGTGCCTTAGCCCCGGCGGCCTGAGCCAGCTCGCCGGCCTGCGTGGCCGTCAGGTGCCACAGCGGTGCGGGATGATCGGCCAAGAAGTTGGTGTCGGCCATCAACAGATCGGCGCCTTGGGCGAAGGGCGCAAGCGCCGGGAAGGCCCGTGTGTCTGAGGTGTTGACCAGCACCTTGTTCGTTGCGACCTCACGGATGCGCACCGCAAAGGCCGGCACCGGGTGCTCGGTTTCAAGGAAGGTCAGCTCAAGCGGCCCGAGGTGAAGCGTGGTGTCGGCCGTGTAACCGACCCCACGGGTGAAGTCGCCGAAGGTCAACGCGGCGAAGTTCAGGGGGTCCTTGGTGTGGCCGTATAGCGGCAGCGGCAGCGTTTTTTGGTCGTCTTGGTGCAGCTGGTAGTAGTACTGCAGCACCCCGACGTCGGCCGCGTGGTCGTGGTGGTAGTGGGTCAGCAACACCCCATCCAGCAGCTCGGGGGGACATACCTGTTCAAGCGCAAGCAGCGCCCCGCTGCCGCAGTCCATCAGCAGGCGGTAGTCCCCGCTTTCGACCAAGTAGGCGCTGGTGCCAACCCCGTGGTCGGGGTAGCCCCCGTAATAACCCAAAATTGTTAATTTCATCGGTTCAATTTCCCCTTTCCGGAATGAAAGCGTGTTAGACTTGGTTTGGAGGTGGTCTTATGACCAAGAAAGTACAAATGACGCTGGGGACACGGTATTACCTGAAGCGTTTGCTGCGGCAAAACCCGCAGCACATGCTGCTGTTGGACGGCCTGGTGCAGGGTCAAAGCGGCGCGTTGCTGGATCCCAGCGGCACCGCCAACTTCGCGGCGCCGATGCGCGGCACGGTGCTGGCTTCCCAAGGCGCATTGCCCGAGACCGGCTACGTTCACGTCGCCTACTTTCGGCTGAGCAAGGACGACGCGCCGATTTTTGCCGCCGAGGCACGCAAGCTCGTCGAGCAGTCCGACCGCTTAGGCGGCCTGGAGGGCATGTGGCTGCTTCAGACCCAAAGCAAGATTCTTGAATTCGTGCTGCTTTCGGCCTGGCAGCGGCGCCTCGACGTGTTCGCCGCCAAGGGCAGCCCGCTTTGGGCCCCGCTGACACCGTTCGTCAAGCTGGCCGGCCAGGGGCTCGGCTATCACGAGGCCGCCTACCGCATCAGCGACCCTGACGCCACACAGCCGGATCCAGACGAGGGCGAGGACAAGCGGCCGCTGACCTTGGCCGATCTGTTCAAAAAAACGCCAACCGCCTGATCAGCGGCGCGAGCCTGGCGCAAGCAGCGATAGCCGCACCGTCAGGCCGGCAAAGGCCAGGTAGACACCTGCGAACACCGCGATGACCAGCGCCACCATGCCCACGCCGGGGTCGTCCAGCATGATGCCGATCAGCCGCACGACCAGGCCGGTGTTGACGGTGCCAAAGGCCAGCGGCAGCAAAAACACCGTCAGCGTCTCAAGCCACAGCACCCGGCGCAGGCTCGCCTCGGGCATCCCCAGCTGGCGCAGCGTGGCACCGGCGCTTTCGGTTTGGGTCTTAACCAGCAATTGCTTCATCAACAAGATGCTGGCGGTCGCGACCAGGAACACGAAGCCGGTCAAGACCGCAATGAAGAGCCCCAGCCCAAAGGTCGCGTTCATCACCTTGACCATCGGCCGCCTCAAGTTTACCGCACTGCGCGAGAGTTGCGCGGCCTCTTTGGCCGTCTTGCTTTGGCGCAGTGCTTTTTTGCCCTTCAAAGCCGCTTGGTCAAAGGAGACGTAATCCGCCGGGTCGGCCGCATCAAGCGCCGCCAGGAAGTGCCCCACTGCGGCCTCGTGCCGAAGCGCATAGCCGTGCAGCACATCCGTGGGGGCCGCTAAGGCGTTGTAGACGGCATCGGGCACCACCAAGGCCCGGTCGAAGTAGGCATCGGCCCCCAGCGGGTAGCGGCTGGTGAACTGGGTGACCGCAAGCGCGGTGTTGGTGCGAGAAAGCCGCACCCGCCAGCCCGAGCGGTGCTTCAGCCAGGTGTTTTGCATCAGGGCCCGGCCGTAAACGACGAGCAGCGCCTGATCACCGCTCAAGGCGACGTTCGGCAGGTCGGGCTGGTCGCGCTGCACCCGGCGGTAGGCGCTTTGGGCGATGACGTTGTAAATCGTGCGGTCGCCGTCCGGATCGGCTGCGCTGGCCAGTTGACCGGCCGCAAGCTTCGTGTCGAGCGTCACGTGTCGCTGCACCCAGCTTGGCTGCAGCTTTTTCATGAAGGCGGTGCGGCCGTGGGTGGACACCACCGCGTCCATGGCGATCGACTGCTGCACGGTCGCCTGGCTGAACTGGTACAGCATCGCCCCGGACCCCAGCACCGTCATGGTCAACGTCGCAAGCATCGTGGTCAAAAACAGCGACTGGCTGTTGTTGCGCAGCCGCCGGCGCAGATCCACCAGCGCCAAGAGCGCGGTGGCCCGGCGCTTGAGCCGCGTCTGGCTCAGCGCTGCGACCACCACCGGCAGCGTGTGGCGAAACATCATGGCGGTGCCGACAAGCCCCGCCATGATGATGCCGCCCCACAGCAGAAAAAGGCTTCGCGCGTCGTTCAGCCGGTACGTCCAGCCGATCAGGTTGTAGGCCCCGACATGCGCCCCGAAAAGCAGCACCACCCCGAGCAGCGCCCACACCACGCGCCACCCCGTCAAGGGCTCAAGCACGGGGTTTTGGCCGGCTCGCCACAGCGGCCGCTTCAGGGGGCTGGCGGTGACGTACAGCGCGTTGATGACCCCGAGCACCAGGTAGACGAGCGCAAACAGCGCGACCAGCTCAAGGGCCGCCCGGGGCGACCACAACAGCCCGGTGGTGATGCCAAGCCCCATCAGCCGCACCAGCCCCATCACGAAGAACTTGGACAATAACACCCCAAGGGTCAGCCCGACGCCAAGCGCCACCGCCCCCTGGATCAGGGCCTGCACGACCAGGCTGACCCCCACCCGGTGAGCCGACAGCCCCAGCAGGCGGTAGACCCCGATTTCGCGGTCGCGCCGGGCCACCAGCACCGCGTTCATGTAGAGCAGAAACACGATGGTGAACAGCAAGATCACGACGACGGTGAACACCAAAAACGCCGGCACCATGTCCGGCGTCAAGGCGCCGGCGTCCAGCCGCGCCATCAGCCGCTGGTCTTCGGTCATCGCAAGCACCGCGTAAAGCACCGCGATGATGGCCCCGGCCATCAAGGCAAACAGCCAGGTGGTGGTGGCGTGGCGCCTCAAGTCACGTCTGATCAACTGCCGCACGGTGCCGCCCTCCCCCATTGATGGTCGCTTCCATGTCGATGATGCTGTTGAAGAACTGCTGCCGGCTGCCGCGCCGGGTGACCTCGGCGAAGTAGGCCCCGTCGCGGATGAAAATGATCCGGTTGCAAAAGCTCGCGGTGAAGGCGTCGTGGGTCACCATCAAAATGGTCACGTCCTCCTCGAGGTTCAGCTTGGTCAGGTACTGCAACAGCTCCGTCGCCGCCATCGAATCCAGGCTGCCGGTCGGCTCATCCGCCAGAATCAGGCTGGGCTTGCCCAAAACCGCCCGGGCCGCCGTCACCCGCTGGCGCTGGCCGGCAGAAAGCTGATCCGGGTAGCGTCCGAGCAGCCGGGTCAACCCCAGGGTGTCGGCGATGTGGGCCAGCCGGGCATCGAGGTCCTTGGGCCGCGGCGGCACGAAGGTCTGCGGCAGCGTGATGTTGTCGGCCACCGTCAGATCGGGCAGCAGGTTGAACTCCTGAAAGATAAAGCCGAGCTGCTCGCGGCGGTAAGCGGCCATCGCAGACTCGCTCATGGTCGCAAGCTCCGTGCCGGCCACCCAGACGCTGCCGCTGGTCGGGGTGTCGATGGTGGCCAACAGGTTCAACAGCGTGGACTTGCCGGCGCCGCTGGGCCCCATGATGCCGACGAACTCCCCGGCATCGATGCCAAAGCTCAGGTCGTTCAAGGCCGCCACTCGGTTGAACCGGTGGCCGTAGATTTTACTGAGGTGTTCCACACGCACGACTCGCATAAGCGCTCCCTTCACCGCCTGCGACGAATGCAGGCGTCCCCCTCATTTTACCAGACTTGTTTGAAACATGTTTTACCAGTAACATGGAGGTAATCGGAGGTAGCCAATGTTTAAAATCATGATTGTGGAGGACGACCACACCATTTCTGAGCTCATCGCCAACGCCTTGACGAAGTGGCAGTTTGAGGCGGTCACGGTCACCGACTTCAACACCGTCGGGACGCAATTCGCCGCGGCCAAGCCGGATCTGGTGCTGCTCGACATCAACCTGCCGGTCTACGACGGGTACTACTGGGTCCAGCAGATTCGTGCGACCAGCCAAGTGCCGGTGATTTTCATCTCCAGCCGCAACACCAACATGGACATGGTGATGGCGATGAACCTCGGGGCCGACGACTTCGTCAACAAGCCCTTTGCCATCGAGGTGCTGATCGCCAAGATCAACGCCTTGCTGCGCCGTACCTACAACTACGGCGATGCCGCCGGCGACGCCTTGACCCACAACGGGCTGACCCTTAGCCTGCAAAATGGCATGGCCGCGGTCGGTGACGTGCAGATCAACCTGTCCAAAAACGAGTACAAGCTGCTGCAAATTCTGATGCGGGCCCATGGCACCACGGTCAGCCGCTCCCGGCTGCTCAAGGACCTGTGGCAAGACGAGCGCTTCGTCGACGACAACACCTTGACGGTCAACATCAACCGGCTGCGCCGCAAGATTGCTGACGCCGGACTGCCAGACTACATCGAAACCAAGGTCGGCCAGGGCTACATCGTCCCTTGACAAGGAGGTCAACATGCGCGATTACTTGCGGGACCACGTCGGCCAGCTCCTGTTGTTTGTGCTGGGCCTGATTCTCTTTTGCTTTGGCATCTGGCTTGATCCCGGCCAGCGGGTGAATGCCAGCACCTTGGTCTACATGGCGGCGTTGGCGCTACTCGCCGCCGCCTTTGCCGTGTGGTGGCAAGCGCGGCTTGAGCGGCGCTTCAAGCGCCAGCTGGAAGACCGCGCGGCCGCCGGTCAAAACGCCTTGGACTGGCCGCTGCCGGCCGCCCGCACCCGGCGCGAGCAGGCGGTGGTGACGGCCTACAACCACGTCTTGCAGGCGCATCTGCAGGACCGCTCGGCGCTTTTGGCCGCCCAGGCGGATCAAAAGGCCTTCATCGACTCCTGGGTTCACGAAATCAAGGTGCCGCTGGCCGCCAGCACCCTGCTGGTCGACAGCCTAGATGGCCAGGCCCCGGAGAAGCCGCTGGACGACATGGCCCTGCAGCTGGACGCGATTGACCACTACGTCGAGCAGGTGCTTTACTACTCGCGCCTCGACAGCTTCTCCAAGGACTACCTGCTGCGCGAGTACCGGCTGCGCCCGGTGCTTGACGCGGCGATTGTCGCCCAGCGCAACAGCTTCATCGCCCGTCACATCAGCTTTGAGGCCCAAGGCGACGCGACGGTGGTGACCGACAGCAAGTGGCTGGGCTTCATTCTCGCCCAGATCATCTCCAACGCCTTGAAGTACACGGATTCGGGCGGCAAGCTGGTGGCGACCATCGCGGCCGGCACCGACGCGGTCACCTTGGCCCTGCAAGACACGGGCATCGGCATCCCCCAAGACGAACTGCACCGCGTGTTTGAAAAAGGGTTCACCGGCACCAACGGCCGCAATGCCAACCAAAAGTCCACGGGCCTGGGCCTGTACCTGGCGGCCCGGCTGAGCGAGAAGCTGGGCCACCACCTGACCATCACCTCGACGGTCGGCACCGGCACCACGGTGACGCTCCACTTCCCCCACCTGGCCTACTACGGCGAAAGCGGCAGCACCCTGACCAAGCCCCAGCTGAAACATTGACCGAACACCAAAACCCGGCCCCCTCGTCAAGACACAACGAGGGGGCCGGGTTTTTGATTGCCGCGCTGGCGCGAGGAATCGCAGCGTGACGGCGCGGCACGGCGCCGTCACGCTGCGACGATCAGGCCGGTCAGCGAACCAGCCGTGGCCAGATTTTGACGGTGCCGGCCGCAAGCGACGCCGGCACATCGATGATGCGCTGATTGCGGCTGCCGCGAAACTGCAGGGTCAGATCCTTTTGGGCCTCAAGAAAGCGGCCGTCGACTAAGATGTCCAGCAGGTCCAGCAGCGCCAGCTTGTCCGGCGAATCCTGCAACAGCTCGTCCCACTTGTAGCCGGTCCAGCTCCAAATGTCCTTGGTGTGGCCGAACTCGGCCCGCACCCGGCGGCACAGCTGCAGGCACACCGCGGTGTTCAAGAACGGCTCGCCGCCCAGAAGCGTCAGCCCCTGCACGTAGCTTTGGCCGAGGTCTTCGATGATGCGATCCTCCAGCTCCTGGGTGTAGGGGCTGCCGTAGTGGAAGTTTTGGGCAACCTTGTTGTAACACCCCGGGCAGGCGAACTTGCAGCCCGACACGTAGATGCTGCAACGCACCCCTTCGCCGTCGACGAAGGTGAAGGGCTTGTAGCTGGCGACGTAGCCCTGCGACCAGTCGGAGGCCAGCCACTCCATCGGCTTGGGATCATTCGGTAATGTTTTGGGCACAGCACTCACTCCATTTCTGAGTTCCATGCTACCACAGATTCACCGCAAGATGTAGTCTTGACCGCCACGCAGACACAAAATGTGGGGGATGACACGCCAAAAACCGGGTGGCCCACCGCCACCCGGTTGCGGAATCAAAAGTCGGCACCTCACGCCCTGCCGGCCACGTGGCGGCCCTTGTCGCCGATGTCTTGGCGCATCGCCAGCTGGCCCAAAAGCGGGGCCAGCCGGGCGTAGGCCTGAAGTTGGGCGGCGACCAGCGTCTGACCAGCCCCGATCACGGTGAACACCCGGCCACCGGCGGTTTCAAGCGCGTTGGCGGCGCCGCTCACCCCCGCCGGCAGCCAGTAGTCAAGCGCCGCGGCCGGTGGCGTCACCACCGGCAGGGCCGCGCTGACATCGCCTGGGTAGGCCGGATGAACGGCGACCACGCCGCAGTAAGTGCGACCGTCGAGCTGCAGCGGCTGGGCGCGACCGGCCAGGAGGTCTTGGGTCAGCGCGTAAAAATCGTTTTGGACCTGCGGCAGCAGCACCTGGGTCTCGGGGTCACCGAACCGCACGTTGTACTCCAGCAGCTTGGGGCCGGCGGCCGTGAACATTAGCCCCAGGTAGATCACGCCGCAGCCGCTCAGGCCGTCTTCGACCATCCCGGCCAGCGTCGCGTCAACCAGCGCCGTCGCCTGCTCGTTTTGTGCGGCGGTGAACTGCGGGGCCGGGCTGATCGCGCCCATGCCGCCGGTGTTGGGGCCGGCGTCACCGGCTAGGCGGCGCTTGTGGTCTTGCGCCAGTGGGAACAAGACGCGCGTGCGGCCGTTAAACATCGCCAGCACCGACGCCTCCTGCCCCGCCAGGTAATCCTCGATGAGCACGGGCTGGTCACCGCCGGCCAGCGCGTGGGTCAGGGCCGCCACGGCGGCCGCCTCGGTCTCACACACCACGACGCCCTTGCCGGCCGCCAGCCCGTCGGCCTTAATCACCACCGGCAAGGCGTGGCCGGCAAGCGCCGCCTGCCCGGCCGCCAGCTCCGCTACGACGGTCGCCTTGGCGGTTGGCAGGTGATGCCGGGCCATGAAGGCCTTGGCGAACTGCTTAGAGCTCTCCAGTCGCGCCAGGGCCCGAGTCGGGCCAAACACCGGCAGTCCGGCGGCCTCAAAGGCGTCGACGATGCCGGCGGCCAGCGGCTGCTCGGGGCCGACGAAGGTCAGGGCCACATGCGCCTTGGCAAAGGCAATCAGCGCGTCGAAGGCCATGACGTCGATGGCCACCGGCGTCAGCCCGATCAGCGCCATGCCGGGATTGCCCGGGGCCACGTAGACCCGATCGACTTGAGGCGAGGCGAGGTACGCACGACCGAGGGCGGCCTCACGCGCCCCGGACCCGATGACTAATACGTTGACCATGTTTGCCCGTCCTTTCGCCTAGTGTCTGAAGTGCCGCACCCCGGTCACCACCATCGCGATCCCGTACGTGTCGGCCGCATCGATCGAATCCTGATCGCGAATCGAGCCGCCGGGCTGAATAATCGCCCGGATGCCGTGCTTGGCGGCGTATTCCACGCAGTCGGCCATCGGGAAGAACGCGTCCGAGGCCAGCACTGCACCAGCGAAGTTCGCGTTGCCCTGCGCCTGCTTCAGCGCGATTTCAACAGAGCCGATGCGATTCATCTGCCCGGCCCCGATGCCGAGCGTCTGGCCGTCTTTGACCACGACGATGGCGTTGGACTTCACGTGCTTGACCACCTGCTGGCCAAACAAGAGGGCCCGCAGTTGCTCGGGCGTTGGCGCCACCTTGGTCACCACGGTCACGTCGTCTGGCCCCTCAACCGCAGCGTCGGTGGTTTGCAAAAGCACCCCGCCGAGGACCGGCGTGGCCTCGATGTGAGACGGCTCCGGCGCGGCCAGCTGAACGGTCATCACGCGCAGGTTCTTCTTTTTGCTCAGCACCGCCAAGGCGTCGGGGTCAAAGGCCGGGGCCATCACGATTTCCAGGAACAGCGCGTGCATTTTGGTCGCCGTCGCCAGGTCGACGGTGCGGTTCAAGGCGATGATGCCGCCGAAAATCGAGGTGGGATCCGCCGCGTAGGCTTTGTCCCAGGCCGCCTCAATCGTCTCGGCCACCCCGATGCCGCAGGGGTTCATGTGCTTGACCGCCACCACCGCCGGCGCCTGGTACTCGTTGAGCATCGCCAGGGCCGCGTCGGCATCGCGGATGTTGTTGTAAGACAAGGCCTTGCCGTGCAGCTGCACCGCGTTGACCAGCGATTCCTTAGGCGCGTTCGGCGCGGCGTAAAAGGCGGCCTGCTGGTGGCTGTTTTCCCCGTAGCGCAAGTCCTCGAGCTTGCGGTAAGTCGGGGTATACAGCGCCGGGAACGGCTCTGGGTTCAAGTAGGCGGCAATCTGGGCGTCGTAGGCCGCCGTCACCGCAAAGACCTTGGCGGCAAGTTGGGCGCGTAGTTCGGCGTCTTTTGCGTCGAGCCCGGCCAGCACCGCCGGGTAATCCGCGGGATCCACCACCGCCCAGACGCTGTTGCCGTTCTTGGCCGCCGCGCGTAAGGCGCTCGGGCCGCCGATGTCGATCTGCTCGATGGCCTGTTCGCGCGTCACGCCGGGCCGCTGGATGGTCTCGGCGAAGGGATACAAGTTGACGCAGACCACGTCGATCGGCGCGATGTCATGCTCGGCCAAGGCCGCCATGTGAGCGGCCGAGTCGCGCTTGGCGAGAATACCGGCGTGAATCTTTGGGTGGAGCGTCTTGACCCGCCCGTCGAGCATTTCGGGGAAGCCGGTGACGTCTTCAACGGCGGTCACGGCAAGTCCGGCCTCGGCCAGCGCCTGCTTGGTGCCGCCCGTGGACACCAGGGTGAAGCCGCGGTCTAGTAGGCCCTGGGCGAAGGGCACCAGGCCGGTTTTGTCGGAAACACTGAGTAAGGCTCGTTTCAATTCAAATCGCTCCTTTTAAAATGAGTTGGTCAACAGTCTGCGGCAGCAGGTCGTGCTCCACCGCGTGGATTCGCGCCTCCAGGTGAGCCAGCGACTCCCCAGCGGCAATCGCCACCGGCGCCTGGGCAATGATGCGGCCCGAGTCGATGCCGGCGTCGACGTAATGCACGGTCACGCCGGTCACCTTCACGCCGTAGCGCCAGGCGTCTTCGATGCCGGTGCGGCCGGGAAAGCTCGGCAACAGCGCCGGGTGGAGGTTGATGATGCGGTCGGGAAAGGCCGCCAAAAGCGTCGGCCCGACGATGCGCATGAAGCCGGCCAGCACCACCAAGTCGGCGGCCGGCAGCCGCGACAGCAGCGCCTGCTCGGCGGCCGCCTTGCTAGCGTAGGCTCGGTAGTCGATAGTAATCACCGGAATGCCCAGCGCCTGGGCCCGGCCAATCACCGCGGCGTGGGGCTTGTCGCAGACCAAGGCACCGATGGCGACGTCCGAGCGGGTCCTCAGGTGATCCGCCAGCGCCTGAAAGTTGCTGCCGGTGCCTGAGGCAAATACGATCAGCTTTTTCATGCGGTCCACGTCACTCCCTGGCCGTCGCGCGGCACCACGCGCCCGATGGTCACCGCATGGGGCAGCCGGGCCAGCACCGTCTTCGCGTCTTGCGGCGCCACCGCCAACACCATGCCGATGCCCAGATTGAAGGTGCGGCGCATCTCCGCCAGGCTGAGTGAGCCGGCCTCTTGAAGCCGCGAGAACAGCTCCGGCCACTGCCAGGCGCCGGCTGAGAGCGCGGCGGCCAGGTGGCTGGGCAGCATCCGCGGCACGTTGTCGGTGAAGCCGCCGCCGGTGATGTGGGCGGCGCCGTGGATCAGTCCGGCGGCAATCAGCGGCCAGACGTCTTGGACGTAGATTTTGGTCGGGGCCAACAGCGCCGCGGTCATCTCCCGCCCGTCGCTCAGCGGCAGGTTCCCCAGGTTGGTCTCCGCCAGAAGCTCACGCACCAGCGAAAAACCGTTGCTGTGAACCCCACTGGACGGCAGCCCGATCAAGACGTCGCCGGCCGCGACTTGACTCGGCAGCAGCCGACCGGCGCTGGCCAGGCCGACGGCGAAGCCGGCGAGGTCGTAGTGTTGCTGGGGGTACATCCCCGGCATCTCGGCGGTTTCGCCGCCGATCAGGGCCATGCCGGCCTGACTGCAGCCATAGGCGATGCCCCGCACGATGGTTTCGACCCGCTCGGGCAACAAGGCGTCGGTGGCCAGGTAATCGAGGAAAAACAGCGGCTTGGCGCCGCTGGCCAGCAGGTCGTTGGCGACCATCGCCACCAGGTCGATGCCGATGGTGTCGTGCGACTCGCACTGTAGCGCCAGCAGGAGCTTCGTGCCGACCCCGTCGGTGGCCGTCACCAGCACCGGCTCCGGCACGGTCGGCAGCCGGTAAGCGGCGGCAAAGCCGCCGATGTTGGCCAGGACGTTGTCATTTTGCGTGGCCCGGGCCAGCGGCGCGATGCGGCGGACCACCTCGGCCCCGGCGTCGATGTCGACGCCGGCGTGACGGTAATCGATGCTCATGCAAAAACCTCCTTCACGTTGATCGAAAGGTGCGTCAGCTCTTTGGCCAGGTTCGCGGCGTAATCGTCCAACCCGGTCGGGTACTCGCCGGTGAAGTACGCGACGCACAGGCCGCCGTTCGGCGCGGTGGTCGAAAGCGCCACGCTGTCCTCAAGCCCGGCCACCGACAGGAACCCGAGCGAATCCACACCCAGCACCTGCTTCATCTCGGCGACGCTGTGGTTGGCCGCGAACAGCTCCTTGGTGGACTGAATGTCGATGCCGTAAAAGCACGGGAAGCGCAGCGGGGGGCTGGCGATGCGCAGGTGAACCGCGGTCGCCCCGGCGTCCTTGAGCAGCTGCACCAGCTGAATCGCGGTGGTGCCGCGAACAATCGAGTCGTCGACCAGCACGACGGACTTGCCGGCCACCACCGCCTTGACCGCCGACAGCTTCAGCCGAACGCTGCGTTCCCGCAGCGCCTGGGTCGGCTGAATGAAGGTTCGCGCGACGTACTGGCTTTTGACCAGTCCCAGCTCGTAGGGAATGCCGCTTTCTCTGGCGTAACCGATGGCGGCCGACAAAGACGAGTTCGGCACCCCGACGACGATGTCGCCTTGCGCCGGTTGTTCCTGCGCCAGGCGCCGCCCCATCGCGACTCTGGCCTGATGCACGTTGACGCCGTGAATCTCGGAGTCCGGCCGGGCGAAGTAGATGTACTCCATCGAGCACACCGCAAGCTGTGTGTGGTCAGTGTAGGGCTCGGTGGTCCAGCCGGCATCGGTGATGGTGACCAGCTCGCCGGGTTGGACGTCCTGCAGGAATTCGGCTCCCACCGCCGTCAGCGCCGCGGTTTCGGAGCAGACAATCACCCCGCCGTCGGGCCGGCGACCGACCACCAGCGGCCGAAAGCCGTTGGGATCCACCGCCGCGTACATCGCCTGTTCGGTCAACAGCACGAAGGCGAAGCCGCCGTGAACCTGGTTAAGGGCGTCTTTGAGCTGGTCTTTGACCGTGCTGGCAGGGCTTCTGCGCAGCAGGTGCATCAGCACCTCGGTGTCCGAGGTCGACTGAAAAATGGCCCCATCGGCCTCTAGCGCCGCTCGCAGGCTCTGGGCGTTGGTCAGGTTGCCGTTATGGGCCAGCGCCATCGCGGTGTCGGAGAAGCGAAACAGCAGCGGCTGAATGTTCTCGAGAATCGCGCCGCCGGCCGTCGCGTAACGCACGTGACCCAGCGCGGCGGTGCCGGTCAGCTGCTTGAGGTCGGCCGGGTCGGCGAAGACCTCGGACACCAGGCCAAAGCCATAGTGGCGCCGCAGCCCGGCCGGGGTTTTGCCGACGATGCCGGCGCCTTCCTGGCCGCGGTGCTGCAGGGTGTGAAGCCCCAGGTGGGTGATGGCCGCGGCGTGGGGATCACCCCAAATGCCAAAGACGCCGCATTCCTCGTTCAGGCTCTTGACTTCGGTCACTTCAGCTGGCATGCAAGTCCCTCCAAGTTGAGTTGTTTCAAGGCCGCGACCGGTGCCGCCACGCGGCCGTCCAGCGCCTGCACCACCAGGTCGGTGTCACCAGTGGTACCGATGCGCGTGGCCAGCGTGCCGGCCAGTGCCTCAAAGGCCGCCTGGTGGTGTTGCGGCACCGTCACCAGGAAGCGGCCCTGGCTTTCGGCAAAGAGCTGGGCCTGCGGTAGCGCGACGTCGAGCGTCGCGCCGATACCTTCGGGGAAGCTCATTTCGGCCAGGGTCACCAGCAGCCCGCCGTCGGCCACGTCGTGCGACGCGGTGGTCAGATGGGCGCGGATTGCGGCCAGCACCAGGTCCTGATTGCGCTTTTCGGCGACCAGGTCCAGTGGCCGCAGACTGCCGGCCACGCTGCCGGTTTCAAGCACCTGCAGCAGCGACCCGTCGAAGTCGGCTTGCGTCTCGCCGATCAGGTAGATCCCATCACCGGCCTGCTTGAAGCCCGGGGTGCCGATTGCGGTGAGGTCTTCGATCAGTCCGACCATGCCGATCATCGGCGTCGGGTCGATGGCCACCCCCGAGGTCTCGTTGTAAAGCGAGACGTTGCCGGAAATCACCGGTGTGTTCAGCGCCTTGGTGGCCGCGACGATGCCCTTGGCGGATTCGGCCAGCTCGTAGAACATCTCGGGCTTGGTCGGGTCGCCGTAGTTCAGGCAGTCGGTGATGCCCAAAGGTTCTGCGCCGGTCGCCACCAGGTTGCGGGCGGCCTCGGCCACCGTGATGGCCCCGCCGATTGCGGGATCCAAGGCCAGGTAGCGCCCGTTGGAGTCGGCCGTCATCGCAAGCGCCCGGTGGGTGCCGCGAACCCGCACCACCCCGGCGTCGGCGCCTGGCGCAAGCACCGTGTTGGTCTGCACCTGCGCGTCGTAGCGGCGGAAAATGCAGCGTTTGTCGGCCACGTTAGGGTCTTGAAGCAGCGCCTCGAGCGTGGCCTGGGCGTTGTCAATCACCGGCTGCCAGTGCGGCGCCGGGTCAGCCAACCGCGCCGGCTGGCGGCTTTCTTGGTGGTATACCGGGGCATCCGTGGTCAAGGCGCTGACCGGCACGTCGCACACGACCTCGCCGTGGTGCAGCAGGCGGTAGCGGTGGCCGGACTCGACGTGGCCGCAAACCACGGCATCCAGGTCGTAGCGCTTGAACACCGCGATAATCGCGTCTTCCGCCCCGCTTTGAACGCACAGCATCATGCGCTCCTGCGACTCGCTGAGCATGATCTCAAAAGGCGTCATGTTCGGCTCGCGCTGGGGAATCAAGTCGAGGTCCAACACCATGCCGGAGTTGGCCTTACCCGCCATTTCAACCGTCGAGGAAACCAGCCCGGCGGCGCCCATGTCCTGCATTCCGACCAGCTGATCTTGGTAATCGCGGGTCACCTCCAGGCAGGCGTCCATCACGAGTTTTTCCATGAACGGATCGCCGACCTGAACCGCCGAGCGGTCGGCCGCCTCCTCCGCGGAGAACTCGGCCGAGGCAAAACTTGCGCCATTGATGCCATCGCGGCCGGTTTTGGCCCCGACGTAGATCAAGGCGTTGCCGACGCCGGCGGCCTTCCCCTTTTGGATCTTGGCCTTGTCCATCACGCCGACGCACATCGCGTTGACCAGCGGGTTGTGGGTGTAGGCGGCGCTGAAGCGAACCTCGCCGCCGAGGTTGGGGATGCCGATCGCGTTGCCGTAATCGCCGATGCCGGCGACCACGCCGTCGATCAGCTGTTTTTGGTGCGGGTCCTGTGGGTCGCCGAAGGCCAGCGCGTCGAGCACCGCAATCGGCTTGGCCCCGATGGAGAAAATGTCGCGGATGATGCCACCGACACCGGTCGCCGCCCCTTCGTAAGGCTCAACGGCGCTCGGGTGGTTGTGGCTTTCAGCCTTGAACACCACGGCCTTGCCCTCGCCGATGTCGATCACCCCGGCGCCTTCGCCGGGACCCATCAACACCCGGTCGTTGTGGGTCCAGAAGGTCTTGAGCACGGGCTTGGAGTACTTGTAGGCGCAGTGCTCGCTCCACATGCCCGATGCCAGGCCGATTTCCGTGTAAGTCGGCAGTCGACCAAGCAGCTCGGCGTAACGGTTGTACTCCGCCTCGGTCAGGCCCCACTGCAAGTATGGCTTTTGTTCCTGTACCGCCTCTGGACTAAGCGTGTTGGACATGCGGTTCTCCTTTCGTTGCGGCCGTCAGCGAGTCGAATACGCCCAGGCCATCGGTGCCACCGAGCAGCGCCTCCACCGCCCGTTCCGGGTGCGGCATCATGCCCAGCACATTCCCCTGGGCGTTCACGATGCCTGCGATGTCGTTCAGGCTACCGTTGGGGTTATCGGCGTAACGAAACACCACCTGGTGGTTGGCCTCAAGCGCGGCCAGCGTGGCGGGGTCGGCGTAGTAGTTGCCTTCACCGTGGGCAATCGGCAGCGTGATGGTGGCGCCGTCAGCGTAGGCATTGGAAAAGGCCGTCTCCGCGTTGGCCACGATCAACGGTGCCTGGGCGCAACGAAACTCAAGTGAGGTGTTGGCCTGCAAGGCGCCGGGCAACAACCCCGCCTCGGTCAGAATCTGAAAACCGTTGCAGATGCCGATCACGTAGCCGCCGGCCGCCGCGAAGTCCCGCACGGCGGCCATGATCGGCGCAAACTTGGCAATGGCGCCGCTTCTCAGGTAATCCCCGTAAGAGAAGCCACCGGGCAACAGCACCAGGTCAAAGCCGTCAAGCGTCGTGGCCGAGGCCAAGACCTTAGTCGCGGCTTGGTGGCAAACCGTCTCAAGCGCCCAGATCAAGTCGTCGTCGCAGTTCGAGCCGGGAAAGCTGACCACCGCCGCCTTCATGCCGTCACCGCCTGCACCGTGTAGCGGTAGCTTTCCATGTTCACGTTGGCGAGCATCTGGTCGCAGATCGCATCGACCTGCGCCTCGGCCGCCGCCTGATCGGCCGCCGTCAGGGTGAGGACAAAGTGCTTGCCCACCACCACGCTTTGGACGTTGGTCTGGCCCAGGCGCTGCAAGGTGTTTTGAATCACCGCGGCCTTGGGATCCAGAACGCTTGGCTTGTAGCTCACATCGATTTCAGCTTTATACATGTTGGGCTCCTTTCAGGCGGTCCAAGACGGCTTGGTAAACGGGCTGCAGCGGCCCGAGGTCCTTGCGAAATACATCCTTGTCCAGCGACTGGCCGGTCGCCTGGTCCACCAGGCGGAAGTTGTCGGGTGACAGCTCGTCGGCGAGGATCAGGGTGCCGTCCGGCAGGGTGCCGAACTCCAGCTTGAAGTCGACCAAGTCGATGCCGATGCCATCGAATCGCGCCGTCAGGTAGGCGTTGACCGCGTCGCTTTGGCGGTGCATCTCGGCAATCGTCGCCGCGTCGGCCAGGCCCAAGGCGATCGCCTGCTCCGAGTTGATGAACGGATCGTCCAACGCGTCGGACTTGTAGTAAAACTCGTGAACCGCCGGGTGCAGCGGCAACAGCGGGGTCGTCTGGAACTTGCGGGCGAAGCTGCCCGACGCAAAGTTGCGCACCACGGCCTCCAGCTTCACCATCTCAACGCGCCGCACCAGCATGGTGTTGGCATCCAGCGTCTTGAGGTAATGGGTGGCAAACCCGTTGGCATTGAGCTCTTCAAAGAGCAGGCTTGAGATCTGGCGGTTCAAGGCGCCCTTGCCTTCAATCTGAACCTTCTTCTTCCCGTTCAGGGCCGTGGCCTGATCCATGTACTCGACCCAAAGCACCGTCGGGTCCTCCGTCGCGTACATCTGCTTGGCCTTCCCGCTGTACAGTAACTCAGTTTTCACAATTGTCCTCCTCGAAGGCCACCGCCTTCAGTCGCGTCTCTAACGTTCCGCCACACACCGTGATATGACCCATTTTTCGGCCGGGCCGCGCCTGTGCCTTCCCGTAATCGTGCAGGTGCCACTCCGGGTGCTTGGGCCAAGCCAGCCGCGCCGCCGCCAGGTCGGCCCCCAGCAGGTTGCGCATCACCGACTCGGTGTTCAGCGTGATCTGCGGCAGCGGCAGGCCGCAGATGCTCAGGATGTGGGCGGAAAACTGCGACAGGTTGCAGGCCTCAATTGAGTAGTGCCCCGAGTTGTGCGGCCGCGGCGCCAGCTCGTTGACCACGATTCCGGTGGTGCTTTCAAACAGCTCGATGCCCAGCACCCCGCGCAGGTCCAGCGCGTTGGCGATGGTGGTCGCAAGCCCGTTAATCTGCTGGGCCAGGGCCGGTGCCAGTCCCGGCGCCGGCGCCAGGGTCTCGTGCAAAATGTGCTGGGCGTGGCGGTTCTCGACGATGGGGAAACACCGCACCCGGTCCGAACCGTCGCGCGTCACCATCAAGGACAGCTCGCGGCGAAACTCCAAGCGCTCCTCCAGAATGCAGGGCGTCTCGGCCGCCAGGGCCTTGGCCGCCTCCAGCTGATCAAAGCCCAAGATGTCGACCTGGCCGTGACCGTCATAGCCGCCGGTCGCGGTTTTGAGGATGCTTGGCACCCCCACCCGGTGAATGGCCGGAATCAAGGCGGCGGCATTCGGGACGCTGGCGAACTTGGCGGTAGGAATGCCGTGTTCCTGCAGAAAGGTTTTCTCGCTCAGCCTGTCGCGCGTGATGGCCAACAGTCGGGTCCCCTGCGGCAGTGCGGCGAAGCGCTGGGCGTCTTCCAGGGCCGCGAGGTCGACGTTTTCAAACTCGTAGGTCAGCACATCGCTGGCCTGGGCGAGCCGCTCAAGCGCCGCGGTGTCGGCAAAATCGGCGGTCACCTGAAAATCCGCCACCTGACCGGCCGGCGCTTGCGGCGTCGGGTCCAAAACGCCGACCGTGTAACCCATCGCCTTGGCGGCCAAGGCCAGCATCCGGCCGAGCTGACCGCCACCAACAATGCCGATGGTGGCCGGGGGCACAATCACCTTAGTCAAGAATCGCCGCCTCGCTTTCTTCCGCCGCCTGGGTCTGCGCGGTCCGGAAGGCGGCCAGGCGTTGAGCCACCGCCGCGTCGGTGACGCTGAGCAGACTGGCGGCGAACAGCGCGGCGTTCTTGGCCCCCGCCTCACCGATGGCCATGGTCGCGACCGGCACCCCGCTTGGCATCTGGACAATGGACAGCAGGGAGTCGACGCCGTTCAATGTTCGGGTTTTAATGGGAACCCCGATCACCGGCAGCGTCGTGTTGGCCGCCAGCATCCCGGGCAGATGGGCCGCCCCGCCGGCTCCGGCGACGATGGCCGAGAGTCCGGCTTTCCGCGCACCTTGCGCGAATTGCGCCAGCGTCTCGGGCATTCGATGGGCCGAGATCACCCGCTTGACGTAGGTAATCCCAAGCTGATCGAGCAGTGCTGCAGTCTCCTTCATGGTCGGCCAATCGGACACCGACCCCATGACAATCGCCACGGTCATAGCTGTCACCCGCTTTCATAAGTTGCCTTGAGTTTATCATGGACGGTTCGCGTTTTCAACCTTGTTTAGGAACGATTTGGTTTAATAATGATTTTAATGTTCGGGTTTATAAATGGATAGTCGGTCGTGGTGCCGTATCGCGACAGTCCATTGCAGGTAAAAAAAAGAGCCGATCACTCGGCTCTGCCACGCTCAGTCGGCGTAGCGCTGTTTGAAGTTGGCAATCGCACCCATCAGGTTGGCCGCCTCCAGGTACTTGCAGCTTTCGACCTGCGGGGTGACGTCCGCAATTTTGACATAGGCCATCACCTGCGCGATGTGCCGGCGAATCCCGGGCAGCAGCGCGGGGTTGCGCGAAATGCCGCCGCCGATCAGGAACACTTCGGGGTCAAAGCTGTACTGAAGATTGAAAATCGCCTCGGCCAGGCTTTGGTACAAGGCCTCGGTCAGCTTGACGGCCAGCGGGTCGTGGTCGTCTGCGCGGTCAAAGACGTCCTTGCCCGACAGGTTCTCCCCGCTTTCCTCGCGGTAGGCCTTGCCGACGGACACCGCCGTGCCCTGCTCGCTGAGGGTGCGGCCGTTTTGCATCATGTAGCCGAACTCCCCGCCCAGCAGGTGGTGGCCGTGCTCAATGTGACCGTCGGCGATGATGGCGCCACCGACGCCGGTGCCCAAAACCAGCACCGCCACGCGCGACTTGCCGGCCGCCGCGCCGCTGTCGACCTCAGCCAGGGCCGCGCAGTTCGCGTCGTTTTCGATCGCGACCTTCAGCCCAAAGCGGCGCTCAAGCTCGGGCACGATTTCGAAGTTGTGGATGTACGGCAAGGCGCTGGCGCCTTCAATCACACCGGTCGCCTGGTTGACAGCCCCGGGTGAGGAAATCGCGACGCCGGCCAGCGGCCCCCGCTTTTTCATCTGCGCGACCTCCGTGCTCAGCAAGGTGTAAAACCCTTCGAGGTCGACCGGGGTGCCGGCGGCGTGCCGGTCCTGAAGCGTCGTGCCGTCCCAGCGGGCAAACTTGATGGTCGTCCCACCGATATCAATCACTGCTAATTCCATGTTCGTGTCCTCCTGCGTCTGATTGGTCAGCACAACTTGCGGCCGACCCCACCAATCAAGTGTAGCCCGGCCTGTATGCGCTGTCAAACGCTTTTGGCTCGCCAACCCGCCGCGGTCGCGTCAGTCGGCCATGCCGCTCAGCGCCTCGATGGTGCGACGCGCCTTTTGGGAGGAGGTGATCGGGTTATGATACAGGTAGGAGTAGTGCGGGATCACCTGCGTGGCGGCGTCAAATGGCCGCAGCGCCTGGGCCGAGGCCTTGCCTAACGCCTTGGCCACCGCGCTGTGCAGCGCGATCACCACCGCGTCTTGGGGAATGCCCAGCGCATCGAGGTGCTGGTACAAGGCGGCGACGTCGGCCGGCGTGACACGGACCTTGCTCGAGTCGCTTTCTACCGTCTGCGACAGGTCGGTCATGAAGGCCCCCCACACCGGGGTACCAGACACCACAGCAGCGAGGTTGGCGTCGTTGCTCTTGGCGGCGCCGTGGAAATTGCTGAAGTGGCCGGCCGTGCCGGCGTTGCCCGGGTTCAGGCCGACCAGCACGTACCGCACGGCGGCCATCTTGGCGGCCCACGCCTCGTCGCTCAGCGCATCGAGCGCGGCCAGTTCGGCGGCCGGGTAGCCCGGCTGATAGGCCGCTTTGAAGGCCGCGTTACGCGCGACCTGGGTGGTCAGGTCGGTACCGGCCGGTGGCGTCGGCCAGATGGCAAAGGAGTCCTCTTGGTTAAAACGCTTGATGAAGTCTGTCATGTGATGGTCCTTTCCGGTTGCGCGGCAACCATGCGATGTGCGTCTCTGTTCATGATTTAGAATACCGGTTGGCCGTGACATGATGTGTCGCAAACTCGCGAATTTGCGGGATAAGCCTGGCGATGCAAAAACCGACGCCACGCTCTGGCGCCGGACGCGCCGAAGCCACCGCTGGGGGTTCCCCCCGCGGCAGCCTCGGTATTTTGGATGTTGGTTGCAATTTCTTGTGGTCGGCTCGCGACGCGGTCAGACGGCGCCGCCTCAATCCGAACAAGCCCCCTGTCAGTGCCGCTCCGCAGCTACCCTGCGCGTTGCAGGTAGGCGCGGCACTTAGCGGCAGGTGGATGGTGGTCCACACCCTGGTATTCGGGCCCACATAAGGCGCCGTTACGCGAAAACACGTGTGTTGAAAGTCGGGTTCGACTTGGTATGAGTGGGGGTACTGGAGATGCTTATGCTCCGGACCTTCCCCCGAGGCAGTGGCATGACAGGTGCTGCGACGCAGTGCCTTCCCCGCCCTTTGGATAATCATCTGAACCCAGTGTAAGCCCTGCCAACACGGCCGTCAATTTATAAGCTCACCGCTGCGAATCCAAAAAAAAGAGCCCGTCTCCGGGCTCTTACCGCGACCTACTTGGTGTAGGCCTCGACTAATTTCTTGTTGTCGTCGTTGGAAATGGAATCGTTGAGCGCCTTGTCGGCCAACTCCGCCATGTCCGCGGTGGACAGCCGCTTCATCAGGCTGCGAATCTTAAGTACAGAGGTCGCAGACATCGAGTACTCGTCCAGGCCCATCCCCAAGAGGATTGGGACCATGATCGGGTCACCGGCGGCTTCCCCACACATGCCGGCCCACTTGCCTTCCTTGTGTGCCGCGTCAATAACGTTCTTGATCAGGCGCAGGATGGACGGGTTGTAAGGCTGGTACAGGTAGGACACGTGCTCGTTCCCGCGGTCAGCGGCCATGGTGTATTGGATCAGGTCGTTGGTGCCGATGGAGAAGAAGTCGACGTGCTTGGCGAATTGGTCGGCCAGGACCGCGGCAGCCGGGATTTCGATCATCATCCCCAGTTGGATGCTGTCGGAAACCTTGACGCCGTCGGCCACCAGCTTGCCCTTTTCTTCCAGGAAAATAGCCTTGGCGGCTTCGAATTCCTGAATCGTGGCGATCATCGGGAACATGATGCGCAGTTCACCGAACGCGGAAGCGCGCAACAAGGCGCGCAGCTGGGTGCGGAAGATGTCCTGCTTATCAAGCGAAATCCGAATCGCGCGGTAACCCAGGAATGGGTTTTGCTCCTCTGGCAGCGGCAGGTACGGCAGGTGCTTGTCCCCACCGATGTCCATGGTGCGCACCACCACCGGCTTCGGGCTCATCGTTTCGAGAACCTTCTTGTAGGCCTCGAACTGATCGTCTTCCGTCGGCAGTTCTGCGGAGTCCATGTACAGGAATTCGGTGCGGTACAAGCCGATCGCCTCGGCGCCGTTGGCCAAAACCCCATCGAGGTCCTTGGGCGTGCCGATGTTAGCGGCGATGTCGAAGTGCTTGCCATCGGCGGTCACGGACTTGGCGGTTTTGAGCAGCGCCCATTCGGCCTTTTGATCCGCGTATGCCTTGGCTTCCTTCTCGGATGCCGCGACCTGCGCCTCGCTTGGGTCGATGGTGATGTCGCCGGTCAAGCCGTCAACGGTCAAAAGCTGCCCTTCCTTGACGCTGGTCGTGATCTCCTGAGTCCCAACAACGGCTGGAATCTCAAGGGAGCGGGCCATAATCGCGGAGTGGGCGGTGCGGGCACCGATGTCGGTGACGAACGCCTTGACGTACTTCTTGTTGAGCTGCGCCGTGTCGGATGGGGTCAGGTCGTGGGCAACCACGATGACCTCGGAGTCGATCAGCGCCGGGTTCGGCAGCGGCCGGCCAAGCAAGTGGGCCAGGATACGGGTGGCCACGTCGCGGATGTCCGCGGCGCGTTCTTGCATGTACGGGTTGTCGACCATCGCCTCGAAGGTGGCGATGAACATATCGGAAACCGACTTCAGTGCGGTTTCAGCATTGACCTTGTCGTCTTTGATTTTCGATTCGATCGCGCCGGTGAACTCCGGATCTGCCAGAATCATCATGTGTGCGTCGAAGACTTGCGCCTCTTCCTCACCCAGTGACTCCGCCGCCTTTTCGCGGATAATCTTCAGCTCGCCGTTGCTTTGGTCTAGTGCGTCGTGCAAACGGTCGATTTCTTTTTCTGGATCTTCAATTGTAGACTGAGAAAATGACAAATCGGGTTGCACTAACATGTAGGCCTTCGCAGTTGCGATGCCGTCACTAGCAGCGATCCCTTTGAGTTGCTTTGTCATTAGTCAGACAGACCTTCCTTTTTCATCGTTTCTTCGATGGCGTTGATGGCATCGGCTTCGTCGGCACCCTCAGCGGAGATGGTCACGTCGGCACCTTGGCCAACGCCCAGGGACATCACGCCCATGATGGACTTCAAGTTGACGCTCTTCCCCTTGTATTCCAAGTTGATGTCGGAGTTGAACTTGCTTGCGGCCTGAACCAAAAGGGTAGCCGGACGTGCGTGGATCCCTGTTTCTGCAATGACATTAAATTCGCGTTTTTCCATGAGTAATCTGCTCCTTCGCATAAAAAGTCTTTTCCGAATAGAATGGACAATTCTATCTCTTGTAAACCTTACCATCATTCCGTTTTCACGGCAAGTCTGAAGTCGCTTTTTAATCTCCCGACCCGGATTTGTAACGGTAGACGATGTTACCGCCGCGTTTGGCCTGCCCCACGATCTCGTCGCGGTTGGGATAGTCGGTCCAAGCGGTCCGAAACGCCCCGAAAGTTTCCGGGGTCACCTCGATTTCGCTGCGCGACCCTGCGCGTAACTCGTCCATCAGCTGCTGGTAGTCCGGTGCCATTCGCCTGCCTCCTTTAAAGCGCCAGCCTTTGAAGTTGACGCGCTTTGACGTACAAGATTATGCTAGCATTATGCGAGTGAAACCGCAATCAAAACCGATAAGAAAAGGGTTTCGTCAAATTTTTTAGCACTCTCGGCATTAGAGTGCTTGCAAATTTAACCCGCTGTTGTATACTAGTCCTTGGTCAATAAAGGTCAAAGCTTTTTTTGACAAGGGGGGCTCCCCCCACAAAGAAAGGTCGTGATCGCGATGCTCTGTGAGAACTGCCATCAAAATCCAGCGACCATTCACCTGTACACCAGCGTGAATGGTCAACGCCAAGAGATCAACCTGTGCCAAAACTGCTACCAGCAGCTCAAGGCGCAAGCAGGAGGTTCTATGAATCCAACCAATGCAAGCAACGACCCCTTCGGCTTCAACAGCCTTGACGACCTGTTCAAGGCGATGAGCCAGGGGCAAAATTCGGGCCAGCCCGAATCCCCAACCGCACAGACCCCGCCGACGCAGGCCGGCCGCGGCGGCAACAACAACCGCGGCGGCGGCAACAGCGTGCTCGCGCAGTTCGGGGTCAACCTGACCGACAAGGCCAAAAACGGTGAGATTGATCCCGTGATTGGCCGCGACGCCGAAATCGCCCGGGTGATCGAAATCCTGAACCGTCGCACCAAGAACAACCCGGTGCTGATCGGTGAGGCCGGGGTCGGTAAGACCGCGGTGGTCGAGGGGCTCGCCCTGAAGATCGCCAACGGTGACGTGCCGGCCAAGCTGCAAGAGCGCCAGGTCATCCAGCTCGACGTCGTGTCGCTGGTGCAAGGCACCGGCATTCGCGGCCAGTTCGAGCAGCGCATGCAGCAGCTGTTGACCGAGCTGAAGAAGAGTCCCAACGTCATTTTGTTCATCGACGAGATTCACGAAATCGTCGGGGCCGGCAACGCGGAAGGCGGCATGGACGCCGGTAACGTGATCAAGCCGGCGCTGGCGCGTGGCGAGATGCAGCTGGTCGGCGCCACCACCAACAACGAGTACCGCCAGATTGAAAAAGACAGCGCCTTGGCCCGGCGCCTGCAGCCCGTCACCGTCGACGAGCCGACCGAGGCCGAAACCGTCAAGATCCTCGAAGGCATCCAAAAGCGCTACGAGGATTACCACCACGTCACCTACACGCCGGCCGCGATTCAGGCCGCTGTCACCCTGTCCAGCCGCTACATTCAAGACCGCTTCTTGCCCGACAAGGCCATCGACTTGCTGGATGAGGCCGGCTCGCGCAAGAACCTGACCATCACCGTGGCCGATCCCAAGACCGTGCAGGCCAAGATTGACGACGCCGAAAAGCAAAAGCAGGCCGCGCTGAAGCAAGAGGACTACGAAAAGGCCGCGTTTTACCGCGACCAGGTCACCAAGCTTCAGAAGATGCAAGACCAGCAAAAGCAGGACGCCAACGCCGACACCCCAACCGTGACCGATAAGGACATGGAGCAGATTGTCGAGCAAAAGACCAACATCCCGGTCGGTGAGCTGCGCAACCAAGAGGCCCAGCAGCTCAAGGACCTGGCCCCGCACCTCGAGGCCAACGTGATCGGCCAAGACGACGCCGTCGACAAGGTCGCCCGTGCCATTCGCCGCAACCGCATCGGCTTCAACAAGACCGGCCGCCCGATCGGCAGCTTCCTGTTCGTCGGCCCCACCGGCGTCGGCAAGACCGAGCTGGCCAAGCAGCTGGCCAAGGAACTCTTCGGCTCCCAGGAAGCGATGATTCGCTTCGACATGTCGGAGTACATGGAAAAGTTCAGCGTGTCTAAGCTGATCGGTTCCCCTCCGGGCTACGTCGGCTACGAAGAAGCCGGCCAGCTGACCGAGCAGGTGCGGCGCAACCCGTACAGCCTGATTCTGCTGGACGAAATCGAAAAGGCCCACCCGGATGTGATGAACATGTTCCTGCAGATTCTGGACGACGGCCGCCTGACCGACAGCCAGGGTCGCACCGTTTCCTTCAAGGACACCATCATCATCATGACCTCCAACGCCGGCTCGACCGACGCCGAGGCCAACGTGGGCTTCGGAGCGTCTTTGAACGGCACCACCAAGAGCGTCTTGGGCCAGCTGGGCAACTACTTCAAGCCTGAATTCCTGAACCGCTTCGACGATATCATCGAATTCAAGCCGCTGACCAAGGAGTCCCTGCTCAAGATTGTGTCGCTCATGATCGACCAGACCAACGCCAATATCCACGATCAGGGCCTGACGATTCACGTCACCGACCCGGTCAAGGAGAAGCTGGTCACCTTGGGCTACGATCCCGCCATGGGGGCCCGGCCGTTGCGCCGCGTCATCCAGGAGCAGATTGAAGACCGCGTCGCCGATTTCTACCTCGACCACCCGCAGGCCAAGGCACTGGAGGCCCGCATCAACAACGGCGAAATCGCCATTTCAGAGGCCGGCGCCTAGCGCCACGCGAAAGCCGACAACCGTCATCAGACGGCTGCCGGCTTTTTTGGCGTTCGGCTAGACTCGGCCAACGATTGCCGGCCGCTTGCAAGCGGGTTCGGCCGTTGCGCCAAGTCTCGCTAACGGTCTCGCGTGGCCGACTGGTCTGTCACCTGCGGCCGTGCCGGGCGGCCTGGTGCGACCGCCGCCCTACCCAGGCGCTGGCGGCGAGGTAGGCGATCAATAGCGTCCCCCACACCCCCACCAACCACAACGTCTGCCCAGCCGTCAACGCCGTGCCGCGGTCTTGGTTGAACTGCCGCACCAGCGCGTTGATGGCAAACATCACCAGCAACAGCATCTCCGGCGCAAGCACCCCCAGCATGTGATGGTGAACGGCCACCCACCCGAGCCACCCCAGCGCCACCGCGCAGCTGACGGCAATCAGCACCAGGTCCCAAGGCACTAAGACGGCCACCGCTGGCCCTGGCTGCCACACCATCAGGGCCACGGCCACACCCAGCCAGCCGCCGCCAAGCGCCGCCAGCGCGGCACCCGTTCCGAACCAGCCATGGCCTTGGGTGAAGGCGACGGACGCGGCCCAACGCGCAAGCAAGGCGACGACGGCCACCGTGATGGCAACCATCCCGCCGGCTGCCCCCAGGTGCAGCGCAAGCACCGGCTGGCGGCCGGCGGCAGCCAGCAGCATCATCAGCCACCCCAGCCCGGTGACCACGGCCCCACCGCGCAGCCAAAACCGCCAGGGCCGCAGGGGCAACTCGCGCAAAATTGCCTTGGTCATCCCCTGCGGATCCTGGCCGAAGTAGGCTTGGGCCGACTCGCCGGCCGCCTCAGCCGACTGCAGGTCCTGCGCCAGCGCCAGCAGCTGGGCCATCACCGCGGCCCGGTCGCGGGTGCAGTGCGTTTTGCAGCGCATCGAGCTGCGCTTCGTCATCTCGTCTTGTCATCTTGATCCTCCTTGGTGTCGGCCATCACCCGGGCCACCTGGGCCCCAAAGCTAGCCCAATCCGCCTGAAAAGCCGCCAGCGTCTTTGCACCTTGCGTCGTCAGCGTGAAGTACTTGCGCATCGGGCCGTCCGGCGAGGCCTGCTGGACGCCACGCAAGTCCCCACTGGCCTCGAGCTTGGCCAGCATGGGGTACAGCGTCCCGCCGACAATCGAGGTGAACCCGTAGTCGTGCAGCGCCTGCATCAGCTCGTAGCCGTAAGTCGACCGCCTGGCGATGATGGCCAACACACAGCCTTCCAAAACCCCGCGCAGCAGTTGTGTCTGTTTCATGTTGCCTCCTAGTTAGTCAGCCTGACTAGTGCAGAATACGCCCGTCCCGCTAGTTTGTCAAACTAAATAGTGGTTGGCTTACGGCGACCTGCCAGGAACCCGTCCGACGCCCTTGTCGCTGACTTTGAGACGTGCGACAATCGAAAAGAAAGCCAATTCAAAGGAGTGTCCATCATGACCAAGTCCGAGAAAGAAAAGTCCTTTGCCGGTGAGCTGTACCAGCCCAACGATGCCGCGCTGACGGCCGAACGCGAGGCGACGACCCGCCGGTTGTACGATTACAACCACCTCCACCCGCTGCAAAAGGCCGAACGCACCGCGGCCTTGCGGGAGCTTTTGGGCCACGTCGGCGCCAACTGCGTGATCGAGCAGCCGCTGTTCACCACCTATGGCACCAACACCGTAGTCGGCGACAACTTCTTCATGAATGTGAACGGCCGGCTGATGGACAGCGGCAAGATTACCATCGGCGACAACGTGTTCATCGCCCCGGACGTCGCCTTGATTACCGAGACCCACTCGCAAAACGTGCCGGAACGCATCCAGGGGCTGGAGTTTACCCACCCGATCACCATCGAAGACAACGTGTGGATCGCCACAGGCGTCAAGGTGCTGCCAGGCGTCACCATCGGCCGCAACACGGTGATTGGCGCCGGCAGCGTGGTCACCAAGGACGTCCCGGCCAACGTGATGGCCGCCGGCGTCCCTTGCAAGGTGATCCGCGCCGTTGCCCCAGAGGACCGCGCCTGAGCCGCCAAAATAACGCCCGCGATCGGCACACCCCACCGTCTGGCCCCCAACCGTGACAGAAACTGTCCGGCCGGCGCCGCAGATGTAGTATTTCGCGGCGAAGTCTTTTATAATGAAAGTAGATAAAAGAACGGGGGTACACGATATGCGTTTGATCGACATCACCAACAGTTACCCGCACTTAGTCACCCAACAGCTTGCCCACACCGATGCGACCTACATCAAGGTCTACTCGCTGGGCAACGTGACGGTCATTTTCACCAAGGCCCCCACGCACGACGAGCTGCTGTTCACCAGCGACACCCGCAACATCAAGGACGCCGAGATTGCCTTTGCGCTTGAGAAGCTTTGCGGCGTCGCGTTCAACGACGCCACGGTGATTCGCGGCGATAAGCTGGCCGAAGTCACGCTGCGGCCGAAGCACTAACGACGTCGGCTTCGGCCGGCGTTGTTTGTTCTCAAGGAGGCAAGCATGGGATTATTCGCCAAGTTACGGGCCTGGCTGCGCCCGACGCCGGTTTTGGCCCCGACGCAAAAACCCAAACTACCGGGGCGGCAACCGGCCGCACCAGCGCCAGCGGCCCCAGTACCGCCACGGTCGGCGGTGCCGGCGGTGACCGGCCCTACCGCGGCGCGGGTGCGGCTGACCGTGCGGTTTGAAGATCGCGAGGGCCGGACGCTGGCGCCGCCGCAAGTGCTGCACGGCGCCAGCGGCGAGCCCGTCGCCATCGACGTGCCGCTGATTCCAGGCTTCGTGCTGACCGGCATCGACGGCTTCATCACCCAGTTTCCGGCCGCGCCGCACGTCATCTGCTACCGCTACCTCCCTCGCGTCGCGGCCCCGGTGGTGGTGTATCACCGCGACGAAGGCGGTCGCCTCTTGGCCAACCCCGAGATTTTGATTGGCAAGCTGAACGCGGTCTTCACCACGCAGGCGCTGCCCGAGCTCGCGGCTCACGCCGATGTCCAGACCCAAACCGGCCACTTCACCGAAACCAGCCAGAAGGTGACCTTCGGCTACGACCTGGCCCGGCTGACGCCCGGCACCCCGCCGGCCGCGGCCTTCATCGAGCTGATGTCGGCCAAGGCCACCTTCGCCCAGCCCGACTTCAACCAGCCGCTGGCCACGAAGCTGCCGGCCCACACCTTCTGGCGCGTGTTCGCGATGGCCAGAGAAAGCAGCGGCCAGGTGTGGCTCAACATCGGTGGCGCCCAGTGGCTGACCGCCGCTGACACCAGGCCGCAAAGCGCCAACCCCTACCGCCTGGCCCAGGCCCCGGTGCCTCAGCCCGAAGCGAAGTTCGCCTACACCGAAACGACCGCGCGGCAGGGCGTGACCATCACCTGCGGCCCCCATGGCGTCACCCAGTGGCTGGCGCCGTACGGTGACGTCGCGCCGCTGCGGCTGAGCGACGGCGACCGGGTGATGGCCGTCGCCAGCGTGACCGCAGCCAACGGCAGCCGCTGGCTGCGCCTGCAAGGCGACCTGTTCATCCAGGCGCGTTACGCCGACTGAGCCGCCCAGACGACAAAAAAGGCGCTACGATATTTGGAGTTGATAGGCTACTTGCCTGCCAGCTCCTTTTTCTATACCATTTAGTTTTCAGCACACAAACAGGACACCACACGGCTTCCTGTTCATCGTCCCGACCAAAGA
>NZ_BAAGBJ010000009.1:0-120293 GCF_054785075.1 Lacticaseibacillus suihuaensis | reverse complement strand
CAACACTCGCAGAACTCATGCCGTTCAAGTAGGCAGTGACAGCCTTGATACGAAAATCTAAGTCGAATTTGACCATAATAAAACCCCCAGATTTGGATTGTTGTCCAAACTTGGGGGTTCACATCAACGCTTCTCTTTTTTCGTGGGGTGGCACGTTTGTGGCACATTCCATCAGAACATTATATAATACTGATTTAGCAAAGTGTCCTAAAGGGCGGTTTACACCGCGATTCTAAATTTCATTCGTTTGAGACGTTTATTTCCCGGGAAATACGGCCGCGTCCAACGCTTTTGACACGCGGCGGCAGGGCTTTGATGGTACACTTTGCTTGTTCCTGCGATGATGATGGCGAGAGGAGGGCGAGGCATGCAGATTGGCAAGCAGATTCAAGCGCATCGCCAGGACCTGGGCTTGACCCAGGATCAGCTGGCGGAGAAGCTGTACGTGTCGCGGCAGACCATCTCGAACTGGGAGAACGACCGCCACTACCCGGACATCGAGAACCTGCTTTTGCTGAGTGTGTTGTTTCACACCTCCCTCGACGACTTAGTCAAAGGAGATGTTTCGGCAATGAAGCAAAAAGTGTTCACCGCTCGCTCGACGCGGGATGTCAAGTGGATGCTGGGACTACTGGCGGCGGCCATCGTGTCGATGGGTCTGACCGCGTTCATGGGGGCTCCGTGGTGGTGGCTGGTTCCCGGCCTGCTCTGGGTGGCGGCGATGGTGCCGGCTACTCACCTGGAGATCCTCAAGCACAAAGCCGACGTGCGAACCTATCGGGAGATCATCGCCTACGAGCAAAACGGCGACATCGCGGCCCTGCGAGCCAGGCGCAGCAAGTGGCGCAACTTCTGGCAGACGACGCTGATCGTGGTGGTGTTTGGCGCCGTCGCCCTGGTGCTGGCGCTGATTGTGATGGTGCCGTTCATGCTCTGGGGCGGCCGGTGACCGGCGGCACCGACCCGGATGAACGCGTAGCGCGGTGGCGGCCAGGACCGGCTGCCGGAATCGGCGCTTGTCTCGAAGATTAGCGGCCGGCCCAAATTTGCGTTCACCTCGGCAGCGGCTGGGGTGAGCGCTTTTTGGTCGTGGCCCATGTGACGGAACTGTTCGTGCGTCGGCTTGGTCCTAGCCGTATACTAAAGCACGATAGCCCCTGGAATCTCCATCCCAAGGCGGATGCGGCAGGGACTTAACGTGTTATGCTATTCACAATGTGAACCGCCGCCGGCCGGACCGGTGGCGGCGCCACATCAACGCGCCGGGCCCGTCACGCGGGGCCGGCACAACGGAGGAGGAGTAATATGAGCACAGTTTTGACAGTCGACCACCTCGACAAATCGTTCGGCAGCAAGCAGGTTCTGCACGGTGTCGACTTTTTCGTTGAGGAAGGGCACGTGGCGGGGCTGGTCGGCCCCAACGGCGCGGGGAAAAGCACCATCATGAAGGCCATCTTAGGGCTGATTCCGGTCAACGGCGGTGGCGTCGAGATCGCCGGCCAACCGGTGTCCATCACCAGCCACCAGGCGCTGCGCAAGGTCGGGGCCTTGATCGAGTACCCGGGCATCTACCCGTTCTTGACCGGCCAGCAGCACCTCGAGCTGTTCGCCGACAAGCACAACAAGGCCGCCAATATCAAAGACATTGTCGACGCGCTGGGCATGGGGACCTACATCAACCGCAAGGCCAAGCTCTACTCGCTGGGCATGAAGCAAAAGCTTGGCATCGCCCAGGCGCTGGTCAACCAGCCCAAGCTGGTCATCCTAGACGAGCCGATGAACGGCCTGGATCCGCAGGCGGTCAAGGACCTGCGCGACATCATTCGCAAAATGGCGGCCAACGGCACCAGCTTCCTGATCTCCAGCCACATCCTGTCGGAGCTTGAGAAGGTCGCCGATGACGTCTTGATCCTCAACCACGGCCACATCGTGCGGGAAACCGGCATGGCCGAGCTCGCGCATGACGGTGGCGTGACCTACGAGATCACCACCGGCAACCTCGACCAGGCCAAGGCCGCCTTGGCCACGGCCAACGTTGCCTTCACGCAAAACGGTCAAAACGTGGTGATCAAGGACAACGAAGAAGAAGGCACCCTGAACCAGGCGCTTTACGCGCTGGTGCAGCACGGCGTGGCCATCACCGCCGTCGACCAGAAGACGCGCGACCTCGAGGCATCCTTCCTCGACATGGTCCAAAAAGACAAGAAGGAGGCTTAACCATGGGGACGTTGATCAAACAGGAATTTTACAAGCTTTTTCATAAAACCGGCACCTGGATCGCCATCGGCATCATGGTCGCCTTGCAGATTGTCTTCGCCATCGTCCGGATGGCCAACCCGGGCCTCTTCACGCTTGGCGACCTCGTATCCCTTGACTTTATGGGCGGCAGTCTGGTCATCATTTTGGCCGTCGCGGCCACCGCGAGTGTGGTTGCGCAGGAGTTCCAGTTCGGCACGATGAAGCAGCTCCTGTACCGCAAGTATTACCGCAGCCAGGTCTTCGTCAGCAAGGTGATCACCATGGTCTTGTACCTGTTCATCCTGCAGGCCATCGCCACGATTGTCACCGTGGTGCTGTCTGTGACCACCGGCAAGTACGACTGGCTCAAGGTGGTTGGCAAACACGCCAACTGGGAGACTTACGGCATCAGCGTGATCGGCTTCTTCCTGGTCAGCCTGCTGTTGCTGTCCGTCGTGCTGCTGCTCTCGACGCTGCTCAAGAGTAACGCCGCGGCTGTTTCTACCGGGATTGTCGGCTACTTCCTGATGAACATCGCCTCGGGCATTTTCATTGCACTGATCGATAAGTGGGAATTTCTCAAATGGAACCCGTTCACCTTCCTGATGGTCGGCAGCCAGGTAACTAATGAGACCTACAGCAAAATGACCCACCTTTCGACGCCGGTGATGATTGTCGGCTCGCTGGCCTACACGGCGCTGTTCACCGTGATCGCCTACCTGAGCTTCCGCAAGCGCAGTGTGTAAAAACCAGAGCGTAAGCCGGCGGGTTTAGCGGGTCGACTAGCCTAGCCCTGGCGTTGAGGCGGGTTATGCCTCGGCGTCAGGGCGTAGCTAGTCGCACCCGCGTTGCCGGGTGGAGCTCGACGAACCAGAGCGTAAGCCGGCGGGTTTAGCGGGACGGGTAGCCTAGCCGCCTCGACCGCGCATTCGGACGACACACCAAAACAACCGGTCCTCCTGAAGCGGGGGACCGGTTGTTTGCTGTCTCGTCAGCGTTTTGGACGGCGTCACTTGCCGAAGGTCACCGTTTGCGGTTGCACCGCGGTGGTCGCACCCCAGGCAATCAGCGGCCAGCGCAGGCTGAAGGTGACGTGGATCGCGGCGGTTTGGGGCGGCTCGGTGCCGGTCAAGATGAAGGTGCGGCCGCTGGCGCGAACCGTCAGCTCGCCGCCGCTGGTCGGCACGATGACGCCGGTGTAGGTGGTCAGGCCGCGGCCGGCACCCCAGAGCCCGAGCAACAGCGCCAGCGCAACGGCACCGCGCCAGACGCGACCGCGCGTGTTGGCCCGACGCGCGTCCAGGCTGAGGCCGACCAAGGTGGCAGCGGCGCCGATCAAAATCAGACCGCTGCCCCAACCGTTGGTCAGGCCGCCTAGGGCGAGGCCGTCGCCGGGCTCGTAATCCTGAATTGGAAAGGGAATCGGCAGCAGCAACACCGCGCCGAGGACAACGGCGCCGATGCCGATTGGCGCCAGGTAGCGCCAGTGATGGTGAGTTGCGGTCATGTGTCGTCGCTCCTTTGCCCGAAAGTAGTCGCTAGTCAGCTTTGACCGGCTTGCCCTGCCGCTGCAGCCGCTTTTGCCCCCAGTGGTACACTGCGCCGAACACCAGCGAGCCGGCCAGCACCAGCAGGTAGACCAAGACCAACCAGTGCAGCCCCGGCCGCACCAGCCCGACGCGCTGCAGGAGCCCGAGCGCCAGCGGATGAACCAAGTACACCGGCAGCGACACCGCGGCGAGAAAAGCGATGCCCCGCGGCAGCGGCCGGTTCCAGTAGGCCTTGGCCAGCGCGAACCAGCCGGTCGCTTGCAGCAGAATCCACAGCCCGAGGTTGGCCTGGAAGGCCTGATCGAGGTGACCGGCCGCACCCGACGCGACCTGGGTCAGCCAGATCATGCCCAGGGTGCCGACCAGCCCGGCCGCGGCAAGCACCCAGGTCTGAAGCCGCGAGAGCGTCGCGCGGTGCAGCGCGTAACCCAACACGAAGTAAAACACGTAGCTGCTAAGCGTCGGCACGTGGAACTGGGTCAAAAGCGCCAGCACCGGGCTGCCCGGCCGCAGGAACGGCTGGGCGGTGGCCGGTAGCACGGTGAACACCGCCGCAAGCGTCAGGGCCCAGCCCATCAGCCGCGGATTGGCCGTGATCGGCCGCAAAAGCGGCACCATCAGGTAGCAGCCGATCAAGGCGTAGAGGAACCAGAGGTGGAAGGGGCCGAGCAGCAGGGTGTGGGCGACTTGGGCCCAGTCGTGCGACCGCACCCACTCGGCGGCGGCATAGATGATGTTCCACGCGACCAGCATCAACACCAGCCGCAGCACGTTTTTGCGCAGCAGGCGAGCGAAGGCGACGGGGCGGTCGGGGTTGAGGAACAAGGCGCCGGAGATCATGATGAACAGCGGCACGGCGGCTCTGGTGCCGTTGTTCAAGGCGGCGGTCACCACCCAGTAGCTGCGAGCCGGGGGCCCAATCAAGAACTGCGAGGTGACGTGGGTCAACACGACCAGCAGGCAGCCGAGGGCCCGTAGCGCGTCGAAGTAGAAGATGCGGTGAGATTGTGGCATGTGATGAACCTTTCATTATCCGTGATTGTGGCGTCAATTCAGTTTACCCCAAAGATTCGTGGCTGTTAACTTGCCGGTTAGTTTCATATAATGGAAGTAGCCTAATCAAAGTGAGGAATGCCTGTGAGTGCCTATGTTTTTCCCCTCAAAATGGCGGCGCTGACCTTCCCGGTCATCGCGCTGCTCATCGCCTTGCCCTTCCTGCTCGGCCAGTACCGCCGCTATGGCAGCCTGATCGCCTGGCGAGCGGTCGTGGTCTACACCTTCATCTTCTACCTGCTGGCCGCTTACTTCCTGGTGATCCTGCCGCTGCCGGACCGCGCCAGCGTCGCGGCGTTGACCACGCCGCGCTACAGCCTGGTGCCGTTCCACGAGCTGGCCGAGTTCCTGGCGGCGACGCCGTTCGTGTGGAACCAGCCGGCGACTTGGCTGGCGACGGTGAAGGAATCGACGTTTTTCATGCCGCTGTTCAACGTCGCCTTGACGCTGCCCTTCGGCGTGTATCTGCGCTACTACTTCAAGCGGCCGGTGTGGCAGGTGGTGATTGCGAGCTTCACGCTGAGCCTGTTCTTCGAGCTGACCCAACTGTCCGGGCTGTACGGCTACTACCCGCGGCCGTACCGCCTGTTCGAAGTCGATGACCTGATCCTGAACACGCTCGGCGGGACGCTGGGTGGCCTGCTGGCGCCGACTCTGATGCGCGTCTTCCCGTCGCGCGACGAGATGGACCAAGCCGCCATCCAAAAAGGCCGGCGCGTGACCTGGACGCGGCGGCTGGTGGCGATGCTGATCGATAACCTGATCGTGGCCAGCCTGCTCGGGGCCCTGGCTCACCTGCTGCTGCAGCTGCTCGGGGTGTCTTCTGACCTCACCTTGTTCGGCAACGTCGCCGGCATGCTCTTGACCTTCGGCTTGGCGCCGCTTCTGATGAACGGCCAGACGCCGGGCAAACGGGCGGTGCGGATCCGCATCGTCCGGGCCGATGGCAGTCCCGCCAGCATCTGGCGGGTGTGGTGGCGCGAGTTTTTGCTGTACGGCGCCGCGTTCAACGTCATGCGAGCCTTCCAGTGGGTGTTCGAGCAGATTTTCAGCAAGTTCCACCGCACCGAAACCAACTTCATCCTGCTGGGGCTTTTGGCGATTCCCGTCGTGTTCTTGGTCGCCAACTTCCTCTGGGAGGTCGTGACCCGCGACAACCGCTACTTCTACGACGTCTGGGCCGACACGACCCAGATCAGCACGGTGCAAGACGCGACGTTGACCGACCCGGCCGCCCCGGACGGCACCACCACCGACGACGACCGGCCGGCGCCGCGGCCGCGGTGAAGCCGGGCGGCCCCCTTACCGCGTCTTTGTAAGCATGATATACTGTGGACGACAAAGGCGACGCTTCTGTGAAAAGCGTCGCCTCAGGCAGACCCGCGTCAGCGCGGTGGTGCCCCAAAATAGATTGCAAGCAGATAGCCGCTTTATCTTGGGAGAAAGACTTGGGCGGCTATTTGCTTACTCATTGCCGAAGTTTTCGGACGGCCGTTCTCGGTCTGTCGATTGCCTCGAGCAACCGGATGACCGCCTCAATCCAACGCGTTGTCGCGTTGGTGATTGGGGTCAATCGACTGAGAGCGGCGTAGGCCAAGGCACATGCCAGGACCACGAGCTCGCAGGTACGCCTTTCTAGCAGATTCCGACGACCAATGGGCTTTCACACCATGGACATCCCCTCTTTCTAGCGAGTACCACCGCGCCTTTCACCATGTCTGTAGGCAAAAGTGTCACAAATCGTGATACGACGTGCCGAGGGATATCGCGTGAGACTTTGATGTGAGATGTCTCACGCGGGGCTTTTTCCCTGCCCCAAATCCGCGCCCAAGTGCGTTACAATAGAGTTAAGTAACGCCCAAAAGGAGGCACACCATGGCAAACGCAACGCGCTACACGGTTGTTAACGCACAAGGGGAATTCCTGGAGGCCGACAGCCTGCTGCTGCTTGCCGCGTGGACCCCCGACATTCGCCGCACCTGGCTGACTTACAGCGAGCTGGAGGCGCGGCGCGTCGCCCACCAATCCGAGGGCCAGGCGGTGGCCGTGACCCTCACGCCGCTTCTGCCCGACGGCGAGGTCGTGTCGCACCGCGGCCTGCCGATTGCGGTGCAAAAGCAGGTGATCGCGATGCGCGAGCAGGGCATGTCCTACCGTGGCATCGCCCGGTTGCTCAACATCAGCAAGTCGACGGTCGGCAACATTGTCAGCCGCAAGTGACCACTCAGACCAACTCAGCGACCAGCCTCCGAACGCACAGCGGAGGCCGGTCGCTTTTTGCGTCCGGTGCGGTGGTCAAAACGCACCAGCGCGAGTGGCGTTGGCTCGCGGCGGCGGTGCGGCCGAGCCGATTATTTGCCCACAATTAGCTTCTCTGCGATAATGTTGGCATGAGGAGGTGCTTATGGTGAGACCCATGCACTTTGAATCGACAACCTTCGGCGCGTTGCTCACCGCGTCGGCTGGCGGCCTGAACGCCTACTCGTACCTGGAACACGGCGGCGTTTTTGCCGGGCTGCAAACCGGGAACCTGATCATGCTCGGAGCCCGGGCCGGCCAGCACGACTGGGTGCGGCTGCCGCGCTACCTAATTGCCCTGGCCGCTTTTGCCACCGGCACACTGATTATCCGGCTGCTGCAGCGCCACCCCGAGCTGACCACGCGCCGCGGCGGCCGGCGGCGCCTGGTGCTGGCCTATGTGCTGGCGCTGCTTTTGGTCGTGTGTGTGATCGGGCCGGTGATCGGCGACACGCTGGCGGTGGTCGGCCTGTCGTTGGCGGCCGCGGCCCTGCTTCAGGAGTTTCGCCAGCTCAACGGGGCGCCGTTCACGCCGCTGATGATGACCGGCAACGTCCGGGTTTTGGCGGAAAGCGCGTTGGACGGCTGGGTGTTCGGCGACGCGGCCGCCCGCATTCTGGCTCGCCGCACCGCCGCATTGATGGCCAGCTTCGCGCTGGGTGCGGCCGGCGTCGCGGCGCTGGTGGCCGTCGATGCGCGGTTGGCGCTTGGCCTGCCGGCGCTGTTCATCTTGATCGCCGGCGTGGCCGAGGACGGCCAACCGCGCCCAGCCGTGGCGTGAGCGACCGCCGCCGATTTAGTGAATCGAATACCAAACAGCGCCTGTCCGGATTGGGCAGGCGCTGTTTGATTGGGTTGATGCGTCTGGTTCACGCCGTTTTGGGTCGTCGGGCTCTCCCCGGCAACGCGGGAGCGGCTAGCTACGCTGCGGCGCTTGGAGCCAAGTGCAGGCCCCAAGCACCACAGCTAGGCTACCCGTCCCGCTACACCCGCCGGACTCTGCCCTGGTTCGTCGGGCTCCACCGCGCAACGCGAACGCGATTAGCTAGGACCGGCACTCGAAGCAAGGATCGCTTCAAGCGCCAGTCCTGCGCTACTCGGTTCGCTAAATACGCGCGACTCCGCCCTGGTTACTTTAGCACCCAGTGGTCTTTTGCCACCGGGGTTAGCGTGGCGTCTGGGGCCGGGGTGCCGCTGGTGTCTGGAATCAGGATTTTTTGGTGCTCGTAGATTGGGTCGGCGTGGGGGACCGCCGACAGCAGCGACTTGGTGTAAGGGTGGCGCGGGTCGGTGTAGACGGCGGCCGTGGCGCCGGCCTCGACGATGCGGCCGTGCGACATCACCAGCACCCGATCGCAGAGGTACCGCACCATCGACAGGTCATGCGCGATGAACAGGTAGGTCAGGTGGCGGTCGCGCTGAATCTGCCGCAGCAGGTTGACAATCTGCGCCTGAATCGAGACGTCAAGCGCCGAGATCGGCTCGTCCAGCACCAGGAACTCGGGCTGCACCGCCAGGGCCCGGGCGATGCCGATGCGCTGGCGCTGGCCGCCTGAGAACTCGTGGGGGAACCGGTTGGCGGCGTCAGGCGGCAGCCCGACCTGGGCCAAAAGCGCCTGAACCTGGTCGCGGCGTTCGGTCGCGCTGTTGGCCAGGCGGAAGTTTTCGATGCCCTCGCCGATCGCGTCGCCGACTTTTTGCCGCGGGTCCAGGCTTGAGAAGGGGTCTTGGAAAATCAGCTGGACCTGGCGGCGAAAGGCGCGGCGGTCGAAGCCGCGACTTCCCAGCGCCTGGCCGCGGTAGGTGACGGTGCCGCTCGTGATCGGGCCGATGCCGGCGATGGCGCGACCGGTGGTGCTTTTGCCCGAGCCCGACTCGCCGACCAGGCCGACGGTGGTGCCGGCGGCGATGGCGAAGCTCACCCGGTCGACGGCGGTCAGGGCCCGGCGGTTTTTCCTGAAAATAACACTGAGGTCTTGGACTTCAACTAACGGTTCAGGCATGGCTGGCCTCCTTCATAATCGCGGCGTAACGGGCCCAGCGGCGCTGGATGCTTGCCGGCGGCTGGTAAGGCGGGGTGCGGGGGTCGAGCAGCCACGACCGCACCCGGTGGGTCGGCGTGACGGCAAAGACCGGCGGCGCCTGCTGGTAATCGATCGCCAACGCCTGGGGGTTGCGCGGGGCGAACGGGTCGCCGACCGGAAGCTGATGCATGTCCGGCGGGGTGCCGGGCAGCGTGAAGAGCTCGCTTTGGTCCGCTGTGTCGTCCGGCACGGCGTCGAGCAGCCCCCAGGTGTAGGGGTGCTGCGGGTGGTAGAAAATCTCGGTGGCGGTGCCGACCTCGACAATCTGGCCGGCATACATGATGGCGACGCGGTCGGCGATGTTGGCGACCACGCCCAGGTCGTGGGTGATGAACACGACGCTGAGGTCGCGCTTGGCTTTTTGCGCCTGAATCAGCGCCAGCACCTGCGCCTGCAGGGTGACGTCCAGCGCCGTGGTCGGCTCGTCGGCGATCAAAACGCGCGGCTGGGCGATCAGCGCCTGGGCGATCATCACGCGCTGGCGCTGGCCGCCCGACAGCTCGTGCGGGTACTTGCTGGCGACCATGGCCGGGTCGGGCAGCTCGACGTCGGCGATCGCGTCAAGCACGGCCTGGCGCAGTGCGGTCCGACTCGGGTGGTGCCAGACGGTCAGCGCCTCGCCAATCTGGCGGCCGATGCGCATGGTCGGGTTCAGGGCACTCAAGGGGTCTTGGAAAATCAGGGACGCCAGCCGACCGCGAACTCCGGCGAAGTCCCGCGGCGTCGCGTGGGTCAAGTCGACGTCGGCCAGGCGCATGGCGTCGGTCGTGACGGTCGCGTCCTTGCCCAACAGGCCGAGCAGCGCGTGGGTCGTGACGGACTTGCCGGAGCCGGATTCGCCGACAATCGCCAGCGTCTCGCCTTGGTGGACGGTCAGGTCGACCCCGTTGACGGCGTGGAGAATGCCGTGGTCTTCTTGGAACTGAACGTGCAGGTTTTGAATCTCAATGATGTCTGACATGGTGTCCTCCAATTAAAAAGCGGCCGCGCCTTCGCTGTGGGACGGGTCAACCAGCCGGTGGCACAGGGTGGTTGACCCAGCGTTCGCCCCAGCTTGCCGGCGATGCCAAGCCGCACCCGGCTACAGCAACGTGTCCAAGGCGGCGCCGATGGCGATCGCCACGGCGAGCCCGGCGATCAGCCCCAGCGGTTGCGGGGTTGCCCGGCGATAGGCGGCACCGAGCCGGCCCGGCCGCAGGGGCGAGACCAGCAGGCGGCCGGCCAGCGCCAAGGCGGCCAGCCCGGCCACGCCCCAGCTCAGGCTGTGGCCGGTCCAAAGCACGGCCAGGGCCAGCGGGTAGCGGGTCAGGTTCCAGGCCAAGGCGGCCAGGGCAATGGCCAGCCCCAGGCCGAGCAAGGCGCTGCGGCGGCGCTTGAGCTGCCGCTGCGGCAGGGTTGCGCGTGGCGTTTTGGCGTGAGTCACTGGCATGCGCTCACCCCCTGAACTTCGGGTCGAGGGCGTCGCGCAGCCCGTCGCCCAGGATGTTGAAGGCCAAGACGATGACGACCAGAATCGCCACCGGGATGTACAGCTGGCTGGGCGACTGCAGCATCTGGTTTTGCCCGTCCGAGATCAACAGGCCCAGGCTGGTGTTCGGCGCCTGGATGCCCAGGCCCAGGAAGCTCAGCCCAGCCTCGGCGAAAATGTTGCCGGGGATGCTTTGGCCGATGTCCAGAATCAGGATGCTCATCATGTTCGGCACCAGGTGTCTGGCCATGATTTTGTACAGCGGGGTGTCAAGCATCACCGCGGCGGTGACGTAATCAGCCTGGCGCAGCTGCAACACCAGCCCCCGGGCCTGCCGCGCCGCCCCCGACCAGCTGGTGATGGCCAAAGCGAACAGCATCGTGGAGACGCCGTTGCCCAGCACGATCATGATGATCATGGTGACCAAAAGCCCCGGCAGCGAGTTGAAAATCTCGATAATGCGCATCAAAAGCTCATCGACCCAGCCGCCGAAGAAGCTCATCACCATGCCGTAGATGGTGCCAAAGCCGATGGCCAAAAACGTGGCGACCAGCCCGACGGCCAACGAGACCCGGACGCCCAGGCAGGTGCGAACGAACAGGTCGCGGCCCAGGTGGTCGGTGCCGAACCAATGCGCGGCACTCGGCGCCGCATTGCGCAGGTTGACGTGAATCGTGTAGGGGCTGGCGCCTGACACCAGCGGCCCGATCAAGGCGACGAGAACCAGCGCTAGCAAAATGACCAGCCAGACCATGGCCAGGCGGTCCTTGAGCAGCTTATGCCCCGCGGCCTGCCAGAACCCGATGCTTTTGGGCGGTTGCGCAGCTGGCGCAGCCGCATCGGGTCGGCGTGACACGAAGCGAAAGGCGGAATTATCCATGGTGACCTCCAATAATTGTTGTGCGAGCGTGATGGTGCGTGGTGACGCCGGCTAAACGGGCTCCTTCGAGCAACGCGGGAGCGGCTAGCGACGCCGCGTCACTCGAGACCAAGCCCGGGTCTCAAGCACCACGGCTAGGCTACCCGTCCCGCTAAGGACGCTCGGTTCCGCCCTCTAGTCCTGATACAGTTTGATTCTTGGATCCACCGCCATGTACAGCAGGTCGGTGAGAAACAGAGTGACGATGTACAAGGCCGCCAGCAGCACGGTTTCACCCATCACAATCGGCACGTCGCGGTTGGTCAGCGCCTGAACGAAGTACTGACCGACGCCGGAAATGACGAAAATGCTTTCGACGAATACCGAACCGGTGATGCCGAACGCGACCGTGACCGGCAGGCTGGTGACAATCGGAATCGCGGCGTTGCGAATCACGTGGTGAAGCACAATCCGCGGCTCGGACAGCCCCTTGGCCCGAGCGGTCAGCACGTAATCGGCCGACAGCACGTCGAGCATCGAGTTTTTCAGCAGCCGGGCGTAAGCGGCGATGTAGCCAAGCCCCCCGGCGATGGTCGGCAAAATGGTGTAGGACCAGCCGCCCCACCAAAGCTGCGCCCCTTCCGGCCAGCCGATGATGGGGAACCACCCGAGTTTGCCGCCGAAGTAGCTTTGCAACAGCAGCGCGATGATCAGGCTGGGCACGGACATCAGAAGCAAGACGGCCACCGTGATCAGCCGGTCGACCCAGGTGTTTTTGAACACCGCGGCCAACACGCCGAGGAGAAGCCCCAGGGGGATGCCGATCAGCATCTCCTGTAGCCCCAGCCTAGCACTCGGCGGCAGCTTCTCGGCCAACACGCGGCTCATGGTCTCGCTGGGGTCGACGATCGATGTGCCGAAGTCGCCGTGCAGCATCTTGACCATGGTCAGGCCGTACCGCTCGAGCACCGGCTTGTCCAGCCCGGTGTTTGCGTAGACCTGCCGCCGCGTCGCCGCCGGCAGCCGGTCGGTTTGCGCCGACAGCGCGTCGCCCGGCACCGCCGCCAGCAGGAAAAAGGTGGCGCTGGCGATGAGAAACAGTGAGACGAACAACTCAACGAGCCGCCTCAAAATGATTTTGAACATGACTTTCTCCTTGTGGTGGCGAGGATGCCGATTGACGTTGCGAGACCGCGTATGTGGTCTGTCGCAAAGTGGTGGCCGGGCCAACTGCAATCTAAACATGTGATTTGGTCGGCGATACGCTCGGTCAAGTTTCACACTGGTCGTGGGTCGATTACACAAGTACCTGACGGCCAGCACAACCATTATGTAGCGGCCGCAGGGCCCCGGGCCACCTCGGACCGTGAAAGGATTGGCGGCCCGAGTGACCCGCGGTTTTTGCGGGGCATTCGCGCGGCCAATCCCGGCAAAAGCTGAGACAAGCACGGGGCCGTAGGCAACGGCTTGGCTCAGCTTTTAGGCCGGAGCCGTGCGGAGGCCGGCCGCACAGTTCGAGGTGGCCCGGGGCCCGGAGGCCGCGGCCTTAAACGGGTTCCACCGAGCAACGCGGGAGCGGCTAGCTACGCCGCGTCACTCGGGACCAAGTTCGGGTCCCAAGCGCCACGGCTAGGCTACCCGTCCCGCTAAACCCGCCGCAGCTCACCCTCTCGATGCATAGACATAGTCCAGATCCGGCCCGAAGGTTGGGGTCTGGATGCCCTTGATGTCCTTGGCGACATAGTAGCGGTTTTGGTCGGAAATCAGCGGGGCGACGCCGTAGTCCTTGGTCAACAGCAGCGTCTCCAGGCGCTTGTAGATGGCCAGGCGCGACTTGGTGTCGGCCACCGGCGCCAGCGTCGCGTAGAGCTTGTCGTAGGCGGGGTCGTTGTAGCCGCCGAAGAACTGCTGGAAGCCGCCGGTGGAGACCCACAGGTTCAGGAAGGTCGACGGATCGTCGTAGTCGCCGTTCCAGCCGTTGGTCAGCAGGTCGTACTTGTTGCCGTTACGCGCGGCGATGAAGGACGCGGAATCCGGGGCGACCACGGCCTTGACGGTAATGCCAAGCGACTTTTTGTAGGTCTGGGCCAGAAAGCTTGAGGTGTCCTCGTCGCCGGCCATGGTCAGGTAGGTCAGCTTGACTTTGGCCAGGTCGGTCGACTGGCCGAGCTCCTTGAGGCCGGCCTTGAAAAGCGCCTGGAGCTTGGCGTTCGTGTTGTACTTGGCCAAAGCCGGGCGTAGCAGGTCGCCGGCGTAGTCGTGGTAGTTGCGGGTGCCAACGGAGATCGAGGCCGGCACGAAGCTGTAGACCGCCTTGCTCTGGCCGTTGGCGACGGCCTTGTTGTAGGCCTCGCGGTTGATGGCCAAAGACAGCGCCTGGCGGATTTTGGCGTTGGTCATCAGCTTGGACAGGCCGCCGTTGTGCTGGTTGAAGGCCAAGAAGGAGGTGTTGCCGCTGGCTTGCGTCGATTTGATCAGCTTGGCGCTTGAGGACAGCTTGTCAAAATCGGCGGCCTGGGCCCCGCTGGCCTTCACGAAGTCCAGCTGCCCGGATTGCAGAAGCGACAAGACGGTCGCGTCCTTGGCGGTGGTGGTGATGTTGACCTTGGTGAAGCTGACCTTCTTGGCGTTCCAGAACTTCGGGTTTTTGGCTAAGACGATCTTGCCGTTCTTCTTCCAGGACTGGATGGTGTAGGCGCCGTTGGAGACCTGGTCTTGCCAATCGGTCTTCCAGGCCTTGGTGCCGCCGGCTTGCTTAATCAGGTCCAGCCGCACGGGGTAGAAGACGACGCTTGCGAGCTTCTTGAGGAAGTACGGGGTCTTGTTGGCAAGCGTCAGCTGCAGGGTGTGGGCATCAAGCGCCTTGGCGCCGACCTGCGCCGCGGTACCCTTGCCGGTGTTGAAGGCCTCGGCGCCTTTGATGTCGTAGGCCATGGAGGCGTAGGCGAACGCGTTTTTGGGGGTCAGCTCGCGGATGATGGAGTCGACGAACTGCTGGGCGGTCACCGCCTTGCCGTCGCTCCACTTGGCCGAACGCAGCTTGAATGTGTAGGTCAGGCCGTCCTTGGAGACGGTGTAGGACTTGGCCTGGGCCAGCTGCAGCCCATCGTGGCCGTTCTTGGAGGTGATGCGAAATAGCCCTTCTTGGGTGGCGTTCAGCACGTCGAACTCGTTGGCGTTACGCACGTCGTTGACGTCGACGGTGGTGGGATCGGAGGCCTGCACCAAGTTCAGCGTGGCCGTGGTGGCCGCGCTTTTCTTGCCGCCGCAAGCGCTGAGCAGAAGCGTTAAGGCGGCGGCGGTCAGGGTGATGCCAAGTGTTGTTTTCTTCATAATCAATTCTCTCCTTGGGTGGCGTCGCACGGGGCGGCCAAGCCGGTGCGACGCGGTGCAATCGCCTTGCGTCTGCAGTCGCGCGGCGGTCGATTGGATACAAAAAGGCGGTGTGACAAGAATCGCTTCTCGTCACACCGCCAGTCGTTGCGCTCACAAAATTAGGGTCAGACCGTGACCGGTCGCCGGTGAGCATGCACTACGGGTACGTGAAAGAAGCCGTTATGAAAGTCATAACAGCAACACATATCCATGCACATGCTCAGCGTAACCTGGGCCATGGTAATCCCTCCCTTGCGAACTTGAGTCAAGCCTACTGCATGATATTTTTCCTGTCAACCTTAAAAACTGATTTCAATTCGATGGCAGCCGCCATAAATTTCAAAGAAAGCCGGCTTGGCCCTTGCGATCGCTGCCAATCCCCGCCGGCCAAGGCGCCGATCGCCGTCTCAGCGAATGAGAGCGGGATTTAATTGCCACCAATGTCAGCTTAGCTAACATTATCACTCGACCCGCCCGAGCATTATGGGTATGCTCGTTCTTGTGCCGTCGCGATCGCGGCGGTCACCCAACAAAACAAGGAAAGTGGTGTAGGTGATGAGACGCAAGCTATGGGTGCCGGTGTTGGCGCTGTTGCTATCGATTTGGACATGGGGGAAGCCCCATGAACAGCAGGTGCAGGCAGCCGAACAGACCTACACCATCGGGACGGATGTGACCTTCGCCCCCTTCGAATTCGCAGACAAGAACAACCAGTACGTCGGCATCGACATCGACTTGCTCAACGCGATCGGCAAGGTCGAGGGGTTCAAGGTGCAATGGAAAATCCTGGGCTTCAACGCGGCGGTTCAGGCGCTTGAGGCCAAGCAGGTCGACGGCGTGATGGCGGGGATGAGCATCACCCCCGAGCGGCAGCAGAAGTTTGCGATGTCCGACCCGTACTACCAGTCGGGCATCGCAATGGCCGTCGGCAAAACCAGCAAGGTCTCGGGCCTGGCCGGCTTACGCGGTAAGCGGGTGGCGGTCAAAACCGGTACGGAATCGGCGGCCTTTGCGACGGCTCACGCCAAGCGGTACGGCTTTTCCGTCGTCACCTTCGACGACTCCAACAACGTTTACCAAGACGTGACCTCCGGCAACTCGCAGGCTTGCTTCGAGGACTTCCCGGTGATGCAGTACGGCATCGCCCAGGGCGTCGCGTTGCGGGTGGTTAACTCAAAGCCATACGCGGCCAACAACTACGGCATCGCGGTGCAAAAGGCCAAGCCACAGCTGGTCGCCAAAATCAACGCCGGTCTCAAGAAGCTGCGAGCGTCGGGCGACTACGCCAAGATCGTGGCCAAGTACGTCGGCGACGGCTCGCAAAAGTCGCAGTCGGCGGCGACCAAGAAGACTCAGGAAACCGACCGCAGCTTCTGGGGCCTGTTGGAAGCCAACCGCCAGACGCTGTTGGCCGGGCTGGCGCAGACGCTGGAGCTGACCGTGGTCGGCATCCTCTGCGCCACCGTGGTCGGCATCTTGGTCGGGCTGCTCGGCGTGATTCCCAACCGCATCGCCCAAGGGGTCGCATCGACTTTCATATACGTGTTTCGCGGCCTGCCGATGATCGTGCTGGCGCTGTTCATCTACACCGGGGTGCCGGGGCTGATCGGCTTCAAGATTCCGGCCTTCGTCGCCGGCATCATCACCCTGACGCTCAACGAAGGGGCCTACACGGCGGCCTTCGTCAAGGGCGGCATCGCGGCGGTCGACCGCGGCCAGATGGAGGCGGCGCGAAGCCTCGGCTTGCCTTGGGGCAAGGCGATGCGGCGCGTGATTTTACCGCAGGGCATCCGCATCATGATTCCAAGCTTCGTCAACCAGTTCATCATCACGCTCAAGGACACCTCGATCCTGTCGGTGCTGGGGCTCTTGGAGCTGACCCAAACCGGTAAAATCATCATCGCCCGGAACATGGAGGGCTTCAAGATCTGGACGATTGTCGCCTTGATCTACCTGATTCTAATTACCCTGTTGACCTGGCTGTCCAACTACATCCAAAAGAAGGTGCGATAATGACCAAGACCCGAATCGAAATGAAGGACGTTCACAAGCGCTACGGTCACAACGAGGTGATTAAGGGCGTCAACCTGGCGGTGCAAGACAACGAGGTCGTCGTGCTGATCGGCGCCTCCGGAGCGGGGAAAAGCACGGTGCTGCGGATGATGAACGGCCTGGAAACCACCAGCGCCGGCGAGATCTTGATCGACGGGGTCGACATCGCCAAGCCCCACGTCAACATCGACCAGGTGCGAACTAAAATCGGCATGGTGTTCCAGCACTTCAACCTGTTTCCCAACCTCACCGTGCTGGGCAACATCACGCTGGCGCCGGTCGAGCTTGGCCTGATGACCAAGGACGCGGCCGCCAAAGAGGGCCGGCGCCTGCTGGACGTGGTCGGCCTGGCCGACAAGGCGGATGCACGGCCGGCCAAGCTTTCGGGCGGCCAAAAGCAGCGCGTCGCCATCGCCCGGGCCCTGGCGATGAAGCCAGACATCATGCTGTTCGACGAGCCGACCTCGGCGCTGGATCCGGAGATGGTCGGCGATGTTCTGGCTGTCATGCGCCGTTTGGCCACGCAGGGCATGACCATGGTGATCGTGACCCACGAAATGGGCTTTGCCAAGGAGGTCGCCGACCGCGTCGTCTTCTTCGGCGACGGTCAGATCATGGAGCAAGGGACCCCGGATCAGATCTTCAACCACCCGCAGTGCCCAAGACTGCAGAGCTTCCTGGAAAAGGTGCTGGAGGCGTAATCGCGCCCAAAAAGGCGGCCACGCGTGACGTGTGGCCGCCTTTTTGGTGTGGTCGCGTGAGTTAAGGTGACACTAACTTGCCGGTTGACCCGACCGCGGCAGTACAACCGGCAGTGAAGCGACGGCCGGCCGCGGAACGACCGGAAGCGGCCACGAACGGCCAAGACCCTGTGCGACACCGGCGACCCGCACGGCTGCACGGGGTTACTCACACAAAGTTAGCGTAGGCGAACTTGCTAAAATGCCAGATTACGGGCGTTTCGGCGTGAAGGAGACGCCGAAAACGTAAAAAATCGCCTCACAGTGAAATTTAATTAAGCGTGGCAAACTTTTTTCGGCGCCTGGTGTGATGGTAAAGCGAGCGGAAAAAGCGCGGTTAATGCCCGGATTTGCGCCCGTCACGGCGACGAAAAGCGTTTTTTCTTGTGCCCAACCCGGTTACTTGGGATCACCGACTCAACAAAGCGGCCGCTCAGTCAATGATTCGCAACCTGGTGGCGCCTTCATCACGTCTATACCACTATCGATTGGCGCAATCGGTCACGCGTTTTTATTGTTGCGTCGCGGCCCCTTGAATCCGTGAGTTAGCCACGCCTTAAAAAATCCTTTAAATCCGGAAACGACCGCCGTATACTGATTTTGGAATTATTGGGAAGTTGATTGTGACGCCGCGAATGCGGCAGCCGAACCCGTACTGGCTCGGCAGAAAGGAAGGGCAGCATGGCAGAAGAAACACGCAAGCACAAACTGATCGAGTACGCGAACGGGCCGTCTCTGGAGGAGATTAACGGCACGGTCGAGGTCCCCAAGGGCAAGGGGTTTTGGCGAACCTTATTCGCCTACTCCGGTCCCGGCGCCTTGGTCGCGGTGGGGTACATGGATCCCGGTAACTGGTCGACCAGCATCACCGGTGGTCAGAACTTCGGCTACCTGTTGATGAGCATCATCCTGATTTCGAGCCTGATTGCGATGCTGCTACAGAATATGGCGGCCAAGCTCGGCATCGTCACCCGCATGGACCTGGCCCAGGCGATTCGCGCCCGAACCAGCAAGACCCTTGGCATCATTCTTTGGATCATGACCGAGTTTGCCATCATGGCCACCGACATCGCCGAGGTCATCGGTGCGGCGATTGCCTTGTACCTGCTGTTCAAGATTCCCTTGGTCATTGCGGTGTTCCTGACCGTTTTGGACGTCTTGATCCTGCTGCTTTTGACCAAAATCGGCTTCCGCAAAATCGAGGCGATCGTGGTCTGCCTGATTCTGGTGATTCTGTTGGTCTTCGCCTACCAGGTCGCCTTGTCCGACCCGCAGTGGGGGCAGGTGATCCTCGGGCTGGTGCCTAGCGCCAAGTCCGTCGCCACCAGCCCAACCGTCGCCGGCATGACGCCTTTGAGCGGGGCCTTGGGCATCATCGGCGCCACCGTGATGCCGCACAACCTGTACCTGCACTCCGCCATTTCGCAGACGCGCAAGCTCAACCACGACGACGAAGACGAAATCGCCACGGCGGTTCGCTTCTCGCAGTGGGATTCCAACATTCAGCTCACCTTTGCCTTCGTGGTCAACGCGCTGTTGCTGATCATGGGCGTTGCGGTGTTCAAGTCCGGCGCCGTCAAGGATCCGTCCTTCTTCGGCCTGTACGAAGCGCTGTCCAACACGTCGACGCTGAGCAACGGTGTGTTGATCGCCGTCGCCAAGTCCGGCATCCTGTCCATCCTGTTCGCCGTCGCCTTGCTCGCCTCGGGTCAAAACTCCACCATCACCGGCACCCTGACCGGGCAGGTGATCATGGAGGGCTTCGTTCACATGCGGATGCCGCTATGGGCCCGGCGCCTGGTCACCCGGCTGATTTCCGTGATCCCGGTGCTGGTCTGCGTCGCGATGACCAGCGGCCTGAACAAGGTTGACCAGCACGAGGCCCTGAACACCCTGATGAACAACTCGCAGGTGTTTTTGGCCTTCGCCCTGCCGTTTTCGATGCTGCCGCTTCTGATGCTGACCGATAGTTCGGCTGAAATGGGGGCCCGGTTCAAGAACTCGATGTGGGTCAAGGTCTGCGGCTGGATTTCCGTAATCGGCCTGACCTTCCTGAACATGCTGAACCTGCCGAAGTCCTTCGCCGACTTCCTGGGTGACGGCGCCTCGGCCGATGCGGTCTTGATGGCTCACATCGCGGCCTACGTGGCGATCGCGGCGATTCTGGCGCTTCTGGTCTGGTGCGTTCTTGACTTGCGCCGCGGCAATCAGCGGTTGGCCGACCACGTCGCCGCGGCAAAGTTGCACGAGGCAACCGCCACTCGCGATAATTAAGTTGATAAGGCAGACAATTCTTAGGGAGGCACAACTATGGCTGAAGATTATACCAAAATTCTGGTCGGGGTCGACGACTCGGCGGATGCGCTGGCGGCTTTTCGCTACGCCATTCACCGCGCCAAGGCCGACTCGGCGGAGCTCATCATCACAAGCATCCTGGAATCCGGTGAGATGAACGTCTACCAGGCGCTGAGCAAGGATTACGTTCACGGCGAACGCGCCGAGCTTGAGGCTCACCTGGACGGCTACGTCAAGCTGGCACAAAAGGCTGGCATCGCTAAGGTTCGCGCGATCATCGGCGAAGGCGACGCCGGCGAGACCATCATCAAGACGATCATTCCAGAGGTTCAGCCCGACCTCTTGATCATCGGCGCCGAGTCCAAGAAAGGGTTGGCGCGGCACTTCGGCAGCCAGGCCGCCTACATGGCCAAGTATGCCGACATCTCAGTGCTGATTGTGCGGGAGTGAGGCGCGGTGACGACGAGTGAAGACCGCGGGGCAACCAACCCCAAAACGCGCCTGCTGACGCTGGCGCGGCACCTGTTTGCCACGCAAGGCTTTCAGGCGACCACCACGCGGCAGCTGAACCTCGGCAGCCGCGAAAGCCCGGGGCTGTTGTACTATTACTTCCCGGGTGGCAAACGGGCGGTGCTCGACGCGATCATCGCCGCCGGTGCCGACTGGCCGCCGTTGCCGGTTTGGCGGCTGGGCAGGCCGGCTGACGCGGCGGCGTTTGAGGCAAGGCTTTTGGCCGGCATGGCCGAATGGTGGCAGGTGCTGGCGACCCCCGCGGTCGCCGAGACCCTGCTGATCCTGATTCGCGAGCGGCCGCTTTTGACCGCAGCGCAGGTGAGCTGGTGCCGCGAACGCGAGGCTCAGGCCGCAAGCGGCGTGGCCCAAGCCCTGGCGGCGATGCGCGGTCCCTTGGCGGTGTCCGAAGCAGAGGCCGCGGCCTTGGCCCCGGTGATTCGCGGCCTGTATCAAAAAACGGTGCTCGAGGAGCTGCTGATTGCCGGCAGGCCGCACGGCGTGATTGACCTGGCCGCGGCCGTGCAACCCGGGCTGCACCTGTTGACCACGCGCATGGGCCGAGCAGCCGCCGTGCCGACCCGCTGACCCTCAAGGCCACGATTCCGTTGCGAATCGTGGCCTTTTTGTAGCCGCCGGATGTGGTAGAATCGTGGTGCGACTCGCCGCGATGCAGGCGACCGACCGGCGTGGCGGCTGACTTCGGCGATGGCGCCGGCGACTCATTGGCCCAGCAACGATTGCGGTGAAGCCAACGACTCAGGTCACCGCGGCTTCAACAAGCTCGCAGTGGTGACCCACGGCGACCTAGCTAACGGCGAACTGGGCAACGCTCACTGCTGGGCCCCGCTTCCGGCGCCGCTCGCCGGCGGCGCATGATTGGCTGGTGCAGCCATTCCTTGCCCAGCCGGACCAGGGCCTCGGGATAGTCCAGCATGAACGGCTCGTACACGAGTGGTTGCCGCGGCCGGGCGGCGCTTGCCATCCGGGTGACGTAGCGGGGTTCTGGCAGCACCAAGAGCGGCCTCAATCGGCTTTGCAGGGTCGCCAGGCGCCTTTCCGCGGCGAAGCTGCGACCGGCGGCGGCCCAAGCTTCGATCAGGGCGTCGCCGGAGCCGAGTGGGGCGACGTACAAAAGCTGGATGCGGCCGCCGACCAACGCCGTGTCGTCACACCGCACGTCGGCCTGGATGAAGGTGGGGGTGAAGCCGACGCGCAGCGCGTTGGGGGCGGAGACGAAGGGGCGGGTGACGGGTTCGCCGGTCCGGGTGAGACCGGTGGTGGTATACAGTGTCAGGCGATTGAACACGCCTTGCAGCTCGCAGCGGTTGTCCATGTGCATCTCTCCTCATCAGTTCGAATATTTAGAAAGCGTTTACATCTAACGACAATAAAAAACGCCGCACAGCTGGCGGGAGGATCGAATGAAGAAGCAGGCAGTGATTTTTGACCTAGACGGGGTGCTGATCGACAGCGAGCCGCTGTACTTTCGGTGGCGGCAAAAGCAGTTCAGAGAAACCGGCGTGACGCCGGCGCATTTTTCGCTGGCGGAGACGGCGGGGGTGGCCGACGATGCCTTTTGGCAACAGGCCTTTCCGACTGATGCGGCGCTGCGGCAGCGGCAACGCGCGATGTTCGAGGCGGCGGTCGCGGCGCAGCCCGTGCCGTTCCCAAGCATCCTGAAGTCCGGGGTGGCCGAGGCCCTGGCGTGGCTGCACGACCACGGCTTCCAGCTGGCGCTGGCCTCGGCCGGGGCGATGCCGGACCTGCGGCGCTTCGTCGCCGAGTGCGACCTGCGCTTCGACCGGATCATCAGTGGCGTCGACCTGCCGGCCAACAAGCCGGACCCCTTGATCTACCGGACCGCGATTGACGCGCTGGGGCTGCCAACCAAAGCCTGCTTGGCCATCGAGGACAGCGCGGTCGGCATCGCCGCGGCCAAGGGTGCCGACCTTGAGACCTGGGCGGTGCGGCCGACCGGCTACGTGCTGGACCAACGCGCCGCCGACCGGGTGATCGCAGGCGTCTTTGAGCTGCCACGTCTATTGGGCGAAGGCGGCGAGTAGGCGGCCGCCTCGTGACTACAATACTGGAAAATTCCGGCGCCGGCAATTTTTAAGCTCGCGTTGGCTGCGTTGGTCGGGGCTGATCGGTTAGCCCAGGTGCTGGTGCTTGGCGCAGGGCAGCTGATTGGCTGGCGTCAACAGCTCCGTCGTCGCCAGGACGAAGGCATTGACCTGGCGGCGTAGCACTCGGGCATCGGGTGGTGTCGGCTGAACCGCCAGCTGCTGCAGGGCCTGGTAGATGGGCAGCGCTAGGTACTTGGCGGCCACGTCGGCGTCGCCCAGCTGCACGTGGCGCAGCGTCAGCTCGTGCTGGATGCCGGTCGCCACCTTGCGCAGCGCTGTCTGGCGAAAGCTGATTTCCGGCGCCTGGATGGTTTTGAGTTGCTCGGCCTTGGCAATCAGCGCCTGGTACTCGGCCGGTCGCTCCAGCAGCAGGTCCAAAAGCTCGCCATGCTCAAAACGCGTCAGGATTAGCTCCGCCAACTGGTCGAGCACGGTGTTGATTACCGCCTCGGCCAGCGCGTACTTGTCCTGGTAGTGGTGATAAAACGTGGTCTGGCCGACCTCGGCTCGGGCTGACAAGGCGAGGACCGTGATTGAGTCGAACGACTGGGTCTCCAGCAGTGCATAGAAGGCTTCGGTCAACGCCCGTTCCGTTTTCATCACGCGCAGGTCATGGTGAGTTCCCATCGGTGATCTCCTTTCGCTCGGTCAGCCAGTTCCGTTGCTAACACACGGTAACAGTGTAACGTATTCTGTTTTCCGAGTTGGGAAGGGCAGCCGGCCAACTTAGCGCGGCTGGCCAAAACGGGCCAATCGTTCCGAAATGTCCACCAAAATAAATCTGCGCTTGCATATACTGGGGCTGTTTGACCCGCGGCCGCGGCTCCACAGCGCGATTGCGGGGACCCGGCTTGATTTAATCAGTCGGGTCGCTCACGGCTTGCAGCGGAGTTCGCGCGTTCTGCTTGGCCGCGACAACGCCCCCATGTTACCGCGGCTTCCCCAGCAGTGTGCAACCGCCCGTACCACCACTGCCAGGCCCAGCCCCTGGTGCGATTCCCCAAATCGCACCGGGGGTGTTTTTGTTATCAACACAGGCCGTGCCACAATTTGGCGGTCGCAACGACGTGAGAACGCCGGTGCGACCGCTTTTTGGTGTCGCCAATCGGGCCGTGGTTGCCTTTTGGGCGGGGCTTAGGTAGAATTAGTGTAGATAGTTTAGACGTCCCTAAAAATAATGGAGGTGCCGCATGCTCAAGCTCACGGCCCTCACCGTTGCTTACGATGACACACCAGTTTTCTCTGATGTTGCCGTGGACTTTCACGCAGGCGCCATTACTGGGATCATCGGCCCCAACGGTGCGGGTAAATCAACCATGATCAAGGCCGCCCTCGGCCTGATCAAAGCCACCGGAACCGTCACGTTCAATGATCGCCCGATCAAGGACAGCCGAAAAAACGTCGCTTACGTCGAACAGCGCAAGGAGCTGGACCTGACCTTCCCGGCTTCGGTGCTGGACGTGGTGCTGACCGGCACCTACGCCAACCTCGGGCTGTTCAAGAGCCCCGGCAAGGCCGAAAAAGCCGCTAGCCTCAACACCTTGCACCAGGTCGACCTGACCGCCTTCACGCACCGGCAGATCGGCCAGCTCTCCGGCGGTCAGCTGCAGCGGGTGTTCGTCGCCCGGGCGATCGTCCAAAACGCCGACTTAATCATTCTCGATGAGCCCTTCGTCGGCATCGACGTGCAAAGCGAGGCCGCGATCATGACGATCCTCAAGGCGTGGCGCGACGCCGGCAAGACGATCATCGTGGTTCACCACGACCTCAACAAGGTGTTCGACTACTTCGACGAGCTGGTGATCGTCAACCGCGGCATCGTGGCGGCCGGGCCGACCCGGCAGGTCTACACCGCGCAGAACATTGCCAAGGCCTTCTCCCAGGACCTGGCCACCGTACTTTTTGAACCGGAGGTGACGGCATGACCACCCTGACCGATTTCGTAGCGGCGCTTGGCAAGTACGATTTTCTCCAAAGCGCCTTGATCACCGCCATCATGGTCGGTGTGATGTCCGGCATCGTCGGCAGCTTCATCATCCTGCGGGGGATGTCTTTGATGGGCGACGCGATCTCCCACGCCGTGCTGCCCGGTGTCGCCGTCGCCTACATGCTCGGCATCAACGTCCTGCTCGGGGCGTCGGTGTTCGGCATCCTGGCGGCGATGCTGATTGGCTTCGTCGCGTCCCGCAGCAAGATCAAGACCGACACCAGCATCGGCATCGTCTTTTCGGCCTTTTACGCACTGGGCTTCATCCTGATCTCGCTGGCCGAAAGCGCGACGAACCTGCACCACATTCTGTTCGGGAACATTCTGGCCGTGTCGGATTCGGACATCATGACCACCGCCGTTGTGCTGGGGCTGGTCGTCGTCTTCGTGGTGGTGTTTTACAAGGAGCTGTTCATCACCAGCTTCGATGAGACCTTCGCCCGGACTTACGGGCTGCCGGCCCAGGTGGTGCATTACGCCCTGATGCTAGTGCTGACCCTGGTGACCGTGTCGTCGCTTCAGACCGTCGGCATCATCTTGGTGGTCGCGATGCTGATCACGCCGGCGGCCACGGCCTTTCTTTGGACCGACCGGCTGCACGTGATGCTGGTGTTGGCCGCCGTCATCGGGGCGGTCGCCGCCACCGCCGGACTGTACCTGAGCTTCACCTTCAACTGGGCGTCCGGCCCGGCCATCGTGCTGGTCGCAGCCGCCTTGTTCGGCCTGTCGTTCGTCGCCTCGCCCAAGCAGGGCTTCCTGCGCCGGAGGGTCACCCAATGAGAAAAATTCTGCTCACCCTGACCGCCGTCGCCGCCATGCTGTTCGGCGTTCACCACTTCATCACCACCCGGGCCGCGACCCAGCAGCAGGCGACCGGTGCCAAGCTGCGGGTGGTCGCGACCAACTCGATTCTGGCCGACATGGTCCAGGAGGTCGGCGGCAGCGACGTCGAGGTCTACAGCATCGTTCGCCGCGGCGTCGACCCGCACGAGTACGAACCGCGGCCGAGCGACGTCGCCGCCGCCGCCGAGGCCGACCTGCTGTTTCACAACGGCCTGAACCTCGAAACCGGCGGCTCCGGCTGGTTCAAGAAGCTGGTGACCACCACCGGGCAGGCGTTCGGCGAGACCGTTTTCGCCGCGTCCGAAGGCGTCACCCCCAAGCACCTGACCACCAACAAGAACGAGGTCGACCCCCATGCCTGGCTGGACTTGCAAAACGGCATCCAGTACGTTCGCACCATCGCCAAGCGACTGAGTGCCGCCGACCCGGCCAACGCGGCGGTGTTCAGCCAAAACGCCGACGCCTACGTGGCCAAGCTCGAGGCGCTGCACGAGACCGCGGTCGCCAAGTACCGCAAGCTGCCGGCGGATCGGCGCGTCCTGGTCACCTCGGAAGGCGCGTTCAAGTACTTCGGCGCCGCTTACGGCGTCACCCCGACCTACATCTGGGAGATCAACACCGAATCGCAAGGCACCCCGGCGCAGCTTCAGGCGGTGCTGGGCAAGCTCGCGGCAAGCGCCGGCCGCCACGTCTTCGTCGAAAGCTCGGTGTCGCCCAAGGCCATGCAAAAAGTGGCCAAGGAAAGCGGCCGCACCATCTACGCCAAGCTCTTCACCGACTCGCTGGCCGCCGCCGGCACCACCGGCGACACCTACTACACGATGATGAAGTGGAACCTCGACCGGATCTACGCGGGGCTTGCGGCCTAGGGCGCATCTGACAGGTCGAACGCCGGCCCGTCTGGACCAGTGTTACGGCGCCAGACCTCGGGCTGGGCGACCGGGCCGGTGCGGTGTATCATGAACCAAGCAGGCGGGGGTGCGAACTCGCCACTGGGAGGCTGCGATGCGACCAATTTATTTTTACGGGGCGATCAGCCTCGACGGCTACCTGGCCGACAACCGAGACGACCTGAGCTGGCTGACGGCCAGCGACGTCGGTGGCGTCGACACCTACACGCCCTTTGAGGCGCGGCTCGACCAGCTGGTGATGGGGCGAACGACTTACGATTGGCTGCTGGCGGCGCGGCCGTTCCAGCCGCTCTACCCGGGACTAGCCAAAACCGTCCTGACCCACCGCCCGGCCGAACCAGCGCCTGACACCAGCTTCGTCGCCACGCCACCGGTGCCGCTGATTCGCGAGCTGCGCGAGCGGCCCGGTCGCGGCATCTGGATCGTCGGCGGGGGCCAGCTGGTGGGCGAGCTGCTGGCGGCGGATCTGATTGACGAACTCTGGGTGCAGATCGCGCCGGTGCTGCTGGGTGGCGGCAAGCCGCTGTTCCCGCCCGGCCCGTACCGCCGCCGCTTTCGGCTGGCCGATCGCACCGCGATGGGCGAGCTGACCGAGCTGCACCTGACCCGGCGCTAGGCCGGGGGTGGCGCCAGCCCGGCCCGACTGCAGGCGAGCCCAAGCAAGCGAGCAAGCCCAAGTAAGTCAAGCAAGCCGAGCAAGCCGAAGCAAGTTGAGCAAGCCGAGCAAGCCGAAGCAAGTTGAGCAAGCCGAGCAAGCCCAAGCAGGCCAAGCAAGTTGAGTAAGTCCAACCAAAAATACGCTGGAACTGGCCGTGATGTCACATCACGACCGGCTCCGGCGCATTTTTTTGGCATGAATTCGGTCCGGGTTGCCTGGCTAGTGGCCCAGCACCAGCCGGCGGTAGCGCAGCTGCTGCACGACCGCGGCGCCGGCCCAAACCAGCACGGCCCAAACCGCCAGCACGAGAAAGACGGTGGCCGGGCTCGTGTTGTTGAAGGGCTCGGCCTTGGCCAGGGTGGCCGGCGGATTGGTGTAAAAGGCCGGCAACACTTTTTGCACCGCCAGCGGCAAGGCGTCCAGCACGTGCAGCGGTGCCAGGAAGAACGCGGCACAGGTCAGCAGAAGCGCCAGCAGCGGGTTAGTGGTGAGTTGCGTCGCCAGGAACGCGACGCCGGCCAACAGCACTGCCCAAAGCCACAGCATCCCGAGCTGCAGCGCAATCTCCTGCCACATCGGCGTCAGGTAGACGCTGGCCGGGGTGGTGTGAAGCACCGGCTGCCACAGGGTGCCCAGCCGCTTGCCCGGCACGATGGCGGTGATCAGCATCGCCAGGCCGACCAAGGCGACCAGCACGACGGCGATGACGGCGATCGTGAGGGCCGCCTGCGTCGCGACCATGCGCAGGTCGCGTCGCGGCGTCATGCGCATCAGCGTCTCGGTGTTATGGCGCTGGTCGTACCCAAGCGCCGCCGTCAGCACGAAGGCGGCGTAGAAGAGGAACACCCAGGTCAGCGTGGTGCCGGCGTTGAGCTTGTAGAAATAGTGCTTGCGGGTGCCGACCATCGTCCACTTCCAGACGTGGCTGCCGTAGCGGGAGAACACGCCGTAGACCGAAGCGGCGGCAGTGCCGCGGCTGGCGATTGTCGGCAGCGCATTGATGCGGTGCTTGACGTAGTAGGCCAGAATCTGCTGCTTGGCCTCCAGGTTCAGCTGGGTGGTGGTGAAGGTGTTTTCGATGAAGTCCAGCCTCTGGATGTTGTCGAGGATCTCGGGGTGCTTGGTGATGGCGGCGAGCGTCAGCCGGTCGACGGTCAGGTAGTCGCGTTCGGCCAGCGGGTCGCGAATCGCGGCCAGCAGCGCCAGCGCCGGCTTGGCGGCGGCGAGGTTAGGATTAGCCTTCAAGTCGGCACGGACTTGGCGTTCCGCGGCCGCTCGCTGACCAGGCGCCGCCTGCTCCATCGCCGTGGCGGGGCTGGGGTCGTAGGACGGGAAGCGGGTGCCGGCGACGTAGCGGTAGGTGGTGGTGAGAATCCCGAGGTGGTGACCCAGCGGCACAGCGAAAAGCAGCAGCAGACCGAGCAGGGCGGCGAGGTGCAGCGACCAGGGGTGCTTCTTGAGCTCGAGGGACAGTAATCCGTGCATGGCGGCCTCCGTCAGCGCGACCGTGAGTCTCACGATGCGCTCATTTTCTAATCATTCTATCACTCAACGGTTGGGACCGCTATCATTATTTGCCGCCAAAAATTTCTTGCGGATGGCGGCTCGCAGCTGGGTGATGCGCTGGTGCGACAAGCCGAGTTCCCGGGCGATCGCGGCGTTGGTCGCGCCTTGGTAGGCCAGGTTCAGCACCCGCCGCTCGTTTGCGGTGAGCCGCGGCCAAAGCACGGCCAGCGCCTCTGTCACCAGCAGTGGTTCAAGCGGCGGCGTGGCCGGCGGTGGCTCCCGGGCTGCTTCCTTCAGGGCCCGGGCAACCCGGTCCTGGCGCCGTTGGCCAGTGCGGTGATTGCGAGCCAGGGTGGTCAGGCTGTGGTTGAGGCGCCAGGCCAGCAGGTGAGCGAAGTCGTCGCTTGCGCCACGGGACTGGTAGGCCGGGTACTCGGTGGCGATGAAGTGCCACGCGAGTTCCAGCGCCTCCCCGTAGTACTGGTCGAGGTCGCCGGCGTGAGCCGCCGCTCGGCGAATCACGGGGGCGAATTGCCGGAGCAGAGAATCGAGGTCTTGGGTCATCACAATGCCTTCTCGAACGCGGTCGCTGCAGTCAACCGCGCGGGTTATTCATCGATGATGACGTCAGGTTAACGCGCGGCCGCGCCGGTGCCAACGCGACCTTCGGCGTGGCCAAGCCCGGTGCGACGGGCCTTGGCGGCGTTGGGTCTGGTGTGGTTGGCACGAGTGGCGGCGGTACGGCAATTGTTAAGTGAAACTCCGGCCTATTTTTATTCGGCGTGAGCATAATATTCGTGTATTTATGAAAATATTGCTAAAATGAAAACGATTTTAGGCTAAGGAGGGATTCAGATGAGAACGACAAAGCAAAAATCGGCGGTGACAATGACGCTTGACGGTCACCCGGTCGCGCCACGAGCGCTAACCACGGCGGAATGGCACAACAGGGAGTCGCTGGACGGCGTCGCGCTACTGGTGGCCGTCGCCAACGCGTCCGGTGGCCATGGTGCGTTGCTTTTGGCTCACGGCCGCTGGTACCGGAGTGATTGTTCGCCGGCCCAGTTGATTGCGGCCGCCCGGGACAGTCAAGAACGTGGGGCGGCCGACCTCGCCGCCTGTGAGCGGCAGGTCGAAGCTGAGCTGGGTGTTGCCGCACTGCCTTGGAGTCTGCCGTACCTGCACAACCACCTGGTGTGTCTGACCCGCAGCCCCACAGGCATCTTGTGGCTGGGGATGGGCCGCGTTTACCGTGCGACTTGCCTGGGCCCGGCCGGCTTCAATTGTCAGGTGCGACTCGGCGATGGGCGGTGGCACGACCTGCGGCTGGCCGCGACGCCGATGAGTCCGGCAACCTTCGCGCGACGCTGCGAGGCGGCCAAGCGCCTGCGGATGCTGGTGATCGCCAACCTGCAAAGCGGCCGCAGCGCGTTCGGCTTCCGCTGAACCAGGATGGCCAGACTGCGGCCGGTACGAACGCTGCCTTGGTCCGATTGAATTTCAAAAAGCCGCGGGTGACGGCGCAGCTGCTGAGGCAGCGGCCGCGTGAACACCAGTGGCTTTTTTGGTCTGTTGGCGGCGGGAGGGTTACGCGAACAACGCCGTGGCGGTCAGCGGCCCGACGATGCCATCGGCCGCCAGTCGCCTGGCCTGCTGGAAGGCCACCACCGCGGCCCGGGTCTTGGCGCCGAACACCCCGTCGACGCCTTGCGGATCGTGGCCGGCCAGGTGCAGGCCAATCTGAATCAACCGCACCAGGTCGCCGCTGGCGCCGGTGCCAAGCGGCCGCATCGCCTGGGCCGAGCGGGGCCCGAACACGCCATCGACGGCCAGTCCCGCGTGGTACAAGGCGTTGAGCGTGGCCTGGACACCACGCACCAGCGCCTTTTTCGTCAGCGGTCCCGCGACGCCGTCGACGACCAGCCCCGCCTTGAAGTGCTGGTTGAGGAAGGCCTGGGCGGCGGTCACCACCGGGTCCTTGGGCGTGACCGCCGTGGTGCCCTTAGTGCCGGCGGCCAGGACCGCCCAGTCGGCGTTGCCGCCGCTGAACACGTCGAAGTCCAAAGGCCCGGCCCAGCCCGGCAGCCGGCCGCTGCTGGTGTACTGAAAAAGCGTTGCCGCTGGCCACCAGCGCGGTGCGGCCGGCAGCGGCCGGGGCTGGTAGCCGGTGACCTGGTTGTAGTTGTTGTACTGGGCCAGCCACAGGCCATAGCCGCCCTGCACGACCTTGGCCCAGTTGCGGGTGCGTTCCTCAGCCAGGTTGGTGTAGACCAGCGGCCGAACGCCGGTCAGGTTGAAAACCCGCTGGAGAAAAAGTAGCCCGTGATCCGGCCCGGCCTGGCTGAGCAGCGGCTTGTCCTCGATGTCGAGTGCCAAAAGCGCCCGGCCTAGGTAAGGCCCGGCTACATCCAGAAAGTAGTCGGCCTCACGTACTGGGTCGTTGTTGCGTAGGTAGTGGTAAAGCCCGAGCAGCTTACCCGTGTCGCTCGCTTGCTTCAGGTTGAGGGCCATCACCGGATTTTTGTAAGCGACGCCTTCCGTGGCCTTGACAATCACGAAGCTACCGGGGACGCCGCCAGCGTTGATGTATTGCCCGCCGACTGCGTTGTTGCTGGAAATATCGATGCCATTGAGTGTCATTGTTTTCGCCTCCTTACTGAATAAGGCAACAATTTGACCGAAAGTTGCTAGACCCCCTAGCACTTTTGACCAAAATTGTTGCCTTACAGGTGTAGGCCCAAGTGAGAGCTTAATCCGGCCGCAAGGGAGGTGAGTGCAATGCAACTGATTCAATCTGTTCACGTGGTGTACACCTACGCGAGCGACACGGACGCCACGGACACGTTCAAGCGCAGCTTCGGCAACGTCAACCTCGATCCGCGCGACGCGTCGGTCACCAGCTACGGTGAGGCCCTGGCGATTCTCAACCCAGGCTACCACCTGGCGGACGCCGTGATGACCAAGGTCTACCAGGTCACCGCAGACGTCGAGGCGCCGACCGCGTAACCGCGAGGGCGGGAGCGGCTAGGCTACCCGTCCCGCTAACTGCGCGGCGTTCCACCGGCTAAACGGGTTCACCGCCGCAACGCGGGAGCGGCTAGCTACGCCGCGTCTCTTGGGGCGAAGGACATGCCCCAAGCGCCACGGCTAGGCTACCCGTCCCGCTAACTGCGCGGCGTTCCACCCTCTAAACGGGTTCTCCGCCGAGCATCGCCAACTCGTCCAGCTAGGACCGGTACTCGGCGCAAAGGACGCGTCAAGCGCCAGCCCTACGCTGGCCGGTTGGCTAAGCGCTCGGCTCCACCCTCTCTTCGAAAGGAGGTGAATCACATGAATGATACCGTTCAACTGCGGCTGGTTTTTGCCGCCGCGAGTGGGCTTCGGCGCACGCTGACGATGAGCAACATCGGCGCGAAGCCGACGACCGAGGCCGTCGAAACGATGATGGCGGCGATGGCCAACGCCCAGCTCTTCAGCATCGGCGGCATCGCGCTGTACGTCCAGCCGCTTGAGGCGTGGTACATCGCGACGGATGTCGAACAGATCTATCAGGCCTAGCGCCGCCCGGGGAGTCCGCTCCCCGGTACATAGGCGTTAACGCGCAAAGGAGGAAGCGCCATGCGATTGATTCTGTTGCTGCTGGCTTTTGTCAGCGTGAACCTCGAGTACCTGTTCCTGCTGCTGTTTTTGCTACAAAAATACGCGCCGCTTCAGGTCACCTTGGGCTACCTCGCGGCGGATGCGGTGCTGATGGGGCTGAGCTACGCGCTGGGCCTGGGGCTTGAGCTGATTGTGCCCGATTGGGTGGTCGGCGGCGTCGGCCTGCTGCCGCTGGTCTACGCGCTGCACGCCAAGTCGTCGACGGACCCGGCGCTGTCGCCGCAGGCCGCGACGGTAGCGGTGGTGCTGACGGTGCTTGCGGTGACCACGCGCTGCCACCTCGCGCTGTACCTGCCGATTCTCACCGGCATCGGGGTCACGGAGGCGCTGCTGGCCGGGGTGCTGATCGGCGTGGCGACGGTGGTCGTGGTGCTGGCCGCCAGCACCGTCGCGCGTCACCCGGCCTGGGCGGCGGAGATTCAGGCTCGCAGCCTTGCGCCGACCAAGGCCTGCTACGTGCTGGTCGGCGCCTATGTGATGTGGGATTCAGACCTGCTGGGGCAGCTGCAGACGGCGGTTCGCGCGGCGCTTTTGGCACTGGGCGGGTGAGTCGATTGACCCGGTGCGGTTGATCGCCGACATGATGGGAAAAACCGTGCCAAGCCGAACGGTGTTGGGCCGCGCCCATTCGGTCGCCGCCGGGCCACCACCGTTCAGGCAGCACCGCACCGCAATCATTCAAAAGGCGGCGCAACTATTTCAGCGCCGCCGTGCCGCGACCGTTCGATCGAAGCACGCGCTGCCGCGACCGTTCAATCGGCGCCGCGACCGCGTGCTTCAGATTCGCGCGTCTTGATACCCTGTGGTAACATGGACGCATAACGTCATGGGGGTGGCATTTTTGGAGACAACGGCACAGGCGCGAGACACGGCGCAGGAGCGGCTGATTGCGGCGACGGACCAGCTGATGCAGGTGAAGGGCATCGGACACTTCAACGTCAGCGAGATCTGCGTGCTGGCGCGGGTGGATTACGCGACGATGCGTAACTCGTTTCGCAAGGACGAGCTGATCGACCTGGCGGGGATGCGGGCGTTCTCGCGGTTTTACCGCCAGGCGCAAAAGCAGGCGACGGCGCCGGGGGTACCCTTGACCCAGCGCATCACGCAGTTCGCCGCTTGCGCCCAGGCCTTCCGCGCCGGCATTCCGGGCAAGGGCTTCCAGCAGCTGTTCCTGCGGTTGCAGGCGTCACCGACCCACGCCGCGCAGCTGACGGCCTGGAACAACGAGCTTTGGGCGGCCATCATCGCGCAGGGTCGCGCCAGCGGCGAAATCGCCGCGACCAACGACGAGGCGACGCTGCGCCGGTTCCTGATGATTCTGGTCGACGCGCTGATTGACGCGCAGCCGGGTAGCGACCAGAGCAAGCTGACCGCGCTGTTCATCGCCGGGGTGCGGTGATCAATCGTGTTTCTTCTATATAGTTAGTCAGTGGCGCCGCTCGGCCGCCGCTGACGCCGACCCGCCTGGGCAACCGGAAGCATTGGTTGCTCAGGCGGGTCTTTGCGTCGGCGCAATGTTCGGCATTGGCCGGCCACACCGGCTTGGGTTCGCGGTTTTGCGCGAATTCCGGGACTATTCGGCGAAAAGTTTGTGACATTTTGGACAGAGTGGATCGACCGGGGTCAGATGGCCGCGAGACCAGTCGGGACGCGGGATTGCGGCCGCCACGGACCGGGGCCGTGTGTTACAACCGGCCGTTTTCATGACAAGCGCCGCGAATCGTTAACTTCGCTGTAACAGCGCTGTAACTTTGGTCTGCTATATTCTTAGACAGTGAAGTAAGGGAGTGTAATTTATGAAATTCGCAAAATCAATCACAGTGGCTGCCCTGATGACCATCCTGGCAGCAGGCACCTTCAGCACCAGCAACACCGTCTCCGCCGACGATGTCAGCTCGGCGAAGTCCGCGCTGAGCAACAAGAAGAGCGAAGCCACGACCCTGCTTAAGGAACTGCAGACGGCCCAAGAGAAGGTCGCCAAGATCGATAACAAGGTCTCCGACAAGACGCTGGCCATTATCGACACCAAGAAGAACATCAGCACCACTGAAGACACCATCGCCAGCTACGCAGCCAAGATCGCCAAGGAGAACCAGGAGATCAAGAGCCGCAAAGCTGTTTTGAAAAAGCAACTGGTTTCCCTGCAGAAAAAGGCCGGCGACTCCATCACCGGTAACGTCTACGTCGACTTCGTCTTGAACGCCAAGGACCTGTCCGACCTGGTCTCCCGCGGCGTTACCGTCAACAAGCTCAACTCCGCCAGCAAGGATGCGCTGGACGCCGTGAACGCCGCCAAGGCCAAGGTCAAGACGCTCAAAGCCACCCAGGAAGATAAGAAGGCCGACCTGGTCGCCACCAAGAACCAGCTGGAGGCCGACAAGAAGGAACTGACCAGCTTGCAAAAGCAGGCCAAGAAGGACTCCGCCGCTTTGGCCAAGAAGCTGGATGACAACAAGGACGAAATCGCCGCCCTTGAAAAGAAGTTGACCACCGCCACCGCCCAGGCCGCCGCACTGAAGGCCGCCGCCGAGCAGGCGAAGGCCACCGCTGCCGCCCAGGCCGCGCAAGATACCGCGATCGCCAAGGCGACCAGCGCCGCAACGACCGTCAAGAAGGCCACGAGCAGCAAGTCCAGCGCCGCAACTGTCGTCTCCAACACCAGCTCCAGCACCTCGCACCACAGCAGCACGACCAGCTCGAACAGCGCAAGCTCAAGTGCCAACACCGGCAGCACCAGCCACGTTTCGGCCGGCAGCTTCTCCAGCATGATCGCCGCCGCCGAATCCCAGCAGGGCAAGGCCTATGTTTGGGCCGCCGCTGACCCATCCGTTGGCTTCGACTGCTCCGGGCTTGTCATGTGGTCCGCCGCCCAGGTCGGTATCTCCCTGCCGCACCAGGCTTCGCAACAGGCTCACTACGGCTCCGAAGTATCCCTGAGCAGCCTGCAGGCCGGTGACCTCCTCTTCTGGGGTGGCCGCAACAGCGCCTACCACGTCGCCATCTACATCGGTGGCGGTAAGTACATCCACGCACCTCAGGAAGGCGACGTGGTTCGCATCGCGACGATCTCCGCCGGCTTCATGCCAAGCTTCGCCCGTCGCCTGTAATTTCGGACTGAATAGGTCACACCGTAATCGGTTCTGCCAGCTGGCAGAACCGATTTTTGCTTGGTATAGCCCAGTCGCCGAGATCAAAAAGGCGGAAAAATTGCGAGCGAAAATAGCTCGGCGGCGCCTGGCCGGCCGGGCGGCTGGCGGCGCCACGCGAACGCTGACTGCAGCGGTCAGCGGCGGCGATTGGTACGGGTGAGGCCCCTGGGCGGGAGTTTGCACGTCACGTTTTCAATTTTTCGGTTATAAAATTTGATAAGTAACATAAGAAATCCTAAGGCGTGCATTCTTGCAAGCGGTTTCTCGAAGCCCGGCGTGACGGGCCGTGACTGGTCCTGACCGCTTGTTTCGCCGGGCCGCCTGCGGTACAATCACCCAGACGATTATTGAAAATATTCGCACTAATATTTGCAAAACCATATACATTTGACAAATTTTCTTGTACGATGAGCCTGTATAGCTTTTGAGTTTACTAACCATAACTTAGTACGCATTCACATGGATACAAACTGTATTCGTATCGTGACGCGACACAATTTTCGGGGCAACGTGTAAGTTTCGTACCCAGAGTAAGCACTGGGCCACCATTACACATCAACAATGACTGGGGGGTTATTGGCGATGCAACAGCAACTAGCACAGCTGAGACGACTCGGTCGTCTATTAGGCGCAGCATTGAGCCTAATGGGCGTCTTTTGGGTCGCCTACTTTGTGCTGGTCAATGCCTTTGCGAACACCAATGCCGAAACCACAAGCGATGTTGAGCCTCGGGTCACACAAGATCCCCGCATGACCGTCGATTCCGGCATCGGCAGCGACGACGCGCGATTACCGATTTCCCAGATTCAGACCTACGCCAACGAATTTCCCGCCACTCAAAACGACTACCTCGGCAGTGCCCAGCACTTCACCATCTTTGCCAACACGGTGACCCTGGCCAGCAACGTTCACGGGAACGTGGCCGCTGGCACGATATCATCTGGGGGTAACGGGATTGCCAGCCCGACCGAGCTCAAGAGCGAGCTGGTCACCGGCCCTGGTGCCAACGATACGGATGGCCGCGATGTCTTCTACTATCAGAATTTTGCGGATGGTACCAACACGCTTCCTGATATCACGGATGATCCCTCGCTGAACCCGAAGTTAGTTCTTGGCAGCGGCATTAGTGGCCTTCAGGTTACCACTAGACCCGATCAGATTTATGCGATTAACGGCCATGATTTTAATCACCTGAAGGCCGGCCAGGTTGCCTTGGCTGACAGTGTTGCGCCGTACATCAACATCTCCGCCGTCCTCGACAGCCTCGACCTCAAGTCCGATGAGCTGTCCAACGATGACAAGCAGGAGAAGCTGACTGACCTAGACACCGCGGATCCCAACCTCACCATTTATGACCTGAACAACACCGGGACCGCCGATGCTTACGGGGACACCTACGAGAATGCCTACGCGCTGAAACTGACCAAGAAAGATGCCGAGACCGGCGCCCTGCTGGCCGGGGCCCGGTTCACGGTGCAGTACCCGGTGTATCCCGCAACCTACACCGGCAGTGGCTCACCGGATCCGGTGAAGTGGGCGGATATGGCGCCGGGAACTGAACTGCCGGTGACCGATGACGACGGCAACCCGACCTACGACGAGAACCACAAACTGATCACAAAGCCGGCCAGCCTGTATGACGCGCAGCACCAGATTATTCCGGAAGACACCGCCTACAACGATTTGTACAAGGTGGCGGATGGCAAGCAGTACGGCCTGACCGCCGGCATCTACATTCTGAATACGAATGGTAAAGGTGAAATTAACGTCGCCGTTAACGTCTCCGGTAACTACCGCTTCCGCGAAGTGGCGGCGCCAGAGGGCTACGCGATGCCGACCACCATCGATACCGATGTCACGACCTTCCGCACCAGCACGACGCCAATGGCCCGTGAGTTCAATATTCCTTACGACCAGATTTTCGCGGTCGGCAGCAATGTCACCTCCGGCGGGAAGGTCTACTTCCTGAACATGGATTTGTCCAAGAACGCGGCGCCAGTTGAAATCAATATCGACTTCACCGGGGCCCCGGACAACCTGGACGTCGGCGCCCCGAACGTCGTGTTCGTCTCCGCCGCCAACTCACCCAAGGATGCACTGGATGCGGCTTCGGCCACCCCGATGCCACTCGAAGACGATGCAGATCGCGCTCAATACTCCAACAAGATTCTTTGGAACTACAAGAACGCCGAGGGCAAAACCATCAGCGTTTCCAGTGATACGTTCTACGGCACGATTTTGGCACCTGGGGCCAACCTGATTAATAAACAGGGTCACATTTTCGGCTCGATGATTGCTAACTCGGTTAATGTTGCCGGCGGCGAGGTCTCCCGCTGGGACCTGCAGTACAACCCTTGGACCAGCACCACCGACGAAAAGTCGAACAACCGAATCGTCACCAACGAGCCGAGCAAGCTACCCGACACCACCAGCGTCACGGTGACCAAGAAGTGGTCCGGCCTGACCAGCAGTAATCCGGCCAGCGACTCGGTCACGATGGAACTTTACCAGCGCGTCACCGATCCGGATGGCACCACGCATGACACCAAGGTCGACCATGACCCGCTGGTTTTGTCCAAAGATAATAACTGGTCGATTACCGTCAGCAACCTGCCGACGCGAACCGATGGCTACGAGCTGGTGTACTACGTGAAGGAAACCGACCCACCGGCCGGCTACACCCCGGTGTATGAGGCCAAAAACATCGATGGCAAGCGCGAGCTGACCGTCACCAACGCGGAGTTCGGCTTTGATATCACCAAGCTGACCAAGGACGAAGACGAGCCGCTGGCCGGCGCCAGCTACACGCTGACCGATCTGAGCAATCCCGGCACCGCACCGAAAACCATCACCACCACCGAGGCCGACCTGCATCCCACGACCAAACTGCGGCCAGGGACTTACCTGCTGCAGGAAACTAAGGCGCCGACGGGACTGCAGCTCAGCTCCAAAATCTACGCGCTGCGCCTCAGCACCACCGGCAATCCGGTGACTGGCACAACATATGACTGGCAGGAGACGGTGCTGACGGCCACCACCATTCCGGAAGCGGAGGCGCAACTCACCGATGACTCCATCTGGACCGACCTGCCGGCGCAAACCGATAACGGCTTTTCGGCCGATAACACGCAGAGCGGCCCGATTCACCTGGTGCATTTTACCCAAGAGGACGCGCTGCAGCCGCTGACCATCACCAAGGTCAATCCGCAAGGCGATCCGCTCGGCGGCGCCGTCTTCTTCTGGCAGCGCGGGGATGACAATCCGGGCGTCTTGATTACCGACATCGATGGCCACCTGACCAACTTCAGTGCTAGCCCTGTCACCTACACGCATAGCATGCAGGCCGGGGTGCGGTACAAGCTGTGGGAGATTTCGGCGCCGGTCGGCTACACGGTCGATAAGACCCCGATATACATTCAAAACGGTCAGCTTGTTGACGACAAGGGCTCGCCCCTGTCCGATGACGAGATTAAAAAACTGCCGGTCACGCTGGAGCTCACCGACGGCGGCTACGCGATGACCTTCACCGACCAGCCCGAGGCCAAGCCCTGGACGCTCAAGGTCGTCAAGGTCGACCAAGACACCGGCCAATCAATTGATGGGGCGGCGTTCCCGCTGACCGGTGCCGACGACAAGGTCGTCACCACCCTGAAGCCGACGGCCAAGGCCGGCGCCACCATCGAGAACCTCGACATGGGCGCCACTTACACGCTGAAGGAAGGCACGGCGCCTGACGGCTACGTGCCGCTGAACGGGGCCATCACCATCAAGACCGCCAGCGACGACTCGCCGCCGACGCTGACCTGGCAAGGGACCACGGTGACCGCGGCCGACGCCAAGGACGCCGCGTCGCACCAGGTGGTGGCGGCAGTCGATGAGGACGCGCATGTCGTCACCCTCACCGTCAAAGACCCGAAGAAGGGCATTTTGCCCAAAACGGGTGGGGCGGGGCCACTGGTGCCCCTGATCTTGGCGACCATGACCTTCGCCGCTGCGGCCGGCCTGTTCTGGCTGGCGCATGTCCAGCGAAAGGCGGGTGAACGCGGATGAGGAAAACGATTCAAGTGTTCATCGCCCTGCTGATCGGCTGCGCCTTGGGCCTCGGCCTGAGGGGGCAGCCGGTGAAGGCCGCCAGCGCCACCGTCGTGATTCACGCGCCAAGCGCGATCACGTCGCGGGGGCAGCCGCAATTTGCGGCCTACGACATCACCGCCTACGCCCAAAAGCGCAAGGCGGCCGGTGAGTCGCTGGCCGAGCTCAGGCTGCGCCTGCAGGCCGCAGACGCCAGAAAGCTGCGCCAGTTCGTGGCCAACCACCACCTGGTGGCGGCCGCGACCGGCGCCGAGAGCCTGGTGGTGCCAAGCGGCAACCGCGACTACCTGCTTTTGCAGGACACGTCGGCGACGCTGGACTTCACCGGCTTCGCCCGGACGCTGGCGGTGATCGTTGCGGTCACACCGGCAGACGGCGTGGTTGAGGCGTATCCCAAGCCCGTGACTGAAACCGCCGCCGTGTACTTTTACAAGTATGCGACGCTGGTCGACGGCGCCAAGACGCCGCTTGCCGGCGCGGCCTTCGTGCTTGCACGAACCCACGACGGGTCGCGGCAGTACCTGAGCACCGACGGCGGCTGGGTGACCAGCACCGCACCGCGAACTGACAAGGCGGTTCGTAAGCTTCGCTCGGATGCCTCCGGCGCGGTTTTGCTGGAAAACATCCGGCTTCCCGCCGGGCGCTACTGGTTCCGCGAGGTCCGAGCCCCGCAAGGCTTCACCATCACCGCCGCGGCCCGGCGCGTCTCGTTGCGCGTCACGGCCACGGACCTGTGGCTGAACGGCCACCGGCTCGCCAACCTGCTGGATGGGCACATCCAAAACGGCGAGTCGGGCCGGGCCGGCCTGCGGGTCTACAATCCGCAGAAGCCAGCCGGACCGCCTGGCAAGGAGACGACGCCGCCAACGCCGGCGACGCCTTCGACGCCAAGCACCAAGCCACCGGCCACCACGCACCATAGCTTTTGGCCACACCTGCCGATCACCGGCGGTTGGCTTCCCCAGACCGGGGAGGCCAGATCCGCGATGGCGCTCTTGGGGATCGTCATCATCGGCATCGCACTATATTTTTGGTTCCACACCAAGACGAATAAGAGTGAAAAACAATGAAAAAAGGACAACTCAAGCACCTCCTTGCCAGCGCGTTACTGATTCTGCCGCTGGCATTCCAAGCTGCCGTAGGGGTTCAGACCGTTAGCGCGGCAGAATCAACAACGGGAGATATCAGCGTCACACTGCACAAGTTGAAGTACGACAAGGCAACGGATATTCAGGACATTACCAACACCGGTTCTGTACAAACAACAATCGACGGTAAAGATGATAGCGACGCAATTTCCGGCAAGCCTCAAGAAGGCGCAACTTTTGTAGCCTATGATGTGACAAGCAAATATCAGAAGCTTCTTAGCGATGGTTCAAAACCCGAAGATGCCATCAAGTCTATTAGTGATGAGCTGGCTCAAGCTATTCCAGATTATGCCAAAGCGGTTGGTACGACTCAGACCACAGATAGTGATGGGTTAGCCACGTTCAGCGGCCTGAATCTCAAGAGTGGTGACACCTACGCGACTTATGCGTTCGTTGAAACCACAACGCCAGCACCTAAACTCGCTGACGACGACACGACCGTTGTCAAGGCGGTACCACTGGTTGTTCCCATGCCAATTTACAAGGGTGATACAACGGAAGTAAATAAGAATATTCACCTTTACCCGAAGAACGTCACCAGCAAGACGCTGAGCAAGGATGTAACGGCCATTAATGAGACGCCGGTTGCATCCGATTCAGATAAGGTGGTTGGCGCCAAGATTGGCGACAAGGTTCATTACCAAATCGATAGCACCCTCGGCACCGACTTCCAGTCTCTCACCGGCTACACCGTAGCCGATGCACCGTCGCAGGGGCTTGTCACTGACATGGACAGCATTGAGGTTTCATACCTTGATGCCGATAACAAGAAGCAGACAGTGCCTGTTGCTGACTACACCAAGACTCCTGTCGATAATGGGTTTAAGTTAACTTTCGCGCAGCCGGCTGAAGCAACCGATACGACAGACGGCGATGCAACGACAGACGGCGATGCAACGACCGATGATACTGCCGTCAAGATGCCAACGGATATTCCTAACGGTGTGACGCTGAACATTACCTACACTGCAACCATCACGAAAGATGCACCAGTGAACACGGGATTGGACAACACGGTTACTGTCACACCTGGTGGTAACGATCCTATTACGACCACAAGTAAACACACACCAAAAATTGGTAAAATTCAATTCACTAAGGTTGATGCGAACACCAAGGATAAGCTGATTAATGCCGAATTCAAGGTGGCCCGTCTTGTGGATGGCAACACCGAGTATGCTGTTCAAGATCCGGACACATTGGCCATTACTTGGACAACGACAGAAGCAGATGGTTCTACTTTCAATTCTGGTACTGCTGACACTAAGGATGAAGAAAAGGGTCTGGTCACTGTCGATGGCCTGGCCTACAGCGCGGATGTTAAGGATTCCACGAGTGCTCAGTACAAGAAGGGCTTTACCACCTACGAGCTGATTGAAACCAAGGCTCCGGATGGTTACGCACTTTTGACCGAACCAAAAACATTTACGCTGGATGCTAACACTGATGGCACAATCCAGCAGTTCGGCAACGTCGAAAACGCCCAAAAGGGTATCCTCCCACACACCGGTGGCATGGGGATCTACATCGTCATCGTGGCCGGGCTGGCCATCATGGCGGCTGGCGTCTTCTTCCTGCGTCGCGGCAAGCACCACGAAGAAGTTTAATCGTTAACTGATCCGACCTTTTAACAGGCGCCAAGTCGCGAGGCTTGGCGCTTGCTGTAAGGGTCGAATGGAAAGGAGCGGCAATGGCACAAAAACACCCCCGGGCCCGTGGCCACCTGATCACCCAGGCGATTGCCGTCGTCTTGCTGATGGTCGGCGTCGTGGTCGCGCTGTACCCGTTTTACGTCGAATCGCTCAACAGCCTGCTGGACGCGCGGCGCGTGGCCCAGGTGGAAAAGCAAAACGCGGCCAACGTCGAGGCCCAACGCGCCAAGATGGCCAAGGCCAACGCGGCCTTGAAGAAGTCCGGGCTGCATGCCGACGCCGATCCGTTTTCCGGCATGGACAAAAAAGACAAGGTCAACCTGCAAAAGGACCAGCTCGGCACGGTGACGGTGCCCAAAATCGCGCTGACGGTGCCGCTGTTCAAGACGCTGACCGACGACACGCTGGCCGTCGGCGCCGCCGTGGTGCCGGGGACCTCGCTGCCGACCGGCGGCCCCAGCACCCACACGGTGGTCGCCGGCCACCGCGGCTTGGTCGACCGCAGGCTTTTTTCCGACCTCAACCGGGTCAAGAAGGGCAACCTGTTCGTTTTCACCGTCGGCAAGCACCACCTGGCTTACAAGGTCTTTCGCATCCAGGTCGTGCTGCCGGAGGACACCGATGTCTTGAAAATCGAACCCGGCCGCGACCTCGCGACGCTTTTGACCTGTACCCCGTACATGATCAACTCGCACCGGCTGCTTTTGACCGGCTACCGGGTACCCTACACGGCCAAAATCGCCAAGGAAGTCAAGGCCGCTCAAAGCGCCGAGACCTGGCAGCAGCTCGCGATTCTGATCGGTTGCATCGCGGCGTTGCTGCTGACGCTGGGGCTACTCGGCCGCTACCTGCACGGACTCTTGCTGCGGCGCCACCTGTTTGACCTTTGGTTCACGGTGGTCGACGCTGCCGGCAACCCGGTGCCAGACGTGACGTACCGGCTGTGCAAACCCAACGGCAAGCCGCTGTACCGCAAGCGCCAGGTGCTGACGGTGACCACCGCGGCGGATGGCACCGCAAGAATCGCCGACCTGCCGGGCCGCACCTACCTGCTGAAGGAGGAGGGCCGCAAGTGGCGCGTCGCCTGCGGGGTCAAGAAGCTGCGCCAGCAGAAAATGCGCTTCTACCCGAAGAAGGGCCAGCGCGTCACGCTGGAAGACGGCGTGTGGCGAATTGTCAAATAGGGACTGGGAAGGGCCGCGGCTGCGGCCCTTTTGCGCGTGGTGAAAAATTGGCGGAAAGCGAGCTTCAAAGTTGACGGCTGAAATGGTAGGGCTTACACTAGTTTCAGATGATTGTCAACGGGCAGGGAAAACGCCGCGGCCGCAGCGCTTGCAACTCTACTGCTTAGGGGGAAGGTCCGGGACATAAGCATTCCCAGTACCCCCACCCATGCCATGCCGAACCAGGCAACAACGTCGACGTTTTCGTGCAACGGCCTCCTCCGATTGGGGCCGACCACCAGTGTGTGGACCACCATCTTCCTGCCGCACAGTCCGGTGCCTACTCGCTTGCGAGGTAGCTGCGGCGCCGAACTGACAGGGGGCTTGTCCCAACGTGCCGCGCAGCAGCGCGGCCGCCGCGGGGCCATCGGCACAAGAACGCAAGTCACCAACAAGAATAACCGAGGCCGCCACGGGTTTGAACCCGCGGTGGCTTCGGCGCGTCCGGCGCAGTGGCCGGACGCTTTTTAGTGTGGTCGGGTGGTAGCCGGTTGACTGGGCCGCCCGGCGATGGTTTAATGAGTCACAATATTGAACGGCGAGGGAGGAAAACAATGACCAAAGTGCTGGTGGTTGAAACCAATGTGATGCAGTACGGTGACAGGGCCGAACCGACCGGGCTGTGGCTGGGGGAGGCCGCCGAGTTCGTCTCGGCGATGGCCGCTCACCACGTGGCGGTGGATTATGTCAGTCCCAAGGGCGGCTTCGTGCCGCTGGATCCGCGCAGCATGCGCTACGTCGACGCCGACATCATGCGCGTGTATGAGCAGCCGGACTTCATCGATCGGGCGCTGACCCACACGCTGGCCCCGGCCGCGGTCAACCCGGCCGATTACGCGGCGATTTATTACACCGGCGGCCACGGCGTGATGTGGGATTTTCCAGACGAAGCCGGGCTGGCTCAGCTGGCCGCGGCCATTCACGCACAAGGCGGCATCGTCGCCTCGGTGTGTCACGGCATCGCCGGGCTGTTGAACGTGACCGCCGCCTCGGGCCAGCGCCTGATCGCCGGTCGCACGATCACCGGCTTCACCGCCAGCGAGGAGCTGCTGGCCGGCAAGCGCCGCATCGTCCCGTTCCTGAACCGCCAGGCCGCCACGGCCCGGGGGGCCCACTTCGTCCAAAAACGGGCCTACCGAGAGTTTGCCGTGCAGGACGGCCAGCTGATCACGGGGCAGAATCCGTTTTCCGTCAAGGCCGTGGCCAGGCTGGTGCTGGCGGCGATCGGCTGAGACCGATTTTGTTCCAATTGCTGGTGCGAAAAGCCTGTCATCGCGGCGTTTTGCTGCGCCATGGGCCGATAATCTTCACGTCACGCGGGTTGCCATGCTACAATGAAATCCATCATCGGAGAATACGTGAAGGAGGAAGCGCCATGCTACAGCAAGTTCAACTGTCGTATGCGACCGTTGCCGGATTGGTTTTTGGCTCAGGCGGCCATGCCGCCTCGAAAACTCCAAAAATTGGTGTATTATGCGCAGGCTTGGGGTGATGCCTTGTTGCAGTATCCCATCATCGGCGACACGCACTTCGAGGCATGGCCCAACGGCCCGGTGTCGCCAGAGTTACACGACAGGTATCGGACATACGGCTGGACAGAGATTGCCCAGGGGCCGGCTGTTACGCTTGGGGATGCAACCGTTCGGGAGCTATTGGCCTCGGTGTGGCTGACTTACGGAGACAAGTCGGGTAACGAACTTGAGGCGCTGACGCGTCAGGAACGGCCGTGGCGTGAGGCCCGAGGCGAGCTCAATCAATGGGCGGCCAGCGCCAATGTGATTGCGGATGAGGCAATGCGCGAGTTTTACCTCACCATCTATGCGGGTGACTGAGATGCGCCGGCTGACCGAACAGGTGCCGGTGGCGCCAACCACCGAAGAACGCTTGACCGAACGAAATCGACCATCGGCGGCGGATGCCAGTATGAGGCTGGCCCGAGACACACGTACAAGCCGGCAGTTCATTGTGACGATTGACCACCAGCTTGAGAATCGTTATCAGTTCAAGGATCTGAAACCACCGGCGCTACGAGCGTTCAATCAGTTTTTGGCGGCCACGGTGGGTAAGCGGCTGACGATCACCCAGGTCGACGCGCTGTATCTTCGCACCAAGGGACCGCACGGCGGTCGAATGACCGAACGCGTGGCCGAACAGACCGTCACCATGCTTCATTACGGGCCGGGTCGCGCCGCCTTTCGCCTGTTCGGGTACTACAACATGGATGGCTACTTTGTCATCCACCGGCTGGATCCTGCAGATCAGTTTCATCGTGAGTAACATGGCGCCGACCCGCGGCGCCTTTTTTGCGTGGAAAAGCATGCGGTGCAAGCGCTTTTCCACTATAATCGAGGGAGACGGAGGCGACGATAATGCAAACGCATTTACTTAATGCGGCACGGGGAGACCCTGTTCAACGTGGAGAACCGGATTCAGGGGTGGTGCGACTCGCCGCTGACGCCGCGGGGCATCGCCCAGGGCCAGGCGGCCGCGACGTGGTTCGCGCGGCATCGCATCACGTTCGACGCGGCCTTTTGCTCGACGGCCGAACGCGCCTCGGACACCCTGGAGCTCGTCACCGACCAGCCTTACCGGCGGGTGAAGGGGCTGCGCGAGTGGGGCTTTGGCCGCTTCGAGGGCCAACCGGAGAGCCTCAACCCCGCCATTCCCTACAACGACTTCTTCGTCCCTTACGGCGGCGAGGCCCAGCAGGCGGTTGAAAAGCGCGTGGTGCAGACCATCGGCTCGCTGATGGCGGCGACGCCTGGCCAATCGGTGCTGATGGTGTCCCATGCCGGCGCGATCCGCAACTTCCTGGCGCGTCACGCTGACGCCGCCGTGCTTCAAGCGCAGCTGCCCAACTGCGGCATCGTGCAGTTCACTTACGCGGCCGGGGCCTTCACGCTGGTGCGAATCGTCGATCCGGCACAGGACGCGTAGCCGCGGCCGCAAGCCAGACGGCGCCGTGGTCTCGGACGGTGCCGTGGTTGTAGGCGCCGGCGCGGTCTCAGGCGTCACCATGGTCGCAAGCCGGTCGGTGCCACGGCCCCAGACGTCGTCGCGGTCGCCGGCACCCCCGTGCGTCGGGGATCGGCGGCGGGGGGTGCCGCCGGCTCAATTCAGTCCCACCACTGTGAAAGGCGGTGCTTCGATGACCAACCGTGTTCACCCCGAGGAAGTGCGAGCCCTGGCCGTGCTGCGCCAGATCGAGCCGGTCAAGTTCGCCGGCGCGTTCAACGCCGACCGGCCCGACATTCAGACGCCAAGCGGCCGCGTCGGCTGCGAGGTCACGCGAGCGATTGAACAAGACGTCTCGGCGCTGCTGGCCAGAGATCGCCACGCCGCCCGAAGGTACGGGCCGCACCGGGCGATGCGGCTGGTGCATGCGCTGGGAGGACCCCGCGACGCCGTTTTTCCCAACGCCCGGACCGCCTCCGGCAACGATCTGGTCGCGGCCTACGAGCGCAAGCGAGCGCTTTTGCCGGGCTACGCGGCTTTTGCCGAGCAGGACCTGTTCTTATTCATGCTGCCGGAAGCCGCAGACCTGACGCGGCTGCGTCATTTTTTGCGAGCGCATCCCGACCGGCAGGCGTTCGCGGTTGTCTATCTGTACGACGCGCGTCACTGCTGGCGGCTGACGGTTGCGACCGATACCATCACGCGCTTCGCCCCCATTTTGAAAGGAAAATCATGGCTATGAGAATTATCACCACCAAGCTCGATCGTTACCACACCGCCGCGACGCTGACCGCCTACCTGCGCGACACGACGCCGGACATCGTCACGACCACCCGGCCGGCCATCATCATCTGCCCCGGCGGCGGTTACGCCTTCGTCTCGCCGCGCGAGGCCGAGCCGATTGCGCTGCAGCTGTCGGCGCAGGACAACCAGGCCTTCGTGCTCGATTACAGCACCACCGACCGCTCGGACAAGCGCTACCCGACCCAGCTCTTGGAGCTGGCCGAGGCGGTGAAAACGGTCCGGAAAAACGCCGCCGATTGGGGCGTCGACCCCACTCGCATCATCGTCGCCGGGTTCTCCGCCGGTGGTCACCTCGCGGCCGACCTGGCGACCCAGTGGGACCGGCTTTTGGCGCTGAAGTACGGCTACGACCCGGCCAGCATCCGCCCCAACGGCCTGGTGCTGGCCTACCCGGTGATCACCAACGGGACCTTTGGCCACCAGGATTCGTTCAAAAACCTGCTGGGCAAGCAGTACGGCGACCCCGCTTTAATGCAAGAAACCAGCCTGGAGCTGCAGGTGACGCCGAGCGTTCCGAAGACCTTCATCTGGCACACCGACGAGGACACCTTGGTGCCGCTGGAAAACACCTTGCTGTTCGCCCTGGCGCTGCGCAAGGCCCATGTGCCGGTGGCGTTTCACGCCTTTGCCAAAGGCGGCCACGGCCTGAGCCTGGCCACCGAGCAGACGCTCAGCCCGGCTCGCACCGAGCTGCAAGACGCCGTCGCCGTGTGGCCGCAGCTGCTTGAGAAGTGGCTGAAGCAGGAATTCTAGCCAAGACGCCAAAACCCGGCCCCGTCGCCTGCATTCACGTGCAGGCGACGGGGTCGGGTTTCGCGTTGTTGAGGGGGCGGGGCTGACAGGAGCTTACCCACTCGGGGGTAGGCTGACAGGAACCGGCTTCGGCGCGACGTCGATCGTCCCGGGTTGGCCGCGCCGCCGCCCGGATTGTCAGGGCTGGCTAGCTCGGCCGCCTGCGGCTCAGGCGCGTGACCACAGCGTCAGCTCGGCTTGGGCCAGCACGTGGCCGGTGGCGGCGCGGCGCAGGTCGTTGAGCCAAAAGCCCGGCGTCAGGCCCAGCGTGGTGTCCAGCGCGAACACCATCAGGGTGTAGGCGTGGTCCTTATCCGGCGGCTGGGGGCCGACGTAGCCCTGGGCGACCTGGACGTCCGTGGCGCGAACCAGGCCGCCGGCGTTGGAGTTGCGGCCTTGCACCATCGGTACGGCCGCGGTGCGGCTGGCGTCTTCGGGGATGGTGGTCACCGTCGCCGGAATATCGGCGGCCAGCCAGTGGAGCCAGACGAAGCCGGACACCGGCACCGCGTCGTAGTCGATGAAGGCCAAGGCGAAGGTCTTGGTGTCGGCCGGCGCGTCTTGGATCTCGATGGGGAAGCTGCGCTTGGGGTGAGCGGCGAGTACGTCGGCGCCTGTTGCGTATTTGCCAAAGCGAGCGGCGAGGTAGCCGGCTTCGGTGGGAACGATGAGTTTCATGAGCAGAACCTCCTTGGGCTTTTGCCTCCAGCTTACCACACTGGACCTAGGGCCAAGAACTAATCCGCCGCGGCCATTGGCGAAAAATGCGCCGCATGGTGGGTCAGCGCGGCCGCGGGGGCTCTTGTTGTTGACCCTGCCGCCGGTGTCTCACCAGCGGCAGCAATCACGGCTCGGCGATTGGAGCATGGCCCGAAGTGGCCGCCAAGCCGTGACGAGTCGCGCTAATCGATGAGTCACGGTTGGCCGGAGCGCCGCCATAATTATTCGCATCGCAACCGCCGCGAGCGGGTCGCCGACTCCTCCCGCGGCTTTTTTCATGGTAGAATTAGTGCAGTATTGTCCGTCGCGTCACACAGGAGGTTATCGCAATGATTCCAGAGAAGCTTCAGCCGCTGTTTGAAGAGGTGCAAAAGCGCTACACCATGCCGATCGAGGTCGTGATTGACGGCCCGGCCAGCGGGGTTTTGACCCACGCCCAGTCGCACCAGGAGCTCTTGGCCAACGACCACCTGCAGATCACGGTGTCGGACACGACCAATGTCGACTACACGCTGAGCCACGAGCTGTTGCACATGCGCTTCACCGCCGCCGGCTTCCCGCCGCTGCAGTTTCACCTGGCGTCCGGCGATCCGGATGTCGACCAGCAGTTCTTCGCCGTCGCCACCGCGCTGTACGACGCGGCGCTGCACGGCCAGATCAAGGCCTGGCAGCAGAAGCTGGGCCTGTGGGATGAGGCGGTGGAAAAGCAGCTGACCGACGGCTACGTGCAGACGCTGGGGCTCGACGCCTCGGGGCTGAGCGTGTTTCGCACCCTGACGGCGCTTGACGCCTGCGTGATGATCGGCACGTTCGGCGACTGGACCTCCGCGGCGCCGGAGGAGGCTGAGGCCGCCCAGCAGCTGTACATGCTACTGCAAGACAAGCCGCTGGGTACCCCGTTCGCCTTCCGCCGCGCCGTCGTCAAGCTGTGGCGCCAGTTCGACAACGTGCTGACCCAGCACGGCTACCAGGCGACGTTGAACGACGAGTTCGCGACCCTGCCACCGGTGTTGTCCGAGCGGCAGCTGCGCCTGGCGGTCAATCAGACCTACGAGATTCGCCACAGCGCGATGCGCGATCGCACCACCAAGCACCGCGCCTACGTGGCCCAGGCCAAGGGCGACGGCCAAAACGCCTTCGTGCTGCCGCTGCAATCCGAAAGCCCCGAGGCCTTTCAGGACCTGTACCGTCGGCCACTGAAGGAAGTGCTGGACCAGTACCAGCTGGATTACACGATTCGCGAGTGACCGCGCCAGTGAGCCAGTCGGGCCGGTCGCCGCAAACGGCGCTACCGCCTAGCCGCACGGCGTGACCGGCAACGAGCCGACCGCCCGGCCGCACCGCGGCTACCCGCCAGTCACGCGCAAAGGGGGATGCGAGCATGTTTGATCTGAAACAAGCGATTGCGCAAGCGCATTTTGTCACGTTCATGACCGGGGCCGGGGTGTCGACCGCCTCGGGCATTCCGGATTACCGCAGCAAGGGCGGCCTGTATTCGGCCGTGGAGCGGCCGGAATACGCGCTGTCGGCCGCTAACCTGCGCGACCACCACCAGGCCTTCCACGACTGGGTGGTCGCCAACATGTTCTACCCAACCGCCAAGCCCAACGCGATTCACACGGCGATGGCGACCATCACCAACGCCAAGGGGGCGATCGTCACCCAAAACGTCGACGGGCTGCACCAGGCGGCCGGCGCCAAGCACGTGACCGAGTTTCACGGCAACCTGTACGACATCCGCTGCCTCACCTGCGGCCGCCAGGTGCCGTACCAGGATTACCTGCAGTCGGACGTGCATGCAACCGACGACGGTCGGCTGCGGCCGCACATTGTGTTGTACGGCGAGCCGATCGACCCGCAAGTCAGCGCCGCGGCGATTCGCGCGGTCCAGGCTGCCGACCTGATTGTGGTGGTCGGCACCAGCTTTCAGGTCTACCCCTTCGCCGGGCTGATCCGCTTCGCGCGACCTACGGCGACCCTGGCGGCGGTCAACCGCGAGCCGATCGCCTTGCCGGCCGGGGCTCACCTAGTGGTGGGGGACGCCACCGAAGTTTTTGCCACACTTTAACACACAGGCTGGTGGGGGCTGGCCGAAAGGAGCATGCTTATGCCGAAAAGTCGTCTGGAAGCCTTCACGGATGGCGTGATCGCCATCATCATCACCATCATGGTCTTGGAGCTGCGGCCCCCGGTCGGCGGCACCTTCGCCGCCTTGTGGGGGTTGCGCTACGCCATTTTGATCTACCTCGTGTCGTTTTTCACCCTGGCGGTGTACTGGAATAACCACCACCACCTGTTCTTGATCGTGCGGCGCATCTCGGGGCGGGTGCTGTGGGCCAACGTGCTGTTCCTGTTCACCATCAGCCTGTTCCCGTTCGTCACGGCCTGGGTCGGCGAGCACCACGTCGGCGCCGCGGCCCCGGAGATGACTTACGGCATCGTGGTGGCGGCGACCAACTTCGCCTTTTACCTGCTGATTCGCTGCCTCAGCGCGGCCGACCAGCACAACGCGGCCTTCGCCCAGCTGGTCGGGGCCGGCTACTACAAGCCGCTGGTGTCCGTGATCGGCGCGGTAGTCGCGATCGGCCTGGCGCTGGTCTGGCCGCCGTTGACCATTCTGGTCGACACGGCGCTGTTGCTGTTGTGGGTGCGACCGGAGCGGCGCATCGAGGCGCATGTGGCGCAAAAGGAGTCCCGATGAGAAAAAACCACTACCGACTGGCCGCATTACTGGCCGGCCTGCTGCTGGGGCTTGCGCTGTTCGGCTTCGCCCGGCCGGTTGACGCCGCTCACAACGCCTGGGTCAACGACCACGCCGGGGTGCTGAGCCCGGCCACGCTGCGCCAGATCGCGACGCTCAACGACACGACCTTCGCCAAGCTGCCCGGCTCGCCGCAGCTGGCGGTGGAGACCTACGACCGCATTCCCGGCGGCGCCGACATCGACGATTTTCGCGCGAGCCGCTTCAACACGCTGGGCGTCGGCCACAAGGACTGGGATAACGGGCTGTACTTCGTGATGGCGGTCAAGGACCGCAAGTTCGGCCTGGAGGTCGGCTACGGGCTGGAAGGCGCCGTCCCGGATGGCGCCTCCAGCAAAATCGTCACGGCGGCGGCCAAAAAGCAGCTCCGGGCCGGCGACTACGACGCGGCGATGCAGCAGATCGTGCGAAACATCGCGGCCGAACTTGCCGCCAACCGCAGCGCCATCATGACCCCGGCCGGCATCACCGCCAAGCGCCAGCAGGCCCAGGCGATGCGCCGCGTCTTGATTGTGGTCGTTGAGCTGACGGCGCTTTTGGCCGCCGGCGGCACCGCCTGGCTGGTGATCCGCAAGCGGCGCCGCAACGCGCGGCTGCAGGCGCGGTTCGCCGACCCGGGGGCGGGGCTTGCGCTTTTCACCAGCCTGCCGCAAGCCGAGCGGGACCGCTTCGTCGCCCAGGTCAAGGCCCCGTTGAGCGGCCCCATCGACTTGGCGCTACAGCAGACGCGCTTTGCCGCCTACCTGCGCGATAACTTCGGCGAGCTGAGCTTGCGCCTGGTCACGGGCAGCCCGTTCCCGCCGTACGTGTTCGGCGCGGTCACCCTGCACCAAGGCGCCGCCGTGCTCAACGCTTATCCGGACTTCGCCGCCTTGGTGGCCGCCTGTGCCGAGCAGCTGCAAGCCGTCAGCGGCCCGTTCACCCAGTACCAGCCGGCCTTTGAAGCCTGGGCGGCCGCCGGCAAGGTGCCGCCTTTGGACCAGCAGCAGGTCTGGGCCGAGTTCGTCAAGCACGTTCGCGCCAAGGACGCCGACAAGCTGACGCCGCAAAAGCAGCGCAAGACCTTTCAGGCCATCTACGACTACCAGTACGGCCGCGACACCCACACCGGCGACTTACCGCTGTGGGTCGGCGTCAACTACGCGCATGATTCGACCACCTCAAGCAATTCTGGCGGTGACTTTGGCGGGGGATTTGGCGGCGGCTCAAGCGGCGGCGGTGGCTTCTCCGGCGGGTGGTAGGCAACCAGTACAAGTTCAGTGGCCCCGCGGGTGCATTCCACGGTGGCCTCGCCGCGTCCGACGCCTTGTGTGCGTCGGGCGCTTTTTGTTTGGCCGGCCCAGCAGGCCGCCTCAGCCACGTATCACGTGGCCGAAATTGGCGTAACTGACGGCTCAGCGGGGGCGAGTGCTGGCGCGAGCCGGCTGTGTGGCGGCGGTGAGTGGCGTCATGCGTTCGATTGCCATCCCGGTGAGCCTTGGTGTGGCACCGAGGCGGGATTACGCTTGGGGCCAGCGGAACCCTGCGGCGCAATCTCGCGCTTGGGTTTGACAATGGTTACGCTTTCACCCATACTCGAGGCGATGGCAGACGCACGGGGATAACGGAGGATGACTGATGCGCAAACACGCGTGGGGGTACCAGGTGGCGCTGGCGCTTGGGCTGACCGGGCTGAGCCTGCTGGCACCGGCGAGTCAGGCCATCGCGGATGGCAGCACGGAATCGTTGTACCTGTATTTTTACGGCTGGCCGCTGGGGTGGCTGCAAGGCGCCACGCCGAACAGGTTGGACGCCGCGGCGCAAGCGGCCGGCGGCTTCAGGCTGGGGCAGCAAGGCGCAACCTGGCAGTTCAACTTGCTGGCGTTCGCCGGTGACTTCCTGGTGGCGCTGGCGCTGGTCGCCTTGGTGTGGTGGGGCATGAACAAATTGACCACCCACACAAAAAATCATTGAAGGCAAGCACCGACTGCGTATGTGTAGCCGGTTTTTTCTAGTTGAGCTAACAGGTGTTTTGTAGCAATTAACGAGTGAACAACCTAGCAACCGGATAGTCCAATTTTGGTGTTTGGTGTGGCAGTCGCTTTTGCTATTTCTGACTAGGCATCGGCTGTAGGGTCACTATCGGTCATATCTTGAAATTTGCGGAAATTTTCAATGATTTCAGCGTGTAATTGGAAATATCTCTTAATTTAGGCTAAAATCACGAGATAAAGTTTAGCATACGTTAGAATCGTTGAATTTGTGCCTAATTTTTGAGACGAGAGGGAGATACTATGGCCTACAAAACGTTGAGGGTTGTTAGCTACGAGCGTGGTGTAGACGTCACGAAGGCGTATCGTAACCGATTTGAGGGCGAAAGCGCAGTTCATACGAACCTTAAGTAATCGCCGAATGAGCGCGATCATAAGTCAACCACGCAATATCCTATCAAAATCGCGACCAACAAAAATGGCGACCGCTGCCGACAACTTCCGGGTTTGGCTCACAAGCCAAATGTGGGAAGCGTCGGGACGGTCGCCGTTTGCGTTGCGTCCAGTCAATCCACGTGGCGCCACTCGGAGTCGGTGACGATTCGCGCCGCGGCCAGGCCCAGCGGCAGGGCGACGACGATCAAGACGGCCTTGATCATCCAGCCGCCGCCGACGCCGAAGTCGTTGAGGCCGAGGTTGAACATCGCGCGGTACATGTAAAGCCCCGGCACCATGATCACAATCGCCGGCACGGTCAGGGAGATTCGCGGGTAGCCGGTGTTGCGGTTGACGGCGCTGGCCAACAGCCCGGCGACCAAGGCGCCGATGAAGGCCGCGGCGGCGGCCGGCATCGCAAAGTCGACCAAAGTCAGCCGCAGCGTGTTGGCGACGGCGCCGAGAAGGCCGGCGGAGGCGGCGAGTTTGCGCGGCGAGTTGAACATGATGGAGAAGCCGTAGACCCCGCAGAAGCTGGCCGCCAGCCGGCAGGTCAACAGCACCCAGAAGCTGAGGTGCAGCGGGATGAAGTTTTGCGGCTCAAAATGCACAAGCAGCGCCACCAGCCAGCCGGTGACGGTGGCGACGACGATCACCATGATCGCAAAGGTCCCGCGTTCCAGGCCGCTTCTCATGTCGAGCTTGGCCATGTCCAGCCCCGAGGTGATGAAGGGGAATCCGGGGATGACGAACAGCATCGCGCCGATGTAGCCGGCCTCGTGAGCCTGGGAGATGTGAAACCCAAGCTCCAGCACCTTGAACATCAAGAGGTAAGACAGGCAGGCCAAGGCGACGGACACGGCGGTGCTGGCGGTGACGGTGATGCGCCGAGCCCCCATCAGCCGCCGGGAGTAGTTGCCGACGCCGGCGCCGAGGAAGGCGCAGATCATCTCGATCGGACCGCCGCCGAGCAGGAAGGTGAAGGCGGCGCAGGCCAAGGCCGACGCGAGCCCGGCGGTCAGCGCCGAGAAGTTGCCCGGTTTGTGCTGAATCTGGTCCAGCTGGGCGTGGATCTCGCCGACGGTCAGGCCCAGGCAATCCGTCACGAAGCGGGTGACGTAGCGTTCGATCACCGTCAGCTTGTCGGTGTTGACGCCGCTGGTCGGCAGGGCCAGCGCCTGGGTGTAGTGGCGGCCGTGGTCGAAGCAGGTGTATTCGATGGTGATCAGGCCGACGTCGGCCGCGCAGGTCAGGCCGAGGTCCCGGGCGATGGTGTTCATCGCCTCGCGAACCCGCCAGGCCCCGGTGCCGCAAGAGAGCATGATGATGCCGACGCGGCCGACGATGGTCGCGCGTTCGGTCAGGCTGGTGCGGGTGACCGGCGCGTCGTCTTGGCGGTCGAAGCTGTGCCAGTTGATGGTCATGTGGTGGTTCGGCGACAGCGTGACGCGCGGCCGCGCCGCCGGTTTATCTGAGTGGTCCATGGTTTGCCTCCAAGCTTGTTAGCCTCTAGTTTACACCTTTTCAGCAAAACCAAAAAGGCGCAGTCCAAAGACTGCGCCGCAGGGGTGCGGCTTGGGCGAGCCGCTCAGGCCGCCGGTTCGGGCTAAAGGCCAAACGCCGGATCGTACTGCAGGCGACCGGTGACGCCGCGCAATCCGCCGGGAATCAGCTCGCGAATCATGAAATTTTCATCGGCGACGGGGAACGGCGCGGTGATGCCGAACCGGGCGGCCGGGCCGTAGCCGAAGCGGCCGTAGTAGGCGGGGTCGCCGAGAATCGAGATGGCGCGGCGCAGGTCCTCGCCGGCGACCGCCTCCAGGTAGGCGATTAAGGCGCTGCCGACGCCTTGGTGTTGGTGAGCCGGCGCGACGGCAAGCGGCGCCAGCACGAACAGCTTGGTCGCACCGACTGACGCCTCCGACAGCATCGCGTGGCCGATCAAGGTGCCGTCGTCGGCCAGCGCGATGGCGTCGTACTCGGGGTGATAGGTGGCAGACTGGCGGAGCTTGGCGACCAGCGGCCCCTCGTTGCCGTCGCTGTGAGCGGCGGTGGCGAAGGCCGCGGTGACCAGCGCGACGCTCGGTGCCAGGTAGTCTTTGGTGACGGGTTGAATTTTCATTGTGATTGCTCCTTGGTGGCCTCGAGTGCGGCGACCTGCTGCTGCAGATCGGCGCCGGGGTCGACTTGATCGTTGTTCATGAAGGTGTGGGTGAAGGCGCTGCGGTAGCGCGACGGCGGCAGCCCGACGGCGCGGTGAAAGACCCGGGCGAAGTACTTCTCATCCGGGAAAAAGGCGCGGCCGGCGACCTGCGCGACGGTGTCTGCGGTCGACAACAGCAAGAGCTTGGCGTAGTCCAGCCGCAGCGCGGTGCTGTACTGGCCCAGCGTCTGGCCGGTGGCCTGCTTGAACAGGCGGTTGAGGTAGTCGGGGTTGCGGTCAAAATGCGCGGCAATCAGCGCGACGCTGGGTCGCGAGGCGAGGTTGATGCGAACCCACTCCTTCACCGCGTTGATCAACCGCTGGCCGCCGGGCCGGTCGTGCCGCCTGGCCGCCGCGGCGAGGCTCAGCACCACCAAGGTCGCTTGGTAGTCGCGAATCAAGGCGGCTTGGGTCGGGTCATGCGCGAGGTCCAGCAGCTGGCGCCACGCGACGCCGGGCTGCGGCGACGCGAGGTGGGCGAACCGCGGCAGGATAACGGTGCGTGTCGCCGCGGCCGAGGCGCGTTCGGCCGGGTCGGCACCGCCCGGCCCGGCCGCGGTGGGATGGCCTGCTCCTGTCGCCGCGGCCGCGGCCGAGTCGTCGGTATCGGCTGCGTTCGAGTGATCGGCACCGGCCATCGCTCCGGCATCCGCCGCTGCTGCACCCACCGCTCCAGCATTCGCCGCGGTCGCGTCGTCGCCCGGCCCGGCCACCAACGCGGCCTCGGCCACCACGTGCAGCCACAGGAAGCGGCTCGGCGTCAGCGTCGGCTGGGCCCCCACGATGGTTTCGTGGGGGAAGACCACCAAGGCGTCGCCGGGGCCGAGGTGATAGGTCGCGCCGGCCACGGATAAATGCACCTCGCCGCTGACGCCGAGCAACAGCTCGGTGTCTCGGCCGTGAACCGCGCGGTGGTGCCGCCAGCCCAGGGCCGCCGTGAACTCGCCGCTTTGCAGGTACGTGGCCGGCTGGGCCAGGGCCATTTTGAGAAAAACCATCGTCTCGCCTCCCGTGGTCGGAATCGGCCACCAATTCTCAGATTCTAGCAGTGTTGGCGCCGAAAGTAAACGCTTATACTGGCGGTAATGGAGGTGCGACATGAAACTGACTCAGGTGACCATCGATGATGACTTCTGGAATTACTACCGCAAGCTGGTGCGAACCCAGATGATTCCCTACCAGTGGCGGGTGCTCAACGACCAAGAGGCGGTGGCCAACCCCGGTGGCAACAGCTACGACGCCCAGGACAACAGCCACGCGATCCGCAACCTGCGCCGCGCGGCGGGGCTTGAGGCCGGCGGGTTCGCCGGCATGTGGTTCCAAGACTCCGACGTCTACAAGTGGCTGGAGGCCGCGGCCTATTCGCTGCAAAGCCAGCCCGACGCGGCGCTTGCCGCCCAGTGCGATGCGGTGGTGGCGCTGATCGCCGCCGCCCAGGAGGACGACGGGTACCTCGACACCTACTTTCAGCTGGAGGCGCCCGACCGCAAGCTCAAACACGTCGCGCGGTCCCACGAGCTCTACTGCATGGGCCACTACATCGAGGCCGGCTGCGCCTACTACGAGGCGACCGCAAGCGAGCAGGCCCTGACCATTGCGGTGAAAATGGCCGACTACCTGGCCGCGCATTTTGGCCCCGAGCCCGGCAAGCTGCACGGCTACCCCGGCCACCCCGAAGTTGAGCTGGCGCTGACGCGGTTGTATTCGGTGACCGGCGACCGCCGCCACCTCGACTTGGCCCTGTACATGCTCAACCAGCGCGGCACCACCCCGAACTTTTTCAAGGAACAGGCGCGAACCACGGCGGTCAAAAACGAGCCGTACTGGAACGGCGACTGGCAGGACCTCGGGTACTTCCAGGCCGACGTGCCGCTGACGCAGATGCCCGAGCCTGAGGGCCACGCGGTGCGGATGCTGTACCTGCTGGCCGGGGCGGCCCAGGCCGGGCGGCTCGGGGCCGATGAGGCGCTTTTGGCGGCTTGCCGGCGGCTTGCTGAGCGCATCATCGACCATCAGATGTACGTGACCGGCGGGGTCGGCCAGACCGTCAACGGCGAGGCCTTCACCTTCCCGGACGACCTGCCCAACGCCACGGCCTACGCGGAGACCTGCGCCAGCTGCGCGATGGTGTTTTTCCTGCAGGCGCTGCTTCAGGCGGCGCCGAACGCCGAATACGCCGACGTGATCGAGCGGGAGCTGTTCAACGGCATGCTGGCCGGCGTGGCGCTTGACGGGGCGCATTTTTTCTACGTCAACCCGCTTGAGGTCGACCCAACCGCCTGCCGGCTGGATCCGGCCAAGCGCCACGTGCTGCCGACGCGGCCGGCCTGGCTGAACTGCGCCTGCTGCCCCCCGAACCTCGCGCGGCTGGTGGCCAGCCTCGACCGCTACGTCTACCTGACCCGCGGCGAGCGGCTGGAGGTCAACCAGTACGTCGGCGGCACCGCGACTTTGGACAACGGTGCGACGGTCACCCAGACCGGCGGCTACCCGTGGCGAAGCGGCCAGCGCTTCACCGTCGCTGCCCCGCACGGCGTGACCTTCACCCTGGCGCTGCGGATTCCGGCCTGGGCCGCCGGCTGGTCGCTGACCGTCGATGGCCAGCCGGTGCCGGCGACCGCGGTGGCCGGCTACGCCGAAGTCGCGGTGCAAAACGGCTCGGTGGTCGACTTAACCCTGCCGCTGGTCGCCCGGCGGGTTCACGCCAACCCGGCGGTGCGAGCCGACATCGGCCTGGTCGCCGTCGCCCGAGGCCCGATCGTCTACTGTCTGGAGCAGGTCGACAACGGCCCTCAGCTGCCGTGGCTGGTGCTGCCAAAAGACGCTGAGCTGACGGCCGCCGCCGACGCGACGACCTTCGCCCTGCCGCTGGTGCGGCTGACGGCGCTTGGCCTGCGGCTGCCTGGCGCGACCGCCGCGGTTGCGGCGGGACCGCGGTCGCAGCCGCTCGCGTTCATCCCGTACTTCGCCTGGGCCAACCGCGCAGTCGGGGAGATGAGCGTGTGGGTAAGAGACCAGGGCGAAGAAGCGCGGGTTTAGCGAACCGATTAGCGTTGCGCTGGCGCTTGAAGCGGGTTGTGCTTCGAGCGCCAGTGCGAGCTAATCGAGTTCACGTTGCGCGACGTAGCCCGACGAACCAGGGCGAAGCGCCGCGGGTTTAGCGGACGGGTAGCCTAGCCGTGGCGCATGGGACCCGGGCCTGGTCCCGAGTGCCGCGGCGTAGCTAGCCGCTCCCGTGTTGCGGCGAGTAGCCCGACGAACCAGGGCGAAGCGCCGCGGGTTTAGCGGGACGGGTAGCCTAGCCGTGGTGCTTGGGACCCGGGCCTGGTCCCGAGTGCCGCGGCGTAGCTAGCCGCTCCCGTGTTGCGGCGAGTAGCCCGACGAACCAGGGCGAAGCGCCGCGGGTTTAGCGGGACGGGTAGCCTAGGTAGTATCTGAAACTATAACCAGTCTGTATTCAGCCTAGAATGCCACGAGTTGGTGGATTCACCACTAGGTAGGGCGGAGGCTCGGACGGCACCGCTTCTGGAGGCGTAGAGCCGGGGCGAGCTAGCGTGAAATTCCTGTTAGTCGGCCGTACTTGCCGGCTTACAGGAAGGGCGGGTCCTGAGACCGGAACGGGCTCAGGAGAGCCCCACGCGTTCCGCCGCCCCGGCCCGGAGCCGGAGGTAGTGGTCCGCCCGAGCCGGAGCCCGGATTATCAGATACGACCTAGCCGTGGCGCTTGGCGGGTTCGTTGCACTGCACCGCCCGCAACCACAACAGCCTGCAAAGGCGGTCATCCCCCGGTGGCCGCCTTTTTGGTGGTGCCGTCACTTTTGTGGTTGCCTTTAGCGAGTCGGGGTGCTATCCTGTCGGTGAGGTTAATTACTTGACCAACTAACCAACGAACGAAGGAGGGGTCTTCGTGCATTTTGATGCGAGTTCCGTGGTGCCGCTGTACCACCAGATTGCGCAGCAGTTCACCGCCGGCATTTTGTCCGGGGCGTTCCCGGAAGAAAGCCAGATTCCGTCGACGACCGAGGTGGCGCGAACCTACGCGATCAACCCGGCGACGGTGCTGCGCGGGATGAACGAGCTGGTCGATGCCGGCGTGATTGAAAAAAGGCGCGGCGTCGGGATGTTCGTCGTCCAAGGCGCCAGAGACCGGCTGGCCGCGGCACAGCAGGCCGAATTTTTCGCGGCGGCGGTGCCACAGGTGGTGCGGCAGGCCAAGGCGCTGGGCATCACGGCGGGGCAGCTGACCGCCGCCATCGAAAAGGAGTACAACCATGAGTGAGCTGAAATTCAAGAACGTGACCAAGCGCTACGGTGACAAGCAGGTGCTGCGCGGCGTCAACGCGACCTGGGAGGCCGGCAAAATCTACGCGCTGCTGGGCCGCAACGGCGCCGGCAAAAGCACTCTGATGCGCATCGTCAATAACCGCACCTTTGCGACTACCGGGGCGGTGACCCTGGACGGCAAGTCGGTGGTCGAAAACGAGGCGGCGCAAAACCGCATCTTCCTGATGTCTTCGGCCCAGCTGTACCCGGCCGATCGCAAGCTGGCCTGGCTTTTCAAGCTGACCCGCCAGATGTACGGGGACTTCGATGACGAACTGGCCCAGCACCTGCTCGCCGCCTTTGAGCTGCGCGATTCGGCCAAGCTCGGCCAGCTGTCGACGGGCTATCAGACCATCGCCCGGCTGATCATCGCGCTGTGCGTCCCGTGTGACTTCGTGCTGCTGGACGAGCCGGTGCTCGGGCTCGACGCGCCGGCCCGGGAGCTTTTTTACCAGGAGCTGCTCGCGACTTACGCCCAGCGGCCGCGAACCTTCGTCATCGCGACGCACCTGATCGAGGAGGTCGCGAATCTGGTCGAAAACGTCAACGTGCTGGCCGGCGGCGAAATCGTGCTGGCCGAAGACGTCGCGACGGTGCTGGCCAAGGGCCGCGTGGTGTCCGGCCCCGCCGGCCTGGTGACGGATTACCTGCGCGACACGCCGGTGATGCGCAAGCAGGCGCTGGGCGGGATGCTGACGGCCTACACGCTGGACGCGCCGCTGGAGCGGCCGCTGCCGGCCGGCGTGACGCTCGACGCTATGGACCTGCAGCGCCTGTTCATCGAGCTGACGCGGGGTGAGCGCCATGAAAAGTAAGGCGCTGTTGCACAGCCTGGCCAACACGGTGCTGGTCAGCATGGTGGTGATGATCGTGACCACGGCAATCGTGATCGTGGGGCTGCCGCCGCTCTTGCACCAGCACGACTTCAGCCTCGGCGACCTGTTGATCGCCATCGACGTGGCCTGCGGCGGCATGCTGCTGATCGACGTCGGCGTCGACCAGGCCTTCCAAAACGGCGTGACCCGCCGCAACATGCGGAAGGTCGGCGCGATGCTGTTGCTGCCGCTGATTGTTCTGGGGGCCGCCGCGCTGCTTGCGATGCAGGCGGTGGTGCGGCTGATCGGCGCCAAGCCGGTCAGCCTGGTGACGCCGTACGTGAAAGGCGTCTTCGGCGGCCCGGTCTGGGCGGCGGTTTTGGTCCTGTTGGCCATGGCGCTGTTCGCGCTGCTCGGCGTGATCGGTGGCCTGGCGATGCGCGGCCGCGGCAAGCGCGTGACCACCTGGGTCAGCGTGGCGGCCTTCACCGTCGCCGGGCTGTTGATCGGCACGGCCATGATTCTGGGCGACACGACGATTCACGCGGCGGTGTTGACCGCCCCAAGGCTTGCCATCGGGTTGTCGGCCGCCGGCGTGGCAGCGCGGCCGTGGCTGGCGGCACTGTGGCTGCTGGCGCTTGACGCGCTGGTCGGCTGGCTGGCCTGGCGCGGCGTGGCCCAGGTCGAAGTGGGGGTGAAATGATGAAGTTACGCGCAATGCTGAGACTTGAGTTCAAGGAGACGCTGGCGATTTTCGGCGTTTTCCTGGCGGCGATGGCGGCGTTGACCGCCGGGTTCTGGGCGCTTTTCAGCCTGATTCTGACAAGCGACGGGCCCGACACGGTCGGCACCCCGCTGATTGTGCCAAGCGTCGTGATTTTCCTGGCCGTCGCGGTGGTCAAAACGCCGCGGTGGCTGCGCCTGGCCGCTTCGATGGGGGCCACGCGGCGCAGCGTGATCGCAAGCCTGCTGGTGACCTGGGCGACGCTGGCCGCCTCGATGACCGCCATCATGTGGGGCTACGCGCGGCTGCTGGGGACGCCCGAGACCTTCCTGCACGAGCTGGGTTACCCGGGGGCTGAGACCGCGACGCTGTGGCTGGCCAACGGCCTGTTCATCTTCGCGCTTTTGATGAGCGCCGCCTTGATCGGCGTGTTCATCAACGCGCTGCACTACTATGTCAACCCTTACGCGTTCGGCGTGGCGGTGCTAGCGCTGCTCGCGGTGTTTTTCCTCGGCTTCGATCCGGTGGTCAAAACCATCGCGCCGAGCGACAGCGCGGCGGCCCAACTCACCCGGGCCCTGGCCAGCGGGAGCTTCGACCACCAGCTCGACGCGACGACGGCGACCCCGTGGCTGTTGCCCGGGCTGGCCGGCATTGTGCTGGCGCTGCTGTTGCTCGCCGACCTGGTGCTTCTGGCCGGCACCGACCTGAACGTGACCGGTCCGGTCTGGACGCGGCCGCTCGGCGGTCGCCACCGCCAGCCGCTGCGCGTCGCGCTGATCGTGCTGGCCGTCGGGGTGCTGCTGTTCGCCCCGATGCTGTTCATGACCCGGGTGCTATTCTTAATCGTGGTGGCGGTGTTCCTGGCGCTGCCGGCGATGAGCCAGAGGTGAGACATGACAAGAAGAATCATTGGCACGTTGCTGGCTCTTGCGCTGCTGGCGGCGCTTGTGCTGACGACCAGTTGGCCGCTGCGCGTGGGGCTGGTCGTCGCGCTGCTGGTCGCCATCTGGTGGCCGGAAAAGGAGAAGGCGCATGAACAATAACCAAACCAATAACCGGCCCGGCCTCGGGTCGTTGCTCCTGGACCTACTGCTGGTCGTCGTCTCGACGGCGACGCTGTTGCGGGTGCTGCGCGATCCGCTGGGGTCACCGGTCACGTATGTGGTGGCCGCAATCGTCGCGGTCGCCGGTCTGGCGCTGACCGTCGTGCGGTACCTGCGCGGCCGCCAGTAGCGAAGCAAAAATGTGGCGCGTCTGCCGGTAGCAGGCGCGTTTTTGCGTGGTGAGGGTAAACAAAAACCGCGTCAATCAACGCGCAGATGCGTTGATTGACGCGGTTTTGCTAGTCGAGCACTACTCCCAGGAATCTCTAGACTTGATGTCGTGCTTCCAAGATGTCAGTTTGGCGCAAGCCGCCGTCCCGCTAAATGCGCCTTGCTTCGCCCTGGTTCGTCGGGCTACGCAAGGCAACGCGGGAGCGGTTAGCTAGGGTCGGCACTCGAGGCCAAGTGCAGGCCTCAAGCACCAACCCTACGCTACCCGTCCCGCTAAACCCGCCTTGCTTCGCCCTGGTTCGTCGGGCTACGAAGCGCAACGCGGATGCGAATAGCTACGCACTAGCGTTGAGGCAAGGCCCGCCTCATCGCTAGCGCTAGGCTATTCGATTCGCTAAGTCCGCGCTGCTTCGCCCTGGTTCGTCGGGCTACGCAAGGCAACGCGGGAGCGGTTAGCTACGCCAGGGTACTCGGGACCAAGCCCAGGCCCCAAGCACCCTGGCTAGGCTACCCGTCCCGCTAAACCCGCCTTGCTTCGCCCTGGTTCGTCGGGCTACGCAAGGCAACGCGGGAGCGGTTAGCTAGGGTCGGCACTCGAGGCCAAGTGCAGGCCTCAAGCACCAACCCTACGCTACCCGTCCCGCTAAACCCGCCTTGCTTCGCCCTGGTCGTCGGGCTACGAAGCGCAACGCGAATGCGAATAGCTACGCACTAGCGTTGAGGCAAGGCCCGCCTCATCGCTAGCGCTAGGCTATTCGATTCGCTAAGCCCGCGCTTCTTCGCCCTGGGTTTAGTCGTGCAGCGTGAACTGCAGGGCCATCCGCGGGGCGGCGAGCTCGACCATCTGGCCCAGCAGCTTGTTGCTGTTCTTGAAGGAGATGGCGGCCATTTTGGCGTTGGCCTCGGTCAGGTAGGCCTTCAGATCCGCCTGCGTTGCGGCCGCCGCGTCGGTTTGGCGCTGCAGGTAGCGGCAGGCCGCCACGGTGTTTTCCTCGAAGACGTTCTCTTGGTCCTCGAACAGCGTGAAGTCGGTGTCGCCGAAGGTCGCCATCAGGTTGGACAGCCAGTACATCTTGGTCGGGTCGAACTCGGCCGTGGTGTCGCGGTAGGTCGCCGGGGTGTCGTTGACGTTGGCGTAAAACGGAATCACCGCGTTGAAGGTGTTGGGTCCAAACGCCAGCCAGTGGATGCCGGCGATGGCGGCCGGGACGTTGTTGCGGATCTGCAGGATGTGCAGCTCCTGGTTGCGGTTGATGCCGATCGGGCGGAACCGCTTTTTCTCCTCGGCCGTGCCCTGGCCGCCGTAGACGTCGTAAGGCGTGTTTTGGTAGTGGGAGGACAGCACCAGCTTGACGTCTTCAATCGAGATCTTGTGGTTGGTCCGGCAGATGAACGGCAGGTCTTGGTCGATCGGCGTGGTATCGAACTCGGGGTTGAAGTACTTTTGGCCGTACCAGGCCCGAGGGTTGTTGTAGCGGGTGTCCTTGAAGGAGGCCGAGCCGAAAATGTGGCGGAGGTTGTAGCCTGCCGGATCCGGGTTCAGCTGGTTGTCGTCGACCAAGGCCTTCAGGTCGGCCGAGCAGAGGGTGTCTGCGGAATCGAAGTCGAAGGCGGTGATGTTGAAGCGGTTGGGGGCGACCACGTAGGCGTCGTCGGGGATGCGAACGGCGGCCCAGTGGTGGCCGGCGATGCTTTCGAAGTACCAGACCTCGTCCTTGTCGGCAAAGCAGATGCCGTTGGTCTCGTAGGTGCCGTACTGCGTCAACAAGGCACCGAGGCGTTCCACGCCTTCGCGAGCACTGTGGATGTAAGGCAGCGTGATGGTCGGCATGTCCTCTTCGCCCAGGCCTGCTTCAACCAGCGGGTCGATGCCCAGAATCCGGCTGTTGGTGGTGATGGTTTCCGTCGAGGTCATCGCGACGTTCTCGCTGTTGATGCCGGCGGCGGCCCACAAGCCGTGGCCGTCAACGGCCTCCGGGGTGGATGTGTAGGCCAGCGGGTTGTCCGGCAAGTCGAGGTTGAAGGTGCTCAAGACGCTTTGGTAGTGGCGCGGCTGCTTGTCCGGGGTCACCAGCACGAACTTTTGCGGGTGCAGCGGGGCGTTGCCGTCTTCGTTACGGGCGATGATGGTCGACCCGTCGAGGCTGGCCTTCTTGCCGACGAGAATAGTGGTGCAGGAACCTTTGATGCGTTTGGTCAATTCGCTCAACTCTTTTCTGAATGATGCTTCTATTGTAAGCCGTTCACGCGTGGTATGCTACCTAAGAGGTGATTCGATGAGAAAATGGCAACGGCTTGGACTCAGCTTCGTGGTGGCGCTGGCGCTTTTGGCCGGCATCGGCCACGTGGTGTTGACCCACCAGGAACACGCCCCGACCGCCGCGGCCCGAGTCGCGCAAAAAGCGGCGACCACGACCGCCAAGACGCTGTTCTTCGGTCCCAAAACGGCCAAGCTGACGGTGGTGGTGTATCCCGGTGCCTTCGTTGACCCCGGCGCCTACAGCATCTGGGCCAAGCGGGTCGCGAAGGCCGGCTACCGCGTCGCCATCGTCAGCTTTCCCTACGACCTGGCGGTGCTTGGCGCCAACCGGGCCGACCGGGTGGTGCGACCCGGCACCCGCTACGTGATCGGCGGCCACTCGCTGGGCGGCGTGATGGCTAGCCGCTACGCGAAGGCGCATTCGCGCGGGTTGGCCGGGGTGTTTTTCCTAGCCAGCTACCCCGACGCCAAGGGGGCCTTGAAGGCAGTGCCGGTCCTGTCTTTGACCGCAAGCCGCGACGGGGTGCTGGACTGGGCGGCCTACAAGAAGGCCCGAGCCGACCTGCCCAAGGCGACCACCTACCGCCAGCTGGCCGGCGGCAACCACGCCGGGTTCGGCGCTTACGGCAAGCAGGCCGGCGACAAGGCGGCGACGGTCAGCAATTCGGCGCAGCAGCGCTGGGTTGCCAAGCAGCTGGTGGCGTGGCTGGGTACGCTGAAGTAGACGCACGAAGGCCCGATGCGCAGCTGCGCATCGGGCCTTCGTGGCGCCGGGGGGGACGCTTGGGGTTTGCTTTGGAGGAGAGAGGTTGTTGCATCTCTATGTCTAATAGATTACCCGCCATCTGTGACCAAAGCGTGAGGATTTCCTCAAGAAAAACTTGGCTTGCTTAACTTTTGGTAACGGCCGCGGCCAAGCTGGCCGGTTGCGGCGAGGCGGGTCTTGCGGCCGCAACGGGCTACGCGAGCCCCACTATCCCGCCGACTCGCCCTGCTCGGAAGCGGTGGTCCGTCCGGGTCGCCGCCCCCGTCTGGCGCCGTCACAGTGGTCCGTCCGGGTCGCCGCCCCCAGTTTGACCTACGCCAAATCCGGGAACAGCCGGGCCGCAATCTCGGTGACCGGCGATTCGTTGTTGGTCGCGTCAAGCACCAGGCCGGCCGCCTGTTTGGCCGCGGGGATTGCGTTTTGCACCGCGACGCCCAGGCCGACCTTGGCCAGCATGCTCAGGTCGTTGGAGTTGTCGCCCAGCGCGATGATCTCGTCTTTGGCGATGCCGATGCGCTGACCCAGCGCCAGCGCCGCGTCGCCCTTGTCGATGCCGGCGGGGTTGAACTCGACGTAGCGGTTGGAGGAGTAGGTGACCGTCAGCGGCGTCGCAATCGCCTTGGCCACCGCGTCCTTCAAGGCGGCGCGGCGGGTGAGGTCGCGGTTTTCAAAAATCACCTTGGCGATGCGGCGGTTGGCAAACGCGCCGAGGTCGGCGGCGGCCAGCTCGGTGTAGGCGACGCCGCGGTTTTTCAGGTAGGCGCGTTCGTCCGGGTTGGCGTTGACCACGTAGACGTGGTGCATGGTGTAGATGTGGGCGCAAAACGCGCCGCTGGCCATCGCCAGGCGGTAGATGGCGTCGGCCACCGCGCTGTCCAGCGCATGGGCGATCAGAATTCGGTTGTCGGCGTTGTCGACGATCGCCCCGCCGTTGTACGAGATCACGTACTGCCCGGCCACGCCGGCCAGGCCAAGGGTTTGCAGCAGCGGCTGCACCGACGCGAAGCCGCGGCCGGTGTTGGGCACGAACTTGACGCCGGCCTGCCCCAGCCGGTGAATGGTGGTGATGTCTTGCTGGGAGACTTGGCCGTCGTCTTGCAACAGGCTTTCGTCCAGGTCGCTCACGATCATTTTGTACATGGGTTGCCTCCTTGATTGTGCCTTCAGCATACCACAGAAGGGCCGCGGCCTTCGCAAAAACATCGGCCGCTGGCGCGAGTCACATTGCTTGACGGATGATTGGTCCGGTGTTAAGATATGCCCGAATGATTATTCTTGCACGGGGAGGCAGCAAAAGGCCACAGCTGCTTTGTTATCCACCGCGCGGGGCACATCCTGCGGCTCGCACCGCAGCCCCCACCCATGACAAGCCGCAGTGTATTGCCACACGGCTTTTAGCTCGAGAGTTTTAGTGCAACCCCGGAATCAAACGAGGGGAAACCAGGGACCCGGATTCGCACCACCCCACCGGCTGCAGGCCGGCCACCGCCACTGCCAGCCGAGTTAGCCGCGCGATGACCGGAACCGGTGGGCACAATGTCACCACAAGGGTAAGCAGAAGCCAGGAACGTAACCGAATAAGCCAAGGCCACCGGCTTCACACAGTCCGGTGGCTTCGGCGCGGCCGCCGCCACCGCGGCGGTTTTTAATTGCTTGCGGCGGCAGCCTGGCTCCGCCCCTGGCAGCCCGCCCCTGGCAGCCCGCCCCTGGCAGCCCGACGCTCGCGGCCTCGACCGGATGCTCGCGGCCACGCGGGAACCGTGAACCCACACGCGAGACGAATGGCCTTGCTGCGAGGCGGTCGATTTTGAATTAACCGGGCGTTGGCCTAGACCAATACCCGGGGTTGTGCTACACTGGTGTTGGCAACGGATAACAACGATGATAAGGAGATCATGTGATGAGCTACTACATTCATGCTGCGAAGTTTTTCCTGAAGAACACCACCGAAAACGACGGCTGGCTTGAGGTCACCGATGAGGGCAAGTTCGGCGACTTCATCCCGTCTTACGGGCAGAAGCCGGAGGGGGAGATCAAGGATTACGGCAACCAGTGGATCGCCCCGGGCCTGGTTGACACGCACATTCACGGCTCGCTTGGCCACGATGTCATGGACAACGACTGGGAAGGCATCAACGCGATGTCCGAGGGCCTGCTCAAGACCGGTGTCACCAGCTGGCTGCCGACCACGCTGACCGGCCCGTTCGACCAGCTCAACGCCGTCTGCAAGACCATCGGCGACCACGCCGGTGAGGAAACCGGCGCGAAAATCCAGGGCATTTACTTCGAAGGCCCGTACTTCACCGAGGAGCACAAGGGCGCCCAGAACCCGAAGTACTTCCGCGACCCATCGATCGAAGAATACGACGAGTGGCAAAAGAGCGCCAAGGGCCTGCTGCAGAAAATGGCCCTGGCACCGGAACGCGACGGCGCCGTTGAATTCACCAAGCACATGAGCCAGGACGGCAAGGCCGTTGCCCTGGGCCACAGTAGCGCGACCTTCGAACAGGCCAAGGCCTGCATCGAAGCCGGGGCCACCGTGTTCTGCCACACCTTCAACGGCATGTCCGGCCTCTCCCACCGCGAGCCCGGCATGGTCGGCGCCGCAATGTTTTTGAACATCGTCGACGACGAGCTGATCTGCGACGGCCACCACGTGCGGCCTGAAGTCGCGGCCTCCCTGATCCGCGAGAAGACCCCGGAGCACATCGCCTTGATCACCGACTGCATGTCCGCCGGCCTGATGCCAGAAGGCGACTACATGCTCGGCGAATTCCCGGTCATCGTCAAGGACGGCACCGCCCGCCTCAAGAACGGCGGCAACCTCGCCGGCTCCATCCTGAAGCTCAACGACGCGATCAAGAACGTCGTGGACTGGAACAACAACACGCCGGAAGAGGCCATCATGATGGGCTCTTACGTCCCGGCCAAGTCCTCGAAGATCGACGACAAGTGCGGCAGCATCCTGCCGGGCCGCGACGCCGACTTCCTGGTCCTGAACAAGGACATGAGCCTGGCCGAAACCTACCTGGACGGCGTTTCCCGCTACCAGGCCTAACCAGACAATGGGGACCCGCTGCTTTTTGTGAAAAGCGGCGGGCCCTTTTTTGCTATAATCAGGGTCAAAGGGAGTGGTCTGTTGAACATCAAAATCGTGGCGGTCGGCAAGCTCAAGGAGAGGTACTTCAAGGACGGCATCGCCGAATACGCCAAGCGCCTGAGCAAGTTCGCCAAGTTCAGGCTGGTCGAGGTGCCGGACGAAAAGGCACCGGAGTCGCTGTCCGAAGCCGAGATGGCCCAGGTCAAGCAGGTCGAAGGCGAGCGCATCCTGGGCAAGATCCAAGACAAGGAGTGGGTGATCGCCTTGGCTATCGAGGGCAAGCAGCGCAGCTCCGAGGCCTTCGCCAAGGAAATCGCGGACCTCACGACGTACGGCCACTCGGACATCACCTTCGTCATCGGCGGGTCGCTCGGCCTGTCGCCTGAGGTGATGCACCGCGCCAACAACACGCTGAGCTTCGGTAAGCTGACGATGCCCCACCAGCTGATGCGGCTGGTGCTGACCGAGCAGATCTACCGGGCGTTCATGATCAATATCGGGAGCCCGTATCATAAGTGATGCGGTTAATAGCAAACAGATAGTGAAAGTATTATTTGTTACCACCATTATCAAGTCAATAGAATCGTTCAATCAAGGCATCTGTAGCAAGATGCCTTTTTTTTCTTGGCCAAATTTTTGTGACACATTCAGGTCCTTTTGTCACAAGCACATTGAGTCAATGCGATGGAGTCGATAATCTAGGCACATGGGCAAAATCATAATGAAAGCAGGTCATGCAATGCACATTACCGATAATATGTTAGCTGAGGATCTTCGAGCCTCTGGGGCAAAGCTTCGCCATGTGCAACTTGATACATCATGGAAATTCAAGTTTCTGCAAAAACTGATTACCGTCAAATGCAAAGACGAACTTCCACAAGATCCGCATATCGATGTTTCGACAGCCGAAATTCCCAGACGCGATGGTCAAGCCATTCGCTTGCGTATTTACCGACGGACTAACAGCAACGCCCCGGCTACTGGGTTATTGTGGCTACACGGTGGCGGTTATGCGTTTGGCTTGCCAGAAATCGAAAATGGGACGATCGAACGTTTCATTCAAACTGCAGACAGCGTCGTCGTATCACCCGATTATCGTCTTTCTGATACAGCACCTTATCCTGCCGCTTTACACGACGCGTATGATACGTTGCTATGGATGCAAGCTCATTGCACAGAATTGAATATCAGAGCTAACCAGTTGTTCGTCGGCGGTGAAAGTGCCGGTGGTGGCTTAGCTTGTGGCGTGGCCGCATACGCACGGGACTTGGGTAAGGTGAAGGTGGCGTTTCAAATCCCGCTTTATCCGATGCTTGACGATCGCATGCGCTCTGAGAGCTCCAAGGATAATGATGCACCAGTATGGAACACTAAAAGCAACGTGGCTGCATGGAAGCAGTATTTAGGCACAGACTTTCAAACTGAACATGTTTCTCCATATGCGGCACCAGGTCGATTAACAGATTTTTCAAACCTGCCACCAGCATTTACGTTTGTTGGTGATATCGAACCTTTTTATAATGAAACGCAGCAATATTTTCAAAAATTAAAACATGCTGGAGTTGAGGCTGAATGTCGCGTATTCCCTGGCGCTTATCACGGATTTGATGTCTTAGATCCGACCTCGAGCTCAGCATTGGCAGCCACTACTGCTTTAATGCAAGCATACAAGTATGCAACTGAACACAACTTTACCGAACAATCGCTGCAATCTTAGTACCCATTTGCATTGGGGTTTCTGGTTCAGATTTGCTCAACCACACGGTGATAACACGGCTCAGCCCACCAGCAGTGAAAGCTTGCCAGTAGGGGTCATTATGGCCTTGGATCAATTGCTGGTCTAATAGGCGTTGCAGACCTAACTCAAAGTCGTGTTGGATGTGGTTGCTTTCATCATGCGCTAAAAAAATGCCGAATGCGGTGGCATCTGGAAGTAACGTTTTGAAAAATAAAGTCGCCGTGTGTTCAACAGAATCCGTTCGCTTGCGTACTGCGCGTATGAAGCCTGTGACCAAGTCCTCAATATGACGATCAATGATATCCGTATAGGTATTAAAGTTGCGATAGAAATACATTCGCGATACGCCGGCGTTGGCAGTTAACTCAGCAATCGTGATCTCATTTAAAGGGGTATTGGCATGTAGCTTCGCTAAGCTGTGAAATAGCATCGTGTTTTTGTTTTGACTCATGAACTCTCCAACATTATGAAAGTAGGTAAATTATGACTTTAGCAACAATCGCTCCGCTGATTAGCGGGATTGCATGGACAATCACTTATGCCGGCGTGGTCAATCGCACTTGGCGTGATAAAACGCCTGGTATGCCACTGGCTGCGTTATGCTTAAACTTCGCGTGGGAAACCACGTATTCCTATATCTATCCACCACAATCATCATTAATGGAAACCATTATCAACGTGGTTTGGATGGCGTTAGACCTCATGATCGTGATCGGCACCTTCAAGTTTGGACCAGCCGATTATGAACGCCGCTCTGGTGTGCCAAAGCAAGCCTTTTACGTTGCCTTTGTTCTTGGCATGGTGGCCTCTTTTGGGATTATGTTGCTGGCGCCATCATTCTTCGGAGGTCTACCATCATTCCATCATGATTCCTTTGAAGTTGCCAAGTTTATTGCTTTGTTACAAAATTGCGCCATGAGTATGTTGTTTGTCAGTCAGTTTTATAGTCGCAAGCGAGATGGCAATCCAATTAACGGCCAATCATTCACAGTAGCTTGGAGTAAGTGGTTAGGCACTGCAGTTACTGTGGGATTAGTATCTGTACTTGGAGATTCAACTGGCTTCATGGCAATTATCGTAGGCTTGATCTTTATCTGCGATAGCTGGTACATGGGCTTGATTTATAAGGAATTAAAGGCCAATGGCATTTCGCCATGGCAACGTTTGTAATTAGTTTGCGACTAAAAGGCTTCGGATGCAAGTTCGGCCAATTTGAAACTTCACTGCCATCGTCAAACCCATGCATATATTATCAATTTGATACTCAATGATGCCCAGTAGCCTGATGGTTGCTGGGCTATTTTTATGGAGGCGATGAAAATTATATTGAACGGGAAAAATTAAGGAAACTTTCTTATCTACGAATGTTCTTTCTAAGACTTTGTTGCTAGTATTGTGGGACAACTACACAGGCGTTCAGCTCAGATCACCTGTACACTGATACAATCGTGAAGAAGTAATCAATCCGAATTTGAATAAACCAGGTCCGATTGATTGCGAAATATGGTCAGGGCATACAAAGCAGACGGACTCATCTATTTATGAAGTGATTTCTTAAATCAAAGTGAACAATATCAACCATTGCGTCATTGAATGGTTTGTTGAAGGCTAACATCAATTAGGTTAATCTGAAGACGATTAACCGCAGGGATGAATGATACGCAAGCCCGTACCACAAGTGATGGCAGTCTTGGGGAGCCGCTTCGTTTGGCTGGTTCGGGCTGCTGTACAGATGCAATCCTCGCTGGTACACCGACTGTCAGACAACGGACAGTCGGTTTTTTGAATGCCGTGGTCTGGAAATAGGTTGTGCTTACGCGAAGCCAAACTTTGTGCTAGGTTGGAATTTGTTCGCAATCTATCAAATTTCAGGAGGCAACGGTGTACGAAAAGAAAATCACGCCCAAAGTCGTTGGGGCAATTGTCGCCACAGGGTTAATGTCGTTTTGCGGGGTGATGGTCGAAACCGCGATGAACATCACCTTTCCCACCTTGATGCACGAGTTCAAGATTGCGACCAACACGGTGCAGTGGATGACGACGCTGTATCTGCTGGTGGTGGCGGCGATGGTGCCGCTCTCGGCGACGTTGAAGCGGCGGTTCAAGACGCGCAGTCTGTTCTTGGTGGCCATCAGTCTGTTTATCACCGGCGTGCTCTTGGACGGCGCCGCCCCGGCGTTTTGGGTGCTGTTGTTGGGGCGCGGGGTGCAAGGCTTGGGGACCGGCATCGCGTTACCCTTGATGTTTAACATCATCCTGGAGCAAGTGCCGCCGAGTCAAACCGGCATGATGATGGGGGTCGGCACAAGGTAGTCCTTCGTGATGGTGGCCGTCGTGATGACCGTCGCCTTGGTGATGTTCGTCAGCAGGTCGCGCCAGTCGGGGTCTTTCACATACGCGAAGTTCTTCAGCATCACCTTGTCGAAGAAGCCCTTGAGCTCCGCGGGAATACCGTGCCACCGAATTGACATATACTCGTTGATGATCCAAGTACAAACAAAGGATAGCCGAACCGAAAGTAGCATTAGTGAGAGATGCATGTTTTAATGAGTATTGGCGAGAATTAATGAGCTGTGACGAGCTTTAATGAGCTGATAGGAACAGCGACATCAAAATGTTGCAATTCATGTGGACTGGCGGCGTTGATGAGCTCTGTAAAGTTTTTAATGAGCTTAGCATAGCTTTGATGAGCTGAATGTTGCGGCTTATTGAGCCAATTTTATCTGTGGAGGACGAATACCTGTGACTAACTCTGAAAGTCAAACCAAGCAATTATTGAGTCGGCCCGAAGGTAAGTCGTTTGACCGCAAGAGCAGTGCCTACGACTTGATTAAGCTTGCTAACATTTTGATTGCTTTTGCGAATGCTGATGGCGGGACCGTCGCTGTCGGTATCAAAAACAAAACGTTTGAAGGCATTGATCAGCTCTCAAACCAGAAAATCAATGATATGTTACAGATTGGGAATCAACTGGTGGTGCCAACTTTGCCTGTTAGTGATCAGTTCATGACGGTTGATGATTATCGGGGGAAGAAAAATCGGATCTTATTGTTAACGGTTGAACCGGCAGAGGGAATAATCTATGCCAATAAGCGGGACGAGGTGTTCTTGCGCATTGGTGATGAGACTCACAAGGCAACTTTTGAAGAACGCAAAAACTTGGAATACGATCGTGGTATTCGTGCTTACGAAAGTCAAATCATTGAGGATGCCCTACTATCTGACTTAGATGATAAAACCGTCGCTGAATACAAGCGGCTATATCAATTCGATGGTGACACCTTATGGGATTTGTTGTTTCCCAAAGGACTAGCAAAACGCATTCGGACCGCCTCGGGGAATGCGACTTATCGATTGACAGTAGCTGGTGTTCTTTTATTGGCCAGTGAACCAACGGCCTTTATTCCAGGCGCACGTATTCGATTTGTGCGCTATGAAGGTAAAACGGCTCAAACGGGGACCCAGATGAACGTCGTGAAGCAAACACGAATTGAAGGCCCGCTAACTTCAATGTTGACACAGACATCCGACTTGATTGAAAGTCAGCTGCGCACTTTCTCAAGTCTGGATGTTGCTTCAGGAAAATTCACGGAGGTGCCGGAGTATCCCAAAGGTGCTTGGTTAGAAGGTATCGTTAATGCAGTCACGCATCGGGGGTACAATTATACCGGCGATGATATTCGTGTGTTGATGTTTGATGATCACATTGAAATTCATAGCCCAGGCGGTCTGCCAGCCGTCGTCACCCCTGAGAATATTAGAAAAACGCATTATTCACGCAATCCCTACATTGCTAGGGCACTCACGGATTTTGGATGGGTTCGTGAGTTTGGGGAAGGTGTTGAACGAATTTATCGCGATATGAATGCATTCTTCCTCGAAGATCCAGAGTACGATGTTGACACTAACAGCGTTAACTTAATTCTGAAAAATAATATCGTTATGCGGTCGTTCAGACGAGAGGACGCGATTCAAGCGAGGATCGGTCGCCGTTGGGCGCAACTAACGGAAATCGAGCGAGTTGCCGTTGAGATGGCGTATGAACGTGGTAGTGTTCGCACGCGAGAGTTGTTTGAGTCAATTAACCAACATTACAGTTTGAGCTCTGCACGTAATGCATTACGTCACCTGACTGAACTTGCTATTTTAGAAAAAGTTGCGACGTCACCGACGTCACCCAATCAGTATTATCGGTTGACTGGGGCAGATTAGCCGTCGTTTCGATGGTAAAGACAAGTAATGTGGGTGCGTCTCAGCCTCATGTGAAGCTGACGCGAGGCAATCCGTTTCATTTGGAAACGCGCATGGTACGATGAAGTCATAGAAAAAGGCCGATATGCGCCAACTTGTCAGCCCCGCAGACCGTTAAAGGCGGTTGGCATTAAGCCTAGAACAGTCGGAAGACCGCTAAACCTCAGCCACGAAGTTTACTAGCGGTCTTTTTGATTGCCAACGATTGCTTGGATAACGGTGATGACGAGCTTGACGAGTGTTAGAATAAACCCGCCAAAAGTGAGCATCAGCGCTTCAGCATGTTTTCTGCGGAGTGAGGCGTGCCGAGCGGAAGCAACGGACAAGAAGGCACCTCCGTTCCTGTATAGTTTGGTGGTTGTGCGTAGGCACCACCTCACAAGAAATTGGATTTGCCAACCGTTTTCAACTTTCTGCCCGATTACTGTATCATGACAGGATGAATTGAACATTGTAGTGCTATGATGGTTGTCTAAAGAGCGGGTGGCAATGGTGATGTGGGGTGGTCAACGACCTCCGTTGCGGTGACACGCTTAGAGATTGTAAGGGCGACGTGGTGAACTTAGAGGTGACAATTGAACGAGTGAACGATCCGCAAACGCGGCCGCAGATTGTTCAGAGGATTTTGGCCGAGCTGCCTGAGTGGTTCGGCTTGCCGGAATCAACCCAGTCGTACGTTGATGAATCGGCAGACCTACCGCTTTGGGTGGCGAAGGTTCAAGGCACGGCCATCGGCTTTATTGATCTGAACGAGACCAGCCCTGATGCCGCCGAAATCAGTTGCATGGGCGTTTTGAAACCGTATCAGCACCTGGGCGTTGGCTCACAGCTGGTGCGTGAGCTCACGCGGTTCGCCGAGAGCCGCTACCGGTTCCTGCAGGTTAAAACGGTCGCTGAAGGGCATTACAGCCAGTACGACGACACGATTCGGTTCTACGAGGCCATGGGTTTCACGCGGCTGGAGGTGTTCCCGAGCTTGTGGGATGAGTGGAACCCGTGCCTTATCTTAGTCAAGTATCTTGGCGGGTAGCCTGTGGCGTTGTTGAATGACTTGCGGTTCCGCTCGCGTGTCTGTCTGTTTTTGCACATCGACTTGGAGGTCCAAAATGATCATCGCACCGTTGACCCAAACCCCGCACCACACCGCCGAACTGGTGGATCTGGTCAACTACTGCCAAAACATCGAGGCCAAGCTGGCCATCAAGATGGCGGAGCAAGACGACATTTTCCAGCTTGACGACTACTACCGCCGCCCCGGCGGCGAGTTCTGGGGTGCCCTCACTGACGACGGCCGGCTGGTCGGCTGCATCGGGCTATTGCCGCTGGACGGAGACACCGCGGTTTTGAAGAAGTTTTTCACCTATCCCGATTTTCGGGGCCGGCCGCACCACCTGGGGTTGGCGCTGTACGAGACGCCGCTGAAGGCCGCGAAGGACCGCGGCCTCACGCGGTTGGTCTTAGACACGCCGGAAAACGAGCACCGCTCGCACAGCTTCTACGAGCGGCAGGGCTTCACGCGCATCGACCGCGACCAGCTCGGGGTGGCCTATGCCTTTCCGGACCGCGACTCGCGGTATTACGAGCTGCGGCTGAAGTAGCCTCGGTTCCGCAGCGGTCGGCCACCGAGCTGGCCGGCACAAATAGTGATCCAACCCAAATAACGCGCGGCACGGAGCAGTCCGGGTCGCGCGTTATTTGTGCGGTCAGGCGGTGCGGTCAGGCGGTGCGGTCAGGCGGTGCGGTCAGGCGGTGCGGTCAGGCGGTGCGGTCAGGCGGTGCGGTCAGGCGGTGCGGTCAGGCGGTGCGGTCAGGTGGTGCGGTCAGGCGGTGCAGTCGGCCTACTCGGTTTACGGCTCGGGCGCCGCCTCGAACGCGTAATCTTCGGCCAGCGACGTGAAGCTCGCACCACAGGCCGTTGCGAACTGCTTCAGGCTGCTGGCCTTGGTCAGCTTTTTCATTCGCTTGGTCATGTCCGGCAGGGTCTTGAGGACCGCGCCGGTGCCGTCCGGAAAGAGGAAGTAGCGGGTCAGTCGCGCGTAGTCCTGATCGTCCTTGGGGCCGGGGACGTCGAAGACGTAGCCGGTCTGGACGCGCCCGATGGTCTGGGTCTTGAACACCTTGACGAGGTTGGGGGTGGCGGCGTCGGCGTAAGCGTTGAAGTCGCCAATCAGGTTGGCGTAGAGGCGCAGGTCAGCCTGTACGTAAGTTTGGTCGCGTCGGCCGGAACAGCCGGCGACGGTGATGTCCGGGCTGTCGGGGGTTCGAGTCGGCGTGACGACGTGGTCGCGTGAGTACTCCTCAATGTTGAAGCTGGGGTTGACGGTCAGCTGGTCGCCGGTGGAAAAAGCGACGGTGTGGCCGCTGCGCTTGGCCACCAGGTTGCGCGACTGGTCGATGGCGGCCGTGCGGCGCAGCCCGGCCGCCTTGAGGGCGTAATTGTTCCGGTAGGTGACGGCCGTCGAAGCGGACTTGGCGGCCAGGCGGTGGCGAGCGAGCTCGACGTTGAGGGTCAGACGCGGCCAGTAGTGGTAGGCCAGCGGGGACAGCGCCACCAGCAGGAGAATGGCAAGCGTCGCGCGGTTGATCGGGCGGCGCTTTTGCGGCCGCGGCTTGACGAATAGGCGGTCGTACTCGGCATACCACGCCGGTTTTTGCGGCTTGCGCTTAACCATGCGCCGTCACCTCCGTCGCGTCTTCTTGGACCACCCGGGCGTAGTCGGCGGTGATCGCCTGGGCCCGGGTGCGGATGCCGGCGGCCATGTCGGCGATGGCCGCGCTGACCGCGGGGCTTGCGACCGCAGCCTGCGTCGCCGTGATGAACTGCTCGCACGACGTGACCAACTCCGGCAGCATTTTGTACAGAAAGTCGGCGTGTTCGGTCATCTCGTGGGGATGCGCCATCAGCTCGCGGAACAGCTCCTGGGCGGCGTGAAGGCCGCCGGTTGCCTGCAGGATCTTGGCCAGCTCGGGCGAGCGGGTCGCGCAGGTGCCGAGCTTTAGAATCTGCATTTTGGCCGTAGACATGACGCCTTGAAAAAGGTGCAGCTCGTCGCCGCTCAGGTGGTGCTGCGAGCGGTAGGCGGCGATCGCCTGGGAGTGGCCGACGACCGCGGTTGCCTGCTGGGTCGGCAGCAGTGTGATCACCAGTAGCGCGATTGCGGATACCGCCCAGGCCGCCAGCCACGCCCAAACCAGGCGGTCGGCGAGCCTGCCGGAGGCGTCGGCGTAAAGCAGCCACCAGGTGCAGTAGGCGAAGATGGTCTGGGCGACGCCGACGCCCGGGGCGATGCCGGCGTCGCGGTAGCGTCGGGCGCAAAGGGCGGCGGTGGGAATCACCAGCAAGGCGCGAAGGGTCAGCTGGGGCAGGATGCGGTTGCCGATGAGCAGGCCGGACGCCAGCTCGAACAACAGCCACCACGGCAGCAGCCACCAGTACTCGCTGCGGGAGCTGCGGCCGTTGAAGTTCAGGGCGTTGGTAAAATAGGCGCGAAGGGCGTAGCGCCTGCTCACACCGTAATCGGGATTGTGGGGATTGGACATGGGGGCCTCCTGTGAGAATCAACCCATTATCGCACGGGGTAGCGGCCCAAAACCGTCAACTTTTGGAAACTGAGTTCGCACCGCGGCAGCCGAGTCGGTGGGCTGCCATTCAATCGGCCAAAATCTTTGCGCCGCTGTTTGGCATTCGCTATAATGGAATCGGTATCAATAAGGAGGAGTGTCGAATGCCAATTGACCTGAGAGATGTCCAAGACGTTTACAAGGACGCCGGGGACAACATTATTTTCGCCACCATGGACCTGTTGCGCCAGGACCACGACGCCGACTTGGCGATGATCCAAGACCTCGCAGAGCGCCTGCCCGCGTTCGAGTCGTCCTTGAACGTCCGCTACCCGGAAGCCGGCCTCGCCGTCGCCTTCGGGCTGTCGCGCAAAGCCTGGGACTACCTGTTTTCGGCCGGGCCGCGGCCGGCGGAGCTTGAGGAATTCGCGCCGGTGGTCGGGCCCAAGTACACCGCGCCGGCCACCCCTGCGGATCTCTTTTTCCACATCCGCGCGAAGAACTCGGCCGTGCCGTTCGAGCTGATGAGCCAGGTGATGGACCGCATCAAGGACCAGGTGACCGTGTTGGATGAGACCCACGGCTTCCGCTACTTCGAGGGTCGCGCGATCATCGGCTTCGTCGACGGCACCGAGAACCCGACGGCGCTGGATACGCCGGACTACGCGGTGATCGGGTCGGAGGACGAACGCTTCATCAACGGCTCCTACGCCTTTGCGCAGCAGTACCACCACGACATGGACGCGTGGAATAAGCTCAAAACGGAGCAGCAGGAGGCCGCCATCGGCCGCAAGAAGTTCACGGACGTCGAGCTCGAGGATGACGAGAAGGCCCACAACGCCCACAACGTCGTGTCCCAGGACAACGAGGGCGGCGTCGAGCACAAGATCGTGCGGATGAACGTGCCGTTCAGCAACCCCGCGGAGGGCCTGCACGGCACCTACTTCATCGGCTACGCCCGGCACTGGACGGTGACCAAGCGGATGCTGCAGGGGATGTTCGAAAAGTCCGACCGCCTGCTGGACTTCTCGACGCCGGTCAGCGGCGAGCTGTTCTTCATCCCGTCCCGCAGCCTCTTGGCCAAAATCGCCGACGGGGAAGGGTTCTAAAGCGCAAAACCGTGAGCTTCACATGCAAACAGGGGCTAGCCGAGTGAGGGCCAGTCCCTGTTTGCGGTGGGTGGTGCGTTACGCCTTCTTGTCTGCGTCCAGCAGTACGACGCCGGCTGCCGGGTTGTGGTCGATCGCCCCGACGACCTTGTGCGGCAGGTAGTCTTCCTCAAGGTAGGCGATATCCTCTGGCGTCAGCCGCACGGCGAAGGCGCCGGCCGCGGCCGATGCCATCGTGGCCTACGCCGACGTGCGGCCGGCCGGTTTTGAGCAGACCGCTCTGGACCACCTGCCGGCTGCCTTCCTGGCGGCACCGGGCCGAGACTGGTCGCGGCTGCCAATTCTGGTCAACGCCGATCGACTGTGCCCGTTTCGGGCCCGGACGCTGCGCGATTGCAAAAGCGAGCTGGCCCGAATCGTGACGCTGGACGATTGGGACAGCATCATCGCGACGGTGGCCAGCGGCCGTGGGGTGGCGCTGTTGCCGACGTACCTCGCCGCAGCCCACGGTCTGGTGAACGCGCGGCCGCGGCACCGCTACCGCATCGCCTACCGGACGTTTGCGGCACGTCAGGGGTGACAGCGGTGCGGGGATGAAGGAATGAGGAGGGCTCACTTGCCACCCGAGTATTGCCTGTATATACTGAGGATACGAGGTGATAGCATGATTGACCCAACCAAGCTGGCGAACCGGGAGGACCGGAAAGTCGGCCAGAGCAACAGCAGCCTGTACGTCACGATTCCGCCGGCGATTGCTGCGGCGCTCGGGATTCACAAGGGCGACCACGTGACCATCGGCGAGCGCGACGGGCAGGCGGTGATTGTGCCGGTGCATCAGCGCGATGAGGCACTGGCCACCGTCGCACGCATCGACCGGTTGATTGCTGAGAACCAAGACGCCATGGATTACCTGGCGGACCGCTGATGAAATGCTTGAGCGAAACCGAGATTGTGGCGCTCAACGTCTGTGTGCAAAAACATTACGACCAGGTGGCTGCGATTCGCGACGCCGCGGCCCTGGAGGACATTGTGCGTTCGGCGCATCAGGAGGTCTTCGGCCGCCGGTTGTACGCGACGGTGCCCGACCTGGCCGTGTTTTACTTTGTGAAGTTGATTAAGAAGCACGTTTTCAACGACTGCAACAAGCGAACGGCTTACTTGGCCCTACTTGACTGCCTGGGGCAAAACGGCGTTGTGTTCCACCCAATTGCGGCGCAACGGCGCGAGCTGGCAGACCTGGCCAGCCACGCGGCGCAGGTCGACGGGGAGCCCCAGGAGCTGTGGCCGGAAGTGCGGGCCGCGGTGCGGAAGCTGCTGGCGTAGATTGTCTGGCGACCGGACTTGTCGACTCGGTTGAAGGGAGGAACACATTTGGATCTGTTATTCACGTTAGACGCCGGCTACCTGGAACCGCTGAAGGTCGCCTTGACCTCGCTTCACGCCAACGACCCGGAAGCGGCCATCACGGTGTGGCTGATTCATTCGGACATTCCGGCCGCCGAGCTCGAGGCGGTCGCCCGGCTCACCACGGCCTTTGGCTGGTCTTTTCGCCCCGTCGCCGTCGACGCCAGCCGCTGGGCCGCCGCGCCGACGCAGGACCGCTACCCCAAGGAGATGTATTTTCGCCTGCTGGCCGGGGATATTTTGCCGGCCGACTTGCACCGGGTGCTGTACCTCGACCCGGACATTCTGGTCCTCAACTCGCTTTCACCGCTGTGGCGGCTTGACCTGCAGGGCCAAATGCTCGCGGCGGCGACGCACACCGGCCTGGTCGATGTCACCACGCCGTTCAACAATCTGCGGCTGAACACCGATCACGCCTACTTCAACTCCGGGGTGCTGTTGATCGACCTCGACCAGGCCCGGGCCCGAATCCGCTGGGCCGACATCCGGCGCGTGATCGAGACCCAGGGCGATTTTTTGATGCTGCCGGACCAAGACATTCTCAACCATCTGTACGGCAAATACATCCAGGAGGTCCCGGACGAGCTTTGGAACTACGACGCGCGGGGCTACGCCAAGTACTTCCTGCGCAGCAAGGGCGTGTACGACATCCACTGGGTGATGGCCCACACGGCGATCCTCCACTTCGATGGTCAACCCAAGCCTTGGTCGGCTAAGCACACAACCGCTTCACCGCGCTGTACCTGGCGTATCAGAAGCTGGCGGCGAACTCGGCGACAGCCGACTGACAGCCAAAATGGTTCCCCAGCGGCCTCACGTGAGGCGATGGGGAACCATTTTTTAGGCTCAGCTCAGTGCAAGCGGCGGGACGGCGATTGCGCCACCGGTTGGTTCAGATCAGTGCGAACAGCAGCGCCGCCACGACGCCGCCGATGATCGGGCCGACCACCGGCACCCAAGCGTAACCCCAGTCGGAGTCGCCCTTGTTGGCGATTGGCAGCACCGCGTGAGCCAGGCGGGGGCCGAGGTCACGCGCCGGGTTGATCGCGTAACCGGTGGTGCCGCCCAAGCTCAGGCCGATACCGGTGATCAGGATGCCGACGCCAATCGGGTTGAGGCCATCGGTCCACTGGCCCTTGGTGAAGGCGAGCAGTCCGAAGACCAGCACCGCGGTGCCGAGGATTTCGCTGAACAGGTTGGCCAGCGGCCGGCGAATGGCGGGACCGGTGGCAAAAGTGCCGAGAATCGCGGCCTCATCCTTGGTCGCCTCCCAGTGCGGCAGGTACTGCAGCCACACCAAGGCGGCGCCGACGAACGCACCGAGCATCTGGGCGATGATGAACGGCACCACGCCGGCCCAGCCGAACCGACCGATGGCGGCGAACGCCAGGGTGACGGCGGGGTTGAGGTGAGCGGGGCCGAGGAAGCCGGCGCAGTAGACGCCAAGCGTCACGGCCAGGCCCCACCCGAGGGTGATGGCAATCCAGCCGGCGCCTTGGGCCTTAAACTTGTTGAGGCTGACGCCGGCGACGACCCCGTCGCCGAGCAGCACCAGGATTAGGGTGCCGATGAACTCGCCCAAGGCCTGGGTCATGATGGTAGCAGACATAGTTTTTCTCCTTTGGGGGGTTGCCCCGCTTGTGATTGCCTCAGCTCTGGTGGCCGGCGCGTTTGAGCTCGCGCAGGCTAGTTTCGTCGTAGGCGGCGGCCAGCCGCTGCAGCTGACCGCGCGTCTCGTCCGGTCGCCAGCCCAAGAGTCGCGCCATCTCGTTGGTTACCGGTTCCGCCAGGTGGTGGCGTTCGTCGGCGTGAAAAAGCATCGCGGTGGTTCGCCGCAGCAGGTAGTCAACCGGCGTCAGGGCCGCCTCTTCTGCCACGCAGTAGCGCAGGCTGGCGGATTCGGCCAGCGACAGGCCCGGCGCCGCCCCGCCCTTGAGGTGGGTCAGGACTTGGTCAGTGTTGCTGCCGAAGCGTTCAGCCAGCGTTCTGGCGTCGGCCTCGGGCAGCCCGGCGGCCACGCCCAGCTGGGTGAAGCCTTGCATCGCCGCCGCGACGTCGTCTGCCGCGAAGTCCCCGCCAGACACCGGCAGCTTGGTCGAGTCGATCACCGCGGCGGCCACGCCGAAGCGCTCGGCCAGCCGATGACGGATCAGCGCCATCGCGCCTTCGGCCATTTTGCGGTAGTCGGTCAGCTTGCCCCCGGCCAGCGTCAGCAGCCCGTCTTGCTCAACGGTCAGGGCCGAGCCGCGCGACACGGTCGACGGGGCCGCCGCGGCCTGGGTCGGCCGCAGCGCGGCCACCACCCGCTCGACTGCGGTCTGGTCGGTTGCCCCGGCGGCAAAATCCTGCACCGTTGCGACCAGCTTGGCCAGCCCGGCGGCGCTCAGGTGGTGTGAGGCGCCGCCGTTGTAGTCGTCGCCGCCGGCAATCAGCGGCCGCAGCCCCGCCCAGGCGGCCTCGATGTCGGCCAGGCGAACGCTGGCCTGTGGGAAGCGCCGGTTGATCACCCGCAGCAGGTAGTCGACGTCGGGTTGCTCGACGCGGGGGTGGCGGTAGTCGCCGCGGTAGTCGGTGTCGGTGGTGCCGAAGTACGTTTTGCCCTCCCGCGGCACCACGAAAATCATGCGGCCATCGCCGAGCCCGGAGTCAAAATACAGGGGCTGTGGCACTTGCAACACGCTGGCGTCGACCACTAGGTGAACGCCCTTGGTCGGCCGCAGCGTCGGCGTGTGAGCGAGCTGGCTATCGGCCTCGCGCAGCTGATCCGACCACGGCCCGGTCGCGTTGAGCAAAACCTTCGCAGACACGGTGAACTCGCCGCCGTTGAGGTGGTCGTGAACCCGCACCCCGGTGGCTTGGCCCTGATCGTCGTGCAAGATTTCCAGCACCTCGGCGTGGCTGACCGCTAAGGCGCCGCGAGCGACGGCGGCCTTGAGGTTTTCGATCACCAGCCGCGCGTCGTTGTTGACGTAATCGAGGTAGACCCCGCCGCCGGTCAGGTTGGTCGTGGCCAAGGCCGGCACCGTTTTAGCCACGGCCGCCGCATCCAGCGTGGTGTTGGCGTAGGGGGGCCCGGTGATGCCGGCCAGCCGGTCGTAAAGGTCCATGGCGACCTTGACGGAAAAGTCATCGAAGGTCGCGCCGGGTTCTTGGAACAGCGGCAAAAGCATCGGCGTCGGGCGGGGGATGTGCGGGGCGATACCTTGAATCACGGCGCGTTCTCGCACCGTGTCGGCGACCACCTGCACGTCGAAGGTCTTGAGGTAGCGAATGCCGCCGTGAACCAGCTTGGTGGAGCGAGACGAGGTGCCGGCACCGAAGTCCTGCATCTCGAGCAGGCCGACGCGCAGGTTGCTTGCGGCCGCCTGCAAGGCGACGCCGGCGCCGGTGATGCCGCCGCCGATGATCAACAAGTCGAGCGGGGCGGCCGTCAGCTGTTGAACGGTGGCGGCACGGGTGTGAGCGGAAAAAGCCATCGGGTGAGCCTCCTTTGAACCGCTGCACCGGCAGCGGCGAGCAGACGGGACGGTTGCGTTGGGGCGCCGCCTCCGGGGTGGGGGAGGCGCCTCCAGGTCGGGCGCCGCCTTGCGCTAGTGCTTGAAGGCCATGGTGGCCTGAACGGCGGCCTGCCAGCCGGTGTAGAGGTCGGCGCGACGGGCGTCTTTCATCTGCGGCTCGAAGCGCTTGCCGATTTTGGCAATGCTTTGCAGCTCGTCCGTGTTGGCCCAAAAGCCGACGGCCAGCCCGGCCAGGAAGGCGGCACCCATCGCCGTGGTTTCGAGGTTGGCGGCGCGTTCGATCGGGGTGTTGAGAATGTCGGCCTGAAACTGCATCAGGTAGTCGTTGTTGGCCGCCCCGCCGTCGACGCGCAGGGTGGGAATGGCGATACCGGTATCCTTGTACATGGTGTCGACCACGTCGCGGGTCTGGTAGGCCAGGCTTTGCAACGTCGCCTTGATGAAGTCCTCGCGGGTGGTGCCGCGGGTGATGCCGAACACGGCGCCACGGGCGTCGGCGTCCCAGTACGGGGCCCCAAGCCCGGTGAAGGCCGGCACCACGTAGACCTCGTCTTGGGACTTAGAGGCCAAGGCCGCCTCCTCGGAGTCCGGGGCGGTGGCGACCAGCTTCATCGCGTCGCGCAGCCACTGAATCGCCGAGCCGGCAACGAAAATCGACCCTTCCAAGGCGTAATGAACCTCGCCGCCGATGCCGTAGCCGATGGTCGTCAGCAGGTTGTTGGCCGACATGGTCGGCTCAAGGCCGGTGTTCATCACGATGAAGGCGCCGGTGCCGTAAGTGTTTTTGACCATGCCGGGCTCAAGCGCCAGCTGGCCGAACAGGGCCGCCTGCTGGTCGCCGGCCATCCCGGCGATCGGCACCCCGGAGCCGTAGAAGTGGTAATCGGCGGTTTGGCCGTAAACCTCGGAGTTGCTGCGAACCTCGGGCAAAATGGCCTTGGGGATGTTCAACAGCGCGAGGATGTCGTCGTCCCAAGTAAGCGTGTGGATGTTGAACAGCATGGTGCGGGAGGCATTGGTGTAGTCGGTGACGTGAAAGGCGCCGCCGGAGAGCTTCCATGAAATCCAGGTGTCGATGGTGCCGAACAGCAGCTCGCCTTTTTCCGCGCGTTCCTGGGCGCCTTCGACGTGGTCGAGGATCCAGCGAATCTTGGTCGCGGAGAAGTAGGCGTCGATGAGCAGCCCGGTTTTGTCGTGAATCAGGTCGCCGTGGCCGGCTTCCTTGAGCTGGTTGGCAATGGCGTTGGTCTGGCGCGACTGCCACACAATCGCGTGGTAGATCGGCAGCCCGGTCTGCTTGTCCCAGATCACCGTGGTCTCACGCTGGTTGGTGATGCCGACGCCGGCGACCTGCTTGGGCTGGATGCCCGAGTCGATGAACGCCGTGGCGATGGTCGACAGCACCGCGTTCCAGATCTCGTTGGCGTCGTGTTCGACCCAGCCGGGCTGCGGGAAGTACTGCGTGAACTCGCGCTGCGCGTCGGCCACCTTGTTGCCGGCGTGGTCGATGATCAAGGCCCGAGTCGAGGTGGTGCCTTCGTCGATGGCGAGGATGTAGTCGCCTTTTGTGGTCATGTCGTTTCCCCCTGTATCAAAATATTTGTGACATCGCTTACATTAACATGATAACGAACCGAGCCCCGGCGGGACAACTCAAAGCCCGTTGTCGTTAACCCGGTTGACGGTCTTCCTAACTTTACCACGCACTGGGTGAAAACGGTAACAAAACCGTCGCGGCACAGCCAACAGGAGCCAACCGCCGCGCAGCCGGCTCCACAGCGAATCCCGCAGCCGGCTCCATAGTCAGTCCCACAGCGGGGCTTCGGCCAAGCGGCGCGGTGCCGGCAATCCGCGTGGGTCGGTTGCGCGACCGCGCCTGGCCATCGGTGCTCGGGTCGGGTGAACCTTTGGACGGGACTTGGGAGCCTAGGGCGGCCGCTTGTGGCAACGCGCCGTGCCGGCTATACTGAACATGAAGTCAGAGAAACCGGTCCCATGATCGGCACGGAGGAATTGTGATGGACGAGCAGTGGCAGCGCCTGTATCGGGCGGCCAAGGCGGTGCTGGCACCGCGCAATGTATCGGCATACGTCGAGGCCGGCGGGGTGGCGGCCGCCGTTGAGGCCCCAAGCGGTCGGATTTACGTCGGGGTTTGCGTCGACACCGCGTGTACGTTAGGCGTCTGTGCGGAACGCAACGCCATTTTCAACGCGCTGACCCATGGCGAGGCGCGTGTCACGCGGGTCCTGGCGATTGGCGCGGATGGCCAGGCGATGGCGCCGTGCGGTGCGTGTCGGGAGCTGATGGCCCAGCTGATGCCAGGGGCGGCCAAGGACGTGCAGGTGATGCTGGATTGCGCAAGCGGTCGCGTGGCGACGCTGGCGACGTTGACGCCCGACTGGTGGCTGTGAGGCCGACGCCAGGGAGACTGGCACGATGCGGCGAGCCCGGTGTAAAACATTGCTGGGAGAATAATGGCCGCTGACGCGGCCAATCAAAGGGCCGACCCTTCGCAACTTGCGGAGAGCCGGCCTGTTTGGTTCGCGGTTCGGCCTTTGGTTCGCTGTTGATGGACCGCGGTATGCGACGCTGATGGTTCTGCCCTAGTTGCCGATCACCGGGTCACCGAAGTCTTCCAGGGTGGTGGCGAACAGGCGCAGCCGCTGGGCGTAGCTGGGGTGGTCGCTTTGCTCGGCAATCACTTGCTTGAGGTCGCTCAGGTTGTCGGTGATGATGCCGTCGACGTCTTCAAACAGCATCTGTGCCATCGTGTCGCGATCGTTGACCGTCCAGGCCCAGACGCTTTGGTGCCGAGCGTGAACCGTGTCGACCAGCTCCGAGTCCAGCGTGGTTTCTTCGACCGTGTAGCCGGACAGGTCCGTCTGCGGCGCGACCAGGCTGAAGGGCATGATGAAGCCGGCGTAGAGCTTGGGAACCCGTTGGTGCAGCCGGGTCATCAGCCGGTAGCTCAGCGAGTGGATGCGGTCGCCGTCGTGCTGCAGGCGCTGGGCGTAACGCGCGATGAAGTGCGTGAGCATCTCGGGGCTGTCACCCGGTGCCGGCTTGAGCTCGACGATCAGCCGCTGGTCCAGTTTTTCCGCCGCTGCCAGGTAGTCGTCGAAGCTCGCGAGCTTGGCGTGGTGGCCGTTTTCCCGGACCGTGATGCGCTTGAGCTGGGCGAGCGTCAGCTGCCGCGGGGTGCGAGCGACGCCGGCTAGCGCCTTGAGGTTCTCGTCGTGCAGCACGATGAACTGGCCGTCCTTGGTCTCGTGCAGGTCCATCTCGACAAAATCTGGGTGCAGCGCCGCGGTTTTACGCAGCGCCGGGATGGTGTTTTGCACCCCGTTGCCGGCATCGACGCCGCGGTGGGAGATGGTCAGGGGATGCTCGGCCAAGGCGCCGGTCATGTAAAAGGCGCCGAACGCCGCCATGATCACCACCACCGCCCCGCCGGAGGTCAAAACGACGATTCGCCGCAGCCAGTGGTGCTTGGCCGGAATCGGCCGGCTCGCCTTGACCAGGCCGTCCGGCGCCACCAGAAACAGCAGGTACAACACGCTGGTCGCCCCGCCCAAAAGCGTCTGGCCGGCCAGCATCAGCGTCAACAGCACCACCGCCGCCGGCAGCGCGAAGGCGGTGCGATCCAGCTGGGTCTGCAAGGCGATCAGACCGCTGGACCAGGCCCAGCCGACCAAGGTCGACACCAAGGTCAACAGCGCCAGGCGCCAGGCGTAGCGCCAAAACTGGCCGCGGGTTTGCCGCCAGGACTGCCGGGCCGCCGCGCCGAGCGGCTGGTCGCGCAGGATGGTGTTGGGCAACACCCGTACCCACCGCAGCCCGAGGTAGGCCGCCCCGAGGTAAAACGCGGCGACCAAAACCGCAAACACCGGCTGGGCCGTCAGCCACTCGAGCACGAAGGTCGGGATCTGCACCTTGTTGAGTAGGGCCGACTGCACCACCACGCCGGCGAACGGCACGATCAGCAGCAGGTAGACGACGAAGAAGCCGAAGCTCGAGGGCCGCAGGTGGCGCAGGTCGGCGAGCCCCTCGCCGACCTGCGCCACCTGCGGCCCTCGAGCTGCTGGATGCTGACGATGCCGCCGAGCAGCACCGCAAACTGCAGGTAAACCAGCACCAGCAACAACACGAGCAGCGCCGCCAAAAGCGCCGCCGCCCCGGGGTGGCGCAGCACCACGGCCGTGAAGTTATCCACCCCGAGGTAGGGAATGCCGGCCCGGCGCAAAATGCCGGCGGTGGCCCAGCGCATCAGCGGCACCGCGACGCCGGCGGTAACGGCGGCGACCAGCTCGACCAAGAGCAGGTAGCTGCCCCAGCGCGACGCGAACTCCCGCAGCAGTGACCTTGTGTAACGTAATGATTTCATTGTTCGTCCTCCATGAAGACGATTATAACGCGCGGAACGCTTCGGCGCCTCGGGCCGGGGCACGACAGTGAGGCGACAAGGTGGCAGGGGTGGGGTAAAATACAGAGAGCAACTAAAAGGAGGCACTTTTAATGGTTTTGAACCCAACGCATCGCTATGCCCAACAGGCCACCCGGCTGACGCAGGGGCTGTTTGTGGGGACGAGTTTACTGACGGTTGTCTTTTTCGGTCTGACCGCTTGGCGCGGCTGGTGGTGGTTGCTAGGTGTCGCCGCCATCGTCGCCTTTTGGGGTGGCTACAGCCTGTTGATGACCACCGTGCCGGTCCGCGACCTGACGACGCAGATTACGGAGACCGTCCCGATGGCCGCCTGGCGCGACTTCAAGCGAGCGCATCCCGACCGGGTGGCGAAAAATGGCAGCAAGTAGCCGCCACGCCCCGGTGACGTTGGTGCCAGTACCCGTTGCCGCTCGCACCGCGGCGCTGACCGCCGCGCTGGTGGCGGTGTGGCGTCAGTCCGTCGAAGCGACTCACCACTTCCTCGACGCGGCGGCCATCGCCGCCATTGCCCCGGTAGTGCCAGCGGCGCTGGCGACGGTGCCGGTGCTGCTCGTGGCCCAAGACGCCGCGGGGCGGCCGCTGGGCTTTGCCGGCATCGCGGCGGCGAAGCTTGAGATGCTGTTTTTGGCGCCGGCGGCTTTCGGCCGCGGCCTCGGGCGGCGGTTGGTGACGGCGGCGGTGGAGCGCTTCGGGGTGGTGGCCGTCACCGTCAACGCGCAGAATCCGGCTGCGCTGGGCTTTTACCGGCACATGGGGTTTGCGGTGACCGGCACAAGCGCCACCGATGAGCAGGGCGGCCCCTACCCGGTGTTGTTCCTGCGCCGCCGGTCAAGCGGCGATGCCTGGGCCGAGGCCCTGCGGCTGGCCAAGGGCCTCAACCGCGTCGGCATCCGGCCCTACCTGCTGGGCAGCCTGGCCGCCGGGCGGCTGCTCGGGCGCGATTTTGCGCCGCACGACATCGACTGGCAGCTTCGCACCGCCAACCTGCGCGACTGGCGGCGGGTGACCGGCGTGATGGTCGGGGCCGGCTACCGCCTGTGTGACCCGCACGAGCGAGCCTTCAGGTGCGGTCCGTGGCTGGTGGGGTTCGGCGACGTGGAGACGCTTGCTCCATACGCCGGCGTCGACTACCGCGGCTTCACGCGGGTGACGGCCGGCGAATCGACCCTGCACCTGCCGACGCAGGCGCAGCTGGCCACCGTGTACAAGGCGGCGGTGCAAGACGCCTGGCGAGCCGGCAAGCCCAAGGACCGGCGGCTGTGGGCCGCGCTACGGGAGGGTGAGGCGCGGTGAAAAATGGTCAAATCATTGTGCTGAGCGGCCAGCCTCGGGCCGGCAAGTCGCGCATCGCCCGGGTGATTCAGGCGACGTTCCCCGGCGACTGGCTGATCACGGGCGTCGACGCGCAGATGCAGGCGCTGCCTGACCACCTGCAGCCCGGCATCGGGTTGCGGCCCGGCGGCGAGCGACCGGCGCTTGAGCCGGTCATCCGCAGGCTTTACGCTGGGCTGTTCGCGACCCTGGCCGCCTACAGCCGCCAGGGCTTCAACGTGGTGGCGGATGTCGGCCTCCACGATGGCTACAGCCGGCCGCTGAGGCTCGTGCCGCTGCTTCATCGGCAGCTGGCCGGGCTACCGCTGGTGGTGGTCGGCGTGACCGCGGCGCCTGAGGTGATCGCGGTCCGGCGCCTGGCGACCTGGCAAAAGCTGCCACCGGCCGCGGTGCTGGAACGCTGGGCGACCGCCGTGGCGGCGACGCCGGTGGATCTGACGGTCGATTCCGGTGAGCTCGGGGCGACCGGCTGCGCGGCCTTGATCCGCTCATACCTGCAAGGAGGAATTGCGAATGATTGAACGCTTGAACGATCCGACCCCGGCCCAGCTGGACGCCTTGATGGCGATTTGGCTGAGCAGCAACTTGGAGGCGCATGCCTTCGTGCCGGCCAGCTACTGGCGAGACAACGCGGCGGCGGTGCGGCAGGCGCTGCCGGCGGCGACGTTGTACGTGGCTTCGGATGCCGGCACGATTATCGGCTTTGCCGGGGTGCAAGGCGACTACCTGGCCGGCCTGTTCGTCGCGGCCCAAGCGCGTGACCGCGGCGTCGGCCACCAGTTGATGGCGGCGCTTCAGGCCGCCTACCCGCGGCTTTGGCTGAGCGCTTTTGCCCAAAATCTCGGCGCCGTGCGGTTCTACCGCCGCGAGGGCTTCACGGTCACCCAGGCGCAGGCGGCGGCCGATGTGCCGGACCAAGAGGAGCTTGAGATGACCTGGGTGCGGCCGTAGTCGCGACCTGGTTGCCAAAAGGGCCCGACGTCGATGTTCATTCCAAACATCGGTGCCGGGTCTTTGCAATCCCATTCGGCCGGGCGTCAGCTGTCGAAAGCGTCGAGCACCGCCAGGAATTGCTCGGCGATCGCCGCCTCGCCGATGGCCGCAAGCAGCGGCCGTTCCGGCGGCGCCGGGGGTTCGGCTGGCCGCCCCACCGAAGGTAGCTCGTGGTTGCGGTACAGCGCGGTGCCTTCCAGGTAGGGTAGGGTGATCACGAAGCGGTCGGGCCCGGCGACCACGGTGGTCACCAACACCGCGTTGGCGTCCTTGGTGCGGGTCACTCGGCAGTCCGGACAGGTGGCGACCGCCAGCCGGTGGCCTTGGTAAAAGGCGAGGCGGGTGGTCAGACCCGACGCACGGTACTGCTCCCAGTGGGTCGGACACAGCGTCACCTGAATGCGGTCGGGGTGCGGCGGTCGGTACAGGCCGTGGCTGACCGCGCCGTCTGCGGTCGCAATCAAAACGGCCAGCCCCCGGGCCTGCAGCGCGTCGTAATCGTGCAGGCCGCTGTGGTGCGGCGTCGTGTGGCGCGACCAGTACCGGCCGAGCCGCCCAATCTCCCCCAGCCAGTAGGCCAAGGCTCCGAGCTGCCGCTGGGCCTCGGGCAGAGGTGCCAGTCGGGTTTGCAAGGTCGCCCAGTCGGCCCAGTAGGCGGCCGCTTGGGCCTGCAGCCACGCTTTTTGGCTGGCCTTAAGGGCCAGGGCGGAGCGGCGTTCGGCCTGCCAGGCGGGGTCGTGGTGCTGCCGATCGTGCAGCTGCGCAATCAAGGCGGCGCGGCCGGGTTCGCCTAACGCCTGCAGGTTGAACACGGACAAGGCGGTGTAGGCCGGGACGTCGACCTGGTGGCCGTACAACCGCACGGACTGGCTGGCGCCGACGGTCAGGTAGCCATACGCGGTGAGCAGCTTGCGTTGTGCGTAGCCGAGGGTGAAGGGCAGGTTGCCCGGCGCCAGCAGCGGCTCGGCGGCGGGATGGGCCAGAAAGTAGTCGGTCAGGCGACCGGGCGCCGCGGCCAGCAGGGATTCGGCCGCGGTCACTAGCTGCTTGCGCCTGGCAGTGGGGCCGGCCGGCCGCCTCGCCCAGGTCAAAAAGGCCTGGAGCTGGCCGCGGGTCATCAGGGCCAAAAGCTCGGGTTGAAACTGCGTGATGAGAACGGCAAGCGGGAGCTTGAACATATCATCGCCTCCTTGGTGGCTGTCGTAAGGAGATTACGCAACCAGGCGCCGGTCGCCTGGCGACCGCCGACACAATTCGACGTGAGTGGCCACCGGTGTAACCGCTTGTAAGACGCGGTATACTGGTGGCGGGAGGTGTGTGAGATGGAAGCATTGAATGAGGCCGTCGCGCAAAAGCGCCTGGCCCAGCTGGGCGGCCCGGTCAACCTGGTGCGGCCGGTCCAGGCGGCGCAGCTTGCAACGTACTGGACCGCGATTGGCATCGGGATGCCAACCACCACGGCGGTGAGCGCAACCTTCAGCGAAGCCGACGCGCTGCTGACGGTTCGCCCGGCGGTAGCCGTGACAGGGGCTTCAGACGCATCGGCGGCCGTGACCCCGGCGACGTCCGGTTCCGCACCGGCTGGCGGCCCGGCGACGCCCGGTACCGCGCGGTCGCGGGTGTTTGGCGCCACCACCAGCGGCCGCGCCATCGCCGGCGTCCAGTCAAGCAACGCGGTGGCCAATGGCGCGGCGGTGGGCGAGCTGGTGACCGCGGCCGCGGCTGCCGGTGCCACCGGCTGGCTGCTGCAAGACGAGGGCCGCGCCGGGCTCTTGATTCACCAGGCCGCGGCCGACCTGCTGATTGTCTGCAGCCAGCTGGTCTGCCGTAGCGCCGATTGCCACTGCGGGTAGCGGCTGGGTACCGGTGCCGACCGTCACCGCGGGTAGCGCCTGAGAATAGGCGTCGGCGGCCACCGCGGGAGTGGCCTGGCACTGTCACCGACTGTCGCCGACCGTCGCCGTGCTGTCGGCTTGATGAGTCGCGGTCTCGGTATTGCAATCGGCCTGGGCTGCCGTCTCGCAACGGCCGCCTTGCGACCGGTCGCGTCTGCGGACGGGCCGGTCGCTTTTTGGTTGGCGGCAATAAGTGTAGAATGGGGGAAACAACACCCGGGAGGTCACCACATGAAGGAATTGGTCGCAGGCATCGTCGCGCATGTCGACGCCGGGAAAACCACGCTGTCGGAGGCGCTGTTATACCGCACCGGCACCGTGCGAAAGCTCGGCCGCGTCGACAACGGGGACGTGTTTTTGGATTCCGACGCGCTGGAGAAGCAGCGCGGCATCACGATTTTCTCCCACCAGGCGCGGCTGACTTACGGCGACTTGACGCTGACGTTGCTCGACACGCCGGGGCACGTCGATTTTGCCAGCCAAACCGAGCAGGTGCTCAGCGTCTTGGACGTCGCGATCCTGGTGGTGTCGGCCACCGACGGCATTCAAGGCTACACCCGCACCTTGTGGCAGCTGCTCGCGCATTACGGGGTGCCGACGGTGGTGTTCGTCAACAAGATGGACGTGGCGACCCAAGACGCCAAGGCGGTGCTGGCGACGCTTCAGCGCGAGCTGGACCCGGCGATCACCGACTTCACCGCACCGGATGACGCGGCGACGCAAGAGGCAATCGCCGTGTGTGACGACGCGGTGCTTGAGGCCTACCTGGACACCGGCAACCTCGCCGACGCGACGGTGCAGCGGCTGATCGCCACGCGGCGCGTTTTTCCCTGCTACTTCGGCGCGGCGCTGCGGCTAGACGGGGTGCCGGACCTCTTGGCGGGGCTTGCGCGGTTCGGCCAGGCGCCGCAGTTTGCGCCCGAGTTTGGCGCCAAGGTGTTCAAAATCTCCCGCGATGAGCGCGACGAGCGGCTGACCTGGGTGCGGCTGACCGGCGGCCACCTGGCACCCAAGGCCAGCATCGGCGAGCAGAAAATCAACCAGCTGCGCGTCTACAACGGCCAGCGCTACCAGGCGGTGCCTGAGGTGGCGGCCGGCACGGTTTGCGCGATTCCCGGGCTGAGCGACACCGCCCCGGGTCAGGCCTGGGGGGCGGCGACGCCGGCCCCGACGCCGCTGATCCAGCCGGTGTTGACCTACGCGGTTCGCCCCTCGACTGAGGCGCTGCCGCAGGTGCTGGCGGCGCTTGGGCGGCTGGAGGAGGAGGACCCGCAGCTGGCGGTGACCTGGTCCAGCCGGCTGCAGGAGATCCGGGTGCAGGTGATGGGGGCCGTGCAGCTGGAGGTGCTGACGCAGCTGTTGGCCCAGCGCTTCGGGCTTGACGTGACGTTCGGGGAAGGCAGCATCCTGTACCGCGAGACCCTGACGGCGCCGGTCGAAGGCGTCGGCCACTTCGAGCCGCTGCGCCACTACTCGGAAGTACACTTGCTGATGGCACCGGCCGAACGCGGGTCCGGGCTGCACCTGGCCACCGATTGCTCGCTTGAGGTGCTGCCGCGCAACTGGCAGCACCAGGTGATCGCCAACCTCCAGGCCAAAACGCAGCTGGGCGTCTTGGTCGGGGCCCCCTTGACCGACGTGTCGCTCACGCTGGTCGGCGGGGGCTTTAGCATCAAGCACACGGTCGGCGGCGACTTTCGCGAGGCGACCTGGCGAGCGGTGCGGCAGGGGCTGATGATGGCGCGTCGCACCGGCGACTGCCAGCTGCTGGAGCCTTGGTACCAGTTTCGCCTGCAGGTCGCCACGACCCAGGTGGGTCGCGCGATGAGCGACGTTCAGCAGATGGGTGGCACCTTCGAGACGCCGGCGCAGCAAGGCGACTACGCGGTTTTGACCGGCTTCGCGCCGGTGGCGGGGATGCAGGATTACCCAGCAACGCTTCGCGCTTACACCCACGGGCAAGGGACCCTGGACTGCGTCGTCGCCGGCTACCGGCCGTGCCACAACGCGGCGGCGGTGATTGACGCGGCGGCCTACGATCCGGTGGCCGACCTGCCCAACACGCCGGACTCGGTGTTTTGCGCCCATGGGGCCGGCTACCCGGTGGCCTGGGACAAGGTGCCGCAAACCGCGCATTGTCCGTACCGGTTGGCACCGCGGGAGGCGTGAGGCCGGCGCCTTGCCGGCTTGGGCGGTGACGCCGCCGTCACGATTTGCCACCGTCTCGGATGGCTACCGTTACGGATTGCCACCATCGACGGCGCAACCGCTGCCACGGCCGGTGTGGCTGGGCCTTGAGTTAGGCGCATGCTGAGGTGACCAAGTTTCAGGCCCGGCCGCCTCCCGCGGCCGCCCCGAGGCGACTATAATGGAACCCAACACAACGGAGGTAGTTATGATCAAGGGACTGGGCATCGACCTCACAGAGATTGCGCGAATTGAGCAGGCGCAGGCCAAGAACCCGCACTTTGCGGCCAAGGTGCTGACGCCGGCCGAGCTTGCGCAGTACCAGGCGCGAAGCGGCCGCCGGGCGCTGGAGTATTTGGCCGGGCGCTTTTCGGTCAAGGAGGCCTACGCCAAGGCGTTCGGCACCGGGCTCGGTCGCGTCGGGCTGCAAGACGTCGAGACGCTGAGCGAAGCCCTCGGGCGGCCGGTGATCACCGCGCAGCCCTTCACCGGCCGAGCCCATGTGTCGATCAGCCACACGCAAGACCTGGTCATGACCGAAGTGATTTTGGAGGAAAAAGCATGAGCATGGTAACGGCAACACACCGCGAGAGTCGGGTCCTGGTTTCGGAGGCGGCGATTCAACACAACATCCACCACGCGCTGAGGCGGCTTCCCGAAGGCACCGCCCTGCTGGCGGTGGTGAAGGCCGACGGTTACGGCCACGGCCTGCTGCGGGTGGCCAGAGTCGCCGCGGCCAGCGGCGCCACCGGCTTTTGCGTCGCGGTGCTGGACGAGGCGCTGGCGCTGCGTCAGGCCGGCTTCACTCAGCCGATTTTGGTGCTGGGCATTGTGGCTCCGCGCTACGCCGACCTGGCCGCGGCCCAAGACATCGCGCTGCCGGTGGGGAGCCAGGATTGGTTGGCGGCCGCCCTGCCGGTGCTTGAGGCGGCCAAGGTGAAGCCGCTGCGGGTTCACCTGGCGGTCGATTCGGGGATGGGCCGCATCGGCTTTCGCGACCCGGCGGCGCTGAAGGCGGCCGCGGCGTTTGCCGCCGCACGGTCGGTGTTTGACATCGAGGGGCTGTTCACGCATTTTGCCACCGCCGATGCGGCGGATACCACCTACTTCACGACCCAGGTCGCGCGGTTCAAGGCGATGCTTGCGGCGCTGCCGACGCGGCCGCGCTACGTCCACGTCGCCAACTCGGCCACCAGCCTGTGGCATGCGGCCTGCGCCTGCAACGCGATTCGCTTCGGCGTCGCGATGTACGGCCTTAACCCCTCGGGCCGCGAGATTCCGACCACGCCTTACGAGCTGGAGCCGGCCCTGTCCGTGGTGTCGGCTTTGACCTTCACCAAGCGGCTGGAGGCCGGCGCGGCGGTGTCTTACGGGGCGACCTACCGCGCCCAGACGGCCGAGTGGATCGGCACGGTGCCGATGGGCTACGCCGACGGCTGGCTGCGCCGGCTGCAGGGCTTTCACGTGCTGGTCGACGGCCAGTTTTGCGAGATCGTCGGCCGCATCTGCATGGACCAGTTCATGATTCGCCTGCCGCACGATTACGCCCCGGGGACCCCGGTGGTGCTGGTCGGCCGCAGCGGCAGTCAGGCGATCACGCTGCAGGACGTGGCGGATTACAGCGACACCATCCACTACGAAATCGCCTGCAGCCTGAGCGAACGGCTGCCGCGCGAATCGGTCGACCGCATCTAGAACGGGTGTTCGCCGTTGCGTTTTGGCCCCCTTGTGATAGCATTGAGCCAAACAGGTGCAGGGGGAAAAACGATGGCGAATGCGATTGATATGCAGTTGGATCCGCAGCTGGCGGCACAGCTGGCGACATATTGTGCCGGGCATCACGTGGCCCCGGAGGCGGTGGCCGAGGTGGCGCTGCGAACGTTTTTGGCTCGCGGCAACGAGGCCTTGGCCCAGATGATTAGCGGGTACTTGGACATGGGCGCCTTGAACACGGAGATCTGCCACGAGTTCACGGCGTGTGAAAGCGAGGCCTACGCCCACTTGGCGTAGTGAGCAACGGAGGGGTCATGGAGGAATCGGTCAAGCGCGGGGACGTGTTTTTCGCGGATCTGTCACCGGTGGTGGGTTCGGAGCAAGGCGGCTTGCGGCCGGTGCTGGTGATTCAAAACAACGTGGGGAACCGCTTCTCCCCGACGGTCATCGTCGCGGCAATCACGTCGCGCATCACCAAGCCGAAAATGAAGACGCACGTCGGGTTGCGCGGCGACCAAGACGGCATCGAGCGCGACTCGGTGGTGCTGCTCGAGCAGATTCGCACGATCGACAAGCAGCGGCTGATGGATAAAGTGACCGCGCTGTCGGCGGCGCGAATGGCGGAAGTCGACGCGGCCCTGGCGGTGTCGGTGGGGCTGCGGCCGCTGTAGCGCCGCGGCGCGACCCGCGGGACCTGGCACCAACCGGCGGGACCCGATTGCAAGACGGCCCTTGGACTTCGGTTCCAACTGACGCGACCCAACGAGACGGACGCAAACGGCGGCCTGCAGGTTAATTCTGCAGGCCGCCGTTGCTGTGCCAGACGGGTCGGGTCCAGGGCGATGGCGCGGCTGGCTCGCGGCCGCTGGCGGCCATCACGCAGCGGGGCGTGGCCGCGGCCGGCGCAAGCGGCGCTCGGGGTTGGCGACACACAAAGGGTACCGCGGGTTGCCCCGCAGTACCCCGATTGCGATTGAATTGATGAACCGCCCCACCGACAGGGCAGACTGCCCCCGCCGGCCGGTAATACCGATTCAGTTGGTGTTACGCACTGTGGTGGAGCCGGCAGTTGCGGATCATTGGAGTCAAACCAGGGCTGTTTTCTTTTGCGCGAATTTCTCCAGCGCTAGACGCTCACGCCGCGGACGTGGTCGACATAGGTCGACGTTCATCAGATGAGAATGATAGTCACCGTAGACTGCCTTGAGCTGCGCTTCGGCCGTGCCAGCCGAGAGGCGCTGCGGAATTCTACGCTGATAGAATAACACCGAGCCGTCACTTTTGCCAAGCAATTCGACTCGCAATCGTGTAAATGTTTGGTAAATGTTGTGTAAATAAAATAACGCTTGCCGATACAAAACAGCGCCGCCCGGGTTGAGCCTGGGCGGCGCTGTTACAGGTATTCGTCGGGTTAGCGGCCACCGGCCAGCAGGGTGGCGACGTTGTTCAGCGCGTCTTCGGCCACCTTCAAGGCGTCCGGATCGATGCTGAACTGCGGCAGGGTCGCGTCGGTGTAGTGAAGCAGCGAGCTTGCGCGAGCCGCCATGTCGTACCAGTTTTGGAACGGCATCTTGTTGATCGCGCCGTTGACCGAAGACGGGGTGATGGTCAACAGCTGGTTGATCACGAGCTTCGCCTGAACGAAGGCGTCTTCCGGCACCTGGGTCATGGTCGCGGCCTTGGAGGCGAGGTTGAACAGGCGCATCGCGATGTTCAGAATCGGGCTCTTGAAGCCGCTGGTCGGGACCACCGCGGTCGGCCGCTCATCCAGCAGGTACTTTTGCAGCCCGACCATCGCGTAAAGCGTGAGCTGATCGCCCAGCTCGGCGCCGATGTCGGCAAGCCGCACCATGCCGGCGGTTTGCATCTGCGCCGCGGTGAAGAACATGGCGGCGTGGCTGGCAAAATCGCTGTACTGAACGCCAATCGTGTTCTTGGAATCGGCGGTGCGGAAGAAGAACGAGATCTCGCGGCCGGTTTGCGACTTCAGGTAGGCGTGCAGCATCCGGGCGGCGAGGCCCAGCTGCTCCGTGGCGATTTCGCTGCGCTGGTCGAGGGTGACCCGCACTTTTTGCGGCAAAACGGGCTGGGCGTCGATGATCCGAAGCAAGGCGGCGACGTATGGGTACATCACGCCGAAGCTCATGCTGAAGTTGCCGGCGTCCGAAAGCGGGGAGTAAACGGTGTAGACCTTCACGGCCGGATCCAGCGCATGGGCCATCATCGCCTGAATCTGGGCGCTGGACTTGCCCCGCGCCTTGACCTCGTCGCCCGGCTGCCAGCCGAACGGGTAAAGCGTGTTGGTGAAGCTGTCCAGCGCGTGGTCGTCGGCGGGGTCGATCACCGTGGCGCCAATGGACATGTTGCGCTGGTAATCGGAGCCGCCGCCGAAGGACTCGTCCATGAACACCTGCAGCGTGGTGCTGCTCGGCCGCGGCTTTGCGGCCGGCTTGGCCGGCTGCTGCGGGGTGTTTGGCTGGCTTGCCTGTTGCTTGGGCTGGTCGTTTTGCTTTGCGGCCTGCTGCTTGGGCTGGTCGTTCTGCTTAGCGGCCTGCTGCTTGGGCTGGTCGTTCTGCTTTACGGCCTGTTGCTGCTTAGGCTGTTCGTTTTGCTTTGCGGCCTGCTGCTGCTTAGGCTGTTCGTTTTGCTTAGCGGCCTGCTGCTGCTTAGGCTGATCGTTTTGCTTTGCAGCCTGCTGTTGCTTAGGCTGTTCGTTTTGCTTTGCAGCCTGCTGTTGCTTAGGCTGTTCGTTTTGTTTGCCGCCCTGGTGCTTGGCCTGGTCGCCGGTTTTTCCCGTCTTGGTTGACTTCGGCCGGCCCGGCTTGCGCTTGGTGTCGGCGGCTGGCGTCGGCTGAGCGGTGGCTTGCTCGGCCGCGGCCGGTGCGGTTTTGGCCGGGGTCTGGTCGGCGAGTTGGGCCTTGCGGGTGGCCTCGAAGTTGGCCTGCTGGGCGCCGGGTTCCAGGCTGCCGACCGGGTTCTTGGCGGCCTGTTGCGGTGCGTTGCGGTTGGCCTTTGGCTGCTCGGCCTGGGCCTGTTGCTTCGGCGCTGCTGCGGTGGTCTGGGCCTGTTTTGCCTGGCTGGCCTTGGCCTGCTTGGTTTGCTGGTTTTGCGCCTTGGTGGCCTTTGGTTGGTCGTTTGGCTTGGCGGTCTGGGTCTTGGCCTGCTTCGACTGGGTGGCCGTCTTGCTTTCGCCCTTCGCCTGCTTGGACTGCGCCTTGGCAGCCTTGGCTTGGTCGCCCTTAGCCTGGGTCTTGGCGGCCTGCTTGGCCTGAGCCTTGGTGTCCTTGTTTTCGGCCTTGGCCTGGGTCTTGGCGGCCTGTTTTGGCTGAGCCTTAGTGTCCTTGCTTTCAGCCTTGGTCTGGGTCTTGGCGGCCTGTTTTGGCTGAGCCTTAGTGTCCTTGCTTTCAGCCTTGGCCTGGGTCTTGGCGGCCTGTTTTGGCTGAGCCTTAGTGTCCTTGCTTTCAGCCTTAGCCTGGGTCTTTGCGGCCTGCTTCGGCTGGGCCTTTGCGTCCTTGCTCTCGGCCTTGGCCTGCTTGGGCTGCGCGGTCTGACGCTTGGTCTGGGACGCGGCTGGCTGGGCCGGCGTCTGCTTGGCGTCCGGCTGTGCGGCGTTTTGCGCAGCGGCGGTCGCCGGCTTAGCGTCCGGCTGGCCTGGGGTCGCGTTTTTCTCCGCCGCTTCCGAATCGAAAATGGTGAAGGTGTGTTCGGCCGGGGCCACCGGATGCGCCTCGATGAAGCGGTTGATCTTGAACATGATCGGCCGGCTCATCGGCGTGTCCTTGAGCACCTTGCGCATGCTCGAAGGCGAAATGCCGATCAGCTTGGCCGCCTGGGTCAGGCTCAGGTGCTCCGCCGTCATGATTTGCTTGAGACGGTACGCGATTGCTTCTGTCATTCAACTACCTGCTTTCCTGCTATCTGCAGCGATTTTTTCAGTTACCTCTAGCGTACACCAATCGGCCCTAATTTGCAGAAAATCTCTGGACAGCGCCGCGATTTCATGCAAAACTTAACCGTCGTGGTTCGAAATTCCGCCCACGTAAAAAAACTAGGAGGCTTTATTTATGAATCAAAAAACCCGCTCGCTTGCGGTCAATGCCTTAGTCATTGCGCTGTACGTCGTGCTGTCGTGGGTGTCGGGGCTGTTCAGCCTCGCCGCCGGGCCCATTCAGTTTCGGCTGTCCGAATCGCTCAACCACCTGGTCGCGTTCAACCGCAAGTACATCGTCGGCGTCACGCTCGGCGTGGTCTTGTACAACGCGCTGTTCTCCCCGATGGGCTGGGTCGACGTCGTGTTCGGCGGCGGCCAGACGCTGCTCGGCCTGGGCCTGGTTTACTGGCTCGGCCCCAAGTGCTCAAAGCTTTGGCAGCGCATGGCCCTGGTCACGGCCAGCATGTCGTTGACCATGATTATCATCGCCTGGGAAATCGTGTGGACCGGCCACATGGGCTGGGACAAGCTGTTGCCGATGTTTGGGACGCTTTTGCCGTCCGAGCTGGTGATGCTTTTGATCTCCGCGCCGGTGATGCTCGCCATCGACCGCGCCGTTCACTTCGCCAAGCGCGTCGAGGCCTAATTCAAACCCAAAACAAAAAGTCGCCTGCTGGCGGCTTTTTTCATTGGCTGATGTCAAACGCGGCGACTTCAGGCCTGCTCGGATTCGAGCCGCAGCGGCTGGCCGCTTTGCAGGTCGTCGATTTCTACCACGCGAAAATGCTTGCGCTCGAGCTTTTTGACGCAGAGGTTCAGCGTGGCCTCGTCAATGCCGGCCGGCAGGGTGAACAGGGTGCGACGCACGACCTCGCCGCGCTTGCCGTCAAGCGTCAGGCAGCCGGAGATCGAGACGTAACGCGCCAGAATCTTGGACATCGCGGCCAGGTCGCCGCGCTTGCCGGTCGACATCACGGTCATGACGTACGAGCTGACGTCGATGTTCCAGGAATCCGACAGCATCGCGAGCAGCCGCGAGTGGGTCAGGATGCCGTAGAAGTTGGCGTTCTCGTCCAACACGGCGATGTACGGCAGGTCCTTGATGTTGAAGAACACCTTGAAAAACGGCGCGTTGACCGGAATCGTCTTGGTCGCGTTCTTCAGCAGGTAGGTGACGGGCAGGGACATGTCGCCGCCCTGCGACTTGTGGCGGTACAGGTGCATCTTGTAGATGTTGCCGCGGAAAATCTGGCCGCTTTCGTCCACGATCGGGACGCACCGGAACCCGGAGTCCTCGAGTACCTGCAGTGCCTCGGCCAGCGTCACGGATTCCTTGACGGTGGTCAGGAGCTCCTTTTTCAGTACCAGTGATTTGGTTAACATGATGCCCTCCATCGGTGCAACGATTATTAAATCTCTCTCATTTTAATCCATTTTACCATAATCTGAGCGATGCACAACCCCGCTATGACTGCACTGGCTCGCGATTGGAGGAATATGAGAGAATCAATTACTAGGAATGAATATAGTGATAGCCGCCGCGCTTTGCCCCGGTCTTTCAGGGGCGGGGACACCTTCGCGCAACCTGCGTGACGCGGCGCCGGTTTTTGCCCTGGATCGTCGGGCTGCGTCCGGCAACGCGGGAGCGGCTAGCTACGCCGCGTCACTCGGGGCCAAGCCCGGGCCCCGAGTGACGCGGCTAGGCTAGCCGTCCCGATAAATGCGACGGCTTTTGCCCTGGGGCCAAAAAAACTCCCCCACCTTTTTCGATGGGGGAGTTTTCAGTTAGGTCTGATTGGATTACTGACGGGTCTCGATGTCGTTCTTGGCAAAGGCGTCGTCGATAATCTTCTTCAGCTGAGCCGCGGACTTGTCCATGGATTCCTGTTCGTGGTCGGTCAGCGGGATTTCCAGAATGTTCTGGATCCCGTTGGCGTTAATCACGGCTGGGGAACCGATGTAGATGTCGTGCTGGCCGTACTGACCGTCCATGTAAACGGACAGTGGGAGAACGGCGTTTTCGTCGTTCAGGATGGCCTTACTGATGCGGGCCAGGGCCGTTGCGATCCCGTAGAAGGTGGCACCCTTCAGCTTGATGATTTCGTAAGCGGCGTCACGCACGTTTTCGAACATGTCAACCAGCTTGGATTCATCAATTTCTGGGTGGGACTTAACCCATTCGGAAATCTTGATGCCGCCGATGTTGGCGTGGGACCAAACAGGGAATTCGGTGTCGCCGTGTTCACCCATGATGTAGGCGTGGACGGAACGGGCATCGACGCCTACCATCTCGGCGATGGACTGACGGAAACGCGCGGTGTCCAGAGAAGTACCGGAACCAACGACGCGGTTCTTAGGGAAGCCGGACAGCTTCCAGGTCGCGTAGGTCAGGATGTCAACCGGGTTAGCCGCAACCAAGAAGATGCCGTTGAAGCCGGACTCAACGATCGGGTCAACGATGGACTTCAAGATCTTCAGGTTCTTGTTAACCAGGTCAAGACGGGTTTCGCCAGGCTTCTGAGGGGCGCCGGCGGTGATGACAACCAGGTCAGCATCCTTAGCGTCGCTGTACTCAGCGGAGTAGATGGTCTTTGGCGAGGTGAATGGAAGCGCGTTGCTCAAGTCAATCGCGTCACCCTTCGTCTTGTCCTTGAAAATATCAACAATCCCGATTTCCTGGGCGATGCCCTGCAGAACCATTGCGTATGCGTAACTTGAACCAACGGCGCCGTCACCAACAAGAATTACTTTTTGGTGATCTTTGTTTGCGTTTGCCACGGTGATATCATCCTTTCGTATTTGCCTTTGTGCAATTCATCTTGAAGTATAACACATTTGCTCAGAGGTGCGCACGTTTTGCAGAAAAAAATCGCGACCTTTTGAAAAGCGTTACATTTGACAAAATCCCGGTTTGTGGGGATTTCTGTGAAATTGTTCACTGTGTCGCGACTGTACTTGCAATCGTTTACAATAACACCACCTGAAACTTGCACACCGCTTCCATGGCCGCCGTTGACCGGTTTCGACTGTAATAAATGCACCAATACACCGTTCGGAGAACTGTACTTATTTTGGCTGGGCAAACTAACACACGCAGCGGCTCGTGCAAGCCCCGCCGTTCTGGTATACTAGAGGCGACCTGGAAGGGGTACTTTCCGGCTTTTTTGCGTGAACGGAGGAAATAGACTTTGAAAATGATCGTTGGCCTGGGCAATCCAGGCTCTCAATACGCGAGAACCAAGCACAATGTCGGCTTCATGGCCGTCGACCGGCTGGCCGCCGAGTACGGGGTGACCATCGCCAAGCAGGAGATGAACGCGCTGACCGGCAGCGCCTTTGTCAACGGCCAAAAGGTCCTGCTGGTCAAGCCGCAGACCTTCATGAACGACTCCGGCCGGGCGGTGGGGCAGCTCAAGGCCTTCTACCAATTCGCACAATCGGAGATTTTGATCATCCAAGACGACATGGACATGACGATGGGCCGGCTGCGGCTGCGGCAAAAGGGCTCGGCCGGTGGCCACAACGGCATCAAGTCCATCATCAACGTGCTGGGCACCCAGGACTTCTACCGCGCCAAGATTGGCATCCAGCACCCGACGCGCCAAAAGGTCGTCGACTGGGTGCTGACGCCGTTCGATAAGGACCAGCAGGTGGACATCCTCAGCGGCATCGACAAGCTGCAACTGGCGGTGGCTGATTGGCTGGGCGGCGCCGACTTCGCCGCCTTGATGAACAAGTACAACTGACACCACCCGGCCGGTTCGGCAAGCGGCGACGTTAACATGGAGGAAACATGGATCTGATCACATTAATGGCGCAAGCGCCTGAGCTTGCGCCACTTTGGCCGCAGTTGAAGGCCGGTCGCCACCTGTTGACCGGCCTGAACGGCTCGGCCAAAACCCTTTTTCTGGCGGCGGCGGCCAAGACCCTGAACCGCCAGCTGGTGGTGGTGGAAAACAACCGCTACCACGCAGACGAACTGGTTGCCGACTTGACCGGCCTGCTCGGCGCTGAGGCGGTATGGTCGTTCCCGGTCGAAGACGTGATGGCCGCCGAGGTCGCCGTTTCGTCGCCGGACACGCTCAACGAACGCATCAACACGCTGAGCTTTTTGGCGACCGCTCGCCCCGGCGTGGTGGTGACCAGCCTCGCCGGGTTGCGTCGCCAGCTGGTGCCCAAGGCGACCTGGCAGGAGGCCGCGCTGCACCTGGACCTGGATTCCGAGATCGAGCCGGCCGAGCTCGCGGCGACGCTGGTTGCGATGGGTTACCGCCGCGACAGCCTGGTGGGGACGCCGGGGCAGTTCGCTATTCGCGGCGGCATCATCGACATCTACCCGCTCAACGCTGACAACCCGGTTCGCATCGAGCTGTTCGACACGGCCGTCGACAGCCTGCGCGAATTCGACATGGGGACCCAGCGCAGTATCCAAAGCATCGACCACCTGGACCTCGCCCCGGCGACCGACCTGATTGCAACGCCCGAGGTCCTGAAGGCGGCCGGCGAACGTCTGCGGACGCAAGGCCTGGCCGCCAAGGCGAAGGCCAAGACCAAGGTCGCCAAGCAGGCTTTGACCGACGGGGTGCTGGCGGTCGCGGAACAGCTGGCGCTGGGCGAGCGGCCGGAGGAGCTGGCGCTTTACATGGCCGCGCTGTACCCGCAGGCCGCGACGCTTTTGGATTACCTGCAAGAAGACGCGCTGGTGGTGTGGGACGACTTCACCAAGCTGGCTGACACCGACGTCACCTTGCTTCAGGAAACCACGGACTGGGCGGCCAGCTTGCAGGAAGGCGGCCGCCTGGCCACGCTGCCGACGCCCCAGTCGCTTCAAGACATCGACCGCACCGACCGCCGCACCCACCTGTACCTCAGCCTGTTTCAAAAGGGCATGGGGAACTTGCGCCTGCAGTCTTTGACCAACGTGGCCAGCCGCAACGTGCAGCAGTTCTTCAGCCAGATGCCGCTGCTCAAAACCGAGGCGGACCGCTGGCGCAAGCAAAAGCAAACCGTGGTCTTCCTGGTTCAGGAGGAAGCCCGGCTGACCAAGCTGAACCAGACGCTGCGCGATTTTGAGGTCGACACGGTGATCAGCCCGGCTGACGATTTGTTGGAGAACACGCTGCAGCTGACCGTCGGCAACCTCCAAAACGGCTTCGAGCTGCCCAGCCTGCACCTAGTGGTGGTGACCGACCACGAGCTGTTCAACGCCAAGATGCATCGCAAGGCGCGACACCAGACGCTGGCCAACGCCGAGCGGCTGCGGTCATACACCGAGCTGACCCCGGGCGATTACGTCGTTCACGTCAACCACGGGATCGGCCAGTACGTCGGCCTGCAGACGCTTGAGGTCGACGGGGTTCACCGCGACTACATCACGATCGTCTACCAGCAAGGCGACAAGCTGTTCATCCCGGTCGATCAGCTTCACTTGGTCCAAAAATACGTGGCCGCCGATGGCAAGACCCCAAGGATCAACAAGCTGGGCGGCTCGGAGTGGCAAAAGACCAAAAAGAAGGTCGCCGGCAAGATTGAAGACATCGCCGACGACCTGATCAAGCTCTACGCGGCGCGTGAGGCGGAGCCCGGCTTCGCCTTTGCCCCGGACGACGACCTGCAGCGCCAGTTTGAGGCCGAGTTCCCGTACCCGGAGACCCAAGACCAGCTGCGGTCGGTGGCCGAGATCAAGCAGGACATGGAGAAGCCGCGGCCGATGGACCGGCTGTTGGTCGGCGACGTCGGCTTCGGCAAGACCGAAGTTGCGCTTCGGGCGGCCTTCAAGGCGATCGAAAACGGCAAGCAAGTCGCCTTGCTGGTGCCGACCACGATTTTGGCCCAGCAGCACTTCGACACGATGAGCGAACGCTTCGCCGATTTCCCGGTGACCGTCGGCATGCTGTCGCGGTTTCGCACCCCCGGGCAGATCAAGGAGACGCTGGTCGGCCTGAAGGAAGGCACGGTTGACATCGTGGTCGGCACCCACCGGCTGTTGTCCAAGGACGTGCAGTACAAGGACCTCGGGCTTTTGATCGTCGACGAGGAGCAGCGCTTCGGCGTCAAGCACAAGGAGAAGCTCAAGGAGCTGCGCCACAACGTTGATGTGCTGACTTTGACCGCCACGCCGATTCCGCGAACGCTGAACATGTCGATGCTCGGCGTCCGGGACCTGTCGGTGATCGAGACGCCGCCGACCAACCGCTACCCGATTCAGACCTTCGTGATGGAGCAAAACCGCGGCGCGATGCGCGACGCGATCGAACGCGAGCTGGAACGCGGCGGCCAGGTGTTTTACCTGCACAACCGGGTTCACGACATCGAAAAAACGGTGGCGGAGGTCGAGGAACTCGTGCCCAACGCGACGGTGGCCTACGCGCATGGCCAGATGACCGAGACCCAGCTGGAGAACGTGATCTACGACTTTCTCCACGGGGCCTACGACGTCTTGGTCACGACCACCATCATCGAAACCGGCGTCGACATGCCCAACGTCAATACGCTGATCATCGAAGACGCTGACCACTACGGCCTGTCTCAGCTCTACCAGCTGCGCGGTCGCATCGGCCGCTCCAGCCGCGTCGCTTACGCCTACTTCATGTACAAGCCCGATTCGGTCCTGAGCGAGGAGGCGGAAAAGCGGCTGCAGGCGATCAAGGACTTCACGGAGCTTGGCGCCGGCTTCAAGATCGCGATGCGCGACCTATCGATTCGCGGCGCCGGCAACCTGCTGGGCAGCCAGCAGCACGGCTTCATCGACGCGGTCGGCTACGACCTTTACACCCAGATGCTCAATGAGGCGGTCGCCCGCAAGCTGGGCCACAAGGCCAAGCCGCGCTTTGATTCACAGATTGAGCTTGCGCTTGAGGCCTACCTGCCCGAGGATTACGTCGCCGACTCGAGGCAAAAAATCGAGCTGTACAAGCGGCTGCGCGAAAGCACCACCGAGGCCCAAGAGGACGAGGTGGCCGACGACTTGATCGACCGCTTCGGCGATTACCCGCAGCCGGTCACCAACCTGCTGGCGATCACGCGCCTGAAGCGCTTCGCCGACGCCGCCCGGGTCCAAAAAATCACCCAAAGTGGCAACCAGCTGACGCTGCGGCTGAGCAAGCAGGCCAGCGCGAAGCTGGGCGGCCCGGCCCTGTTCAAGAAGCTCGACACCACCAAGCTCAAGGCCCGAGTGGCCGAAGACGGCGGCGAGCTGGTCGTCACCTTCCTGTTGTCCGGCCACCCCGATTGGCTGCGCGAGCTGACCGCGTTTTGTCAAACGCTGGCGGCCTGACGTATACTAGGTGGGGCGTGGCGGCGCAACCGGAGCTGAAGACTCGGGCTTTGCAGCGGGACGGCCGGTCGCCGGGACCGCCGTCAAGGCGTGGGGCGGCGACTGAACGACTCGTGCGTGGTCACCGCTGGCCTTGCACCGGGGGCGGCGGAGACCGCACCCCCAGAAACTGCAGTGAGTGAGGAAAGCGATGCAAAATGACCAGATGAAATCCCTGATGCGCGGCGCGTGGATCCTAAGCCTCGCCGCCTTGGTCGCCAAGGTCTTGAGCGCCGTCTACCGGGTGCCGTTCCAGAACCTGGTCGGCGATACCGGCTTTTACGTCTACCAGCAGGTCTACCCGCTGTACGGCATCGGCATGACCTTTGCCTTGTCCGGCTTTCCCGTGTTCATCTCCAAGCTGATCGCCGAGGCGCGTGAGCCCGAGACGCAAGCGGAAATCACGCACCGGGCGTTGGTTTTGATGACCTGGCTTGGCCTGGCGATGTTTCTGGCGCTGGAGCTCGGTGCGACTTGGATCGCCCGGTTGATGGCCGACGTTTCGCTGACGCCGATCATCAGAAGCGTCGGGCTGATGTTTTTGACCATGCCGGTGCTGTCGACGGCCCGGGGGTACTTCCAAGGCACCTTCGACATGACCAAAACGGCGCTGTCGCAGGTGGTCGAGCAGATTGTGCGGGTGGCCGTGATCCTGGTCGCCGCCTGGGTGGCCTACAAGCAGCACTGGGACCCGTACCGCATGGGGACCTGGGCGATGAGCGGCGCCTTTTTCGGCGGCCTGGCCGCCTTGTTGACCGTGTGGTGGGCCTACGCCAAGGTGTTTGCCCACAAGCACTTCGCCTTTGCCGGCTTTTCCACCTACCTGGCGCTGTTGCGGCGCTTTCTCAAGGAGGGCGGCTCCATCGCGCTGTTCGCCACGATGCTCATCGTGCTGCAGCTGGTGGATTCCTTCACCGTGACCCGCGGCCTGGCGACCGCCGGCGTCGCCCCGGCGGCGGCCAAGGCGCTCAAGGGGGTGTACGACCGCGGCCAGCCGCTGGTGCAGCTGGGGCTGGTGGTCGCGACGTCGTTATCGGCGACGCTGTTGCCCAGCCTGACGCGCAGCGCGGCCAGCGGCCACATGGGACGCTTCTTGGCCACGGCCCGGCAGCTGATTCACTTCAACCTGTCGCTGTCCATGGCGGCGACTTCGGGGCTGATCGCCTTGATGCCGTTGATCAACTGGCTTTTGTTCGGCGATCGGCAAGGCACGACGACGCTTCGGATTTACGCGCTGAGCATCGCCTTGGTCGCGATGATCAACGCCTACAACGCGATTTTGCAAAGCCTCAACCGCTTTCGGGTCACGACCTACGCGCTGTTTTTCGGCTTCGTCGTCAAGCTGCTGTTGAACCTGCCGCTGGTGGCGGTATACGGCACGGAAGGCGCGGCGATTGCGACGGTGGTCAGCCTCGCGGTGATCCTGGTGGCGCTGTACATCCAGCTGCCGGATGTGATTCGGCGGCCGGATCCGCACCAGTTCGAGCTGCGGCTGCTGTTGGTGATCGCCGGCATGAGCCTGCCGGTCCATGCGCTGGCGGTACGGCTGCCGTACCAGTCCCGCACGGACATGTTCTCGCTGGTTTTGGCCACCGTGTCGGTCGGCGTGATCCTCTACGTCGGCCTAGCCGCCTTGGTCAACCTGTACTCGATTCGCGAGGTGCTGGCCTTTCCGATGGGCCGGCGCTTCCTCAAATTCTTGCACCGTCTCAGAAATAGGAAGGAAAAATGACATGCGATTAGATAAATACCTGAAGGTCTCCCGCATCATCAAGCGCCGCACCGTGGCCAAGGAGATCGCGGACAAGGGCCGCATCACCATCAACGACAAGGTCGCCAAGTCCTCCAGCGAGGTCGGTATCGGCGACGTTTTGGTCATCGCCTTTGGCAACAAGACGCTGACGGTCAAGGTCACCGCCTTGGTCGAAACCACCAAAAAAGAGCTGGCCGCCGACATGTACACGGTGGTAGGCGAAACTTACAAAGAAAATTAGCCAATCGTGTGCGTCGCGCGGGATTCTTTGCTATACTGAGTTTAATTAACGAGGTTAGGTGGGGTCCGCGATGCAGGCGATTCGACACGTCCAGTTCAAGGCACCAAAGCAGGTCAAGACGGCCGGTCACACGCGGGTTCACCGGCGCCGGCTGGTGTCGCTTTTGCTCGCGCTGCTGGTGATCTGCGGCGTCGGCGGCTACCAGCTGTTTTCGACCCACCAGGCCATCGCCACCCGCAGCGTGGCGGTCAGCCGCGCCAAGCGCGACCTGGCCCGGGTCAAGTCGCAGAAAAAGGCGCTCAACGTCCAGATCGATCAGCTGAAGAACGCGGATTACCTGGAGAAGCTGGTGCGTCAGAAGTACGCGATGTCCAAGAAGGGCGAAACCATTTTTACATTACCGGGTGAATAGCCGACACGTGAGCCGATTTGCGACAGCTTGCTTGCGTGTCGGCTTTTGCATGGTATACTAATAGACACAATTCACTAGGAGGGCAACTTTTTATATGGCAGTTGAAGTCGGCGCAAAAGTTTCTGGCAAGGTCACTGGGATCACGAATTTTGGCGCTTTTGTTGACTTGGGAGAAGGCAAAACGGGGCTGGTTCACATCAGCGAGGTCTCGGATGCCTACGTCAAAGACATTCACGACGTCCTGACGGTGGGTGACACCGTGACGGTCAAGGTGATGTCGATCAAGGACGGCAAGATCGGGCTGTCCATTCGCAAGGCGGTCGATGCCCCGGCCGGCGCCCACGGCGGCGCCCCGCGCGGCGGCCACACCGGCGGCCCTCACGGCAGCGCCCCGCACCAGGGTGGCGCCCCACACGGCAACGGCGGCTCGAACTTCGGGCACGGCCCAAAGCCGCACCGCGACAACGGCCGCGGCGGCTTCGGCAAGCCGCAGGCCCCGAAGGACGATTTTGACGGCATGATGTCCGGCTTTCTTAAGGAAAGCGAGGACCGCCTGAGCAGCCTTCGCCGCAACACCGAAGGCAAGCGCGGCGGCCGCGGCGGTCGTCGCAGCTGATTGACAGACCAAACTGGGCGCCTCCTCGCCGTTGCGAGGGGGCGCTTTTTTACGCCGCGGCGCGTGGTTGGGCTGACCCACCCGGGCGGCGCCTCGGGGTCACCGCTGCCTGTTGACTTGACCGCCGTTGGGGCCGGGCCCGGATTTTCGGGCGGCGCCTCGGGGCTTGTCACCTGGGCGACGGCTTGGCAGAATGGGACCTAAGGCGGATGGTTCATTCGGGTGCGTATGCTATGGTGGATGACATCCTGTCATATCGGAGGTGTGAGATGCTAGACGGTGAGGCGCTGATGGCGCCGTTCGGACTACCGGCCCAGACGCCGGTGCTGCTGGCCGTGTCCGGCGGCGTGGATTCCATGGTTTTGATGACGCTGCTGGCGCCGCTCCACGGCAACCAGCTTCGAGTGACGGTCGCCCAGTTCGACCACCAGCTGCGGCCGACCAGTGCCGCCGAGCAGCGCCAGGTGGTCAGCTACGCCAAGGCGCTGGGGCTGGCGACCGTTTGCGGCACGTGGCCGCAAGCCGCACACCCCAAGCGGGTGACCGAGGCGGCGGCGCGAGCGGCGCGATACGCGTTTTTGACCCGCGCGGCGGCCGAAGCCGGCGCCAAGGCCATCGTCTTGGCTCACCACGCCGATGATCAGCTGGAGACCCTGCTGTTTCGCCTGCTGCGAAGCGGCTCGGCCCAAGGCGCGGCCGGGATGCGCCCGGTGCAGCCACAAGGCACCGTCACGCTGTTGCGGCCGCTGCTCGCCGTGCCGAAAAAGGTGCTGCGCGATTACGCCGCCGCCCAAGCGGTGCCATACGCGGAAGATGCCAGCAACACCGACCTGCGCTTCACCCGCAACTGGTTGCGCCACACCATCGTGCCTAGGCTCAAGGAACGCAGCCCCCAGCTGCTGGCTCACGCCAGTCGGCTGAGCGTGGAGCAGGCGGGGGTGCTTGAACTCGCCAACCGCCAGGCGGATGCGCTGCTGCTTCAGGCGACCGGGCCAACCGGCGTCGACTGGCGCCGGCTGGCCGAAGAGCCAGCGGCGGTGCAGCGCGTGGTGCTCGAGCGGCAGCTGGCCGCCTGGCAGCGCCACGCCGATCAGGCAATCGTGACCGCGATGTTGGCCGCACTGGCCGAAGCGGCCGGCACCAAGGCCTTCGATCTCACCGGTGGCCGCGTCTGGGTCAGCTACGCCACGCTTTGTCAGGCGCTGCCCAAGCCCGTGGTCCAGCCCAGCGTGACGCTGGAAGAAGCCGAGCAGTGGTACCCCATGGCAGCCGGCCGCGTCGGCCGCTTCAGCGAGCGGCCGCCAGCCGCCATCGCCTGGGGTCTGGTGCCGGCGGGGCCACTGGTGGTGCGAACCGGCCAGCCCGGCGACGTCGTGCTTTTGCCCAGCGGCCACACCAAGCCGCTGCGGCGGCTGTTCATCGACGCCAAGGTGCCGCGGCCAGAGCGCCACGCGAGGCTGGTCGCGGCCACGCCGGACGGGGTGGTGTGGGTGCAGGGAAAAGCCTTCGCTGAATTGTTTCAGGTTCCCCGAACTGATATAATTCAAGCTGTACTAGCATTTCAATCCCCATGCCAAAGGACGGATGACGATGAATGATGATATCCTGAAAGTGCTGTATTCCAAGGCCGACATCGCCGCAATCACCACGCGGCTGGCCGCCGAGATCAAGCGCGATTACGCGGGGCGCAACCCGCTGGTCGTCTGCATCCTCAAGGGCGCCATCATGTTCATGACGGACCTGGTTCGCGCGGTGGACGATTACCTCGAGGTCGACTTCATGGACGTGTCCAGTTACGGCACGGCGACGGAAAGCTCCGGCGAGGTCAAGATCATCAAGGACCTGGACACCTCGGTGGCCGGCCGCGATGTGCTGATCGTCGAAGACATTGTCGACACTGGCCGGACGCTGAGCTACCTGATGAAGCTCTTTGAGACCCGCGACGCGGCCTCCGTGAAGATCTGCACGTTGATGGACAAGCCCGAGCGGCGCGTCAAGGACGTCCACGCGGATTACGTCGGCACCATGGTCCCCAATGAATTCGTCGTCGGCTACGGGCTGGATTACGCGGAGCGTTACCGCAACCTCCCGTACATCGGGGTCTTGAAACCCGAAATCTATAATCACGATTGACCTTTATTTCACCGGCCGGTGGTGTATGATTGAACTTGCGTTGAAGCACCACGGACCACTTTTTTCGCTAAATGTTGCTGGAGGTTATGCATGAATAAAAAACAAAATGGGTTATTCGGGAGCACGCTGTTTTACGTCGTGTTGTTCGTGATCCTGGTGACCAGCTTTGCGCTTTACCTGCGGGGAAGCGGCGGCAGTCAGACCCAAGAGCTGCAGTCCAGTGAGTTCATCTCACAACTGAAGGACAATAAAATCAAATCCTTCGAGGTGCAGCCAAGCGGCGGCGTCTACAAGGTCTCCGGTGAGTACCGCACCGAGCAGAAGATCAAGGGTGCCACCGGTGGCCTGAGCCTGCTTGGCGCGACCAGCACCACGACCAAGCGCTTTTCCGCCTACCTGCCGACCAACGATTCGACGATGGCGACGGTGCAAAAGGCGGCGGAGGCCAACGACGTCAAAAGCGACACCCTGACCGAGTCGCAGTCCGGCGTCTGGCTCAGCCTGCTCATCACCGTCGTGCCGCTGGTTCTCTTCATGGTGTTCTTCTACATGATGATGAACAACGCCGGCCAAGGTGGCGGCGGTAACGGCCGGGTGATGAACTTCGGCAAGTCCAAGGCCAAGCAGGCCGACAAGAAGGCCAACAAGGTTCGCTTCTCCGACGTCGCCGGCGCCGAGGAAGAGAAGCAGGAGCTGGTCGAAGTCGTCGAGTTCCTGAAGGATCCGCACAAGTTCTCCGGTTTGGGGGCTCGCATCCCGGCCGGGGTCCTCTTGGAGGGCCCTCCTGGTACCGGTAAAACGCTGCTGGCCAAGGCGGTCGCCGGCGAGGCCGGCGTCCCATTCTTCTCGATTTCCGGTTCGGATTTCGTCGAGATGTTCGTCGGGGTCGGCGCGTCGCGTGTCCGTGACCTGTTCGATCAGGCCAAAAAGAACGCCCCGTCGATCATCTTCATCGATGAAATCGATGCCGTCGGTCGCCAGCGTGGCGCCGGCATGGGCGGCGGCCACGACGAACGCGAGCAGACCTTGAACCAGCTGCTGGTTGAGATGGACGGGTTCACCGGCAACGAAGGTGTGATCGTCATGGCGGCGACCAACCGTTCCGACGTGCTGGATCCCGCGCTGCTGCGGCCGGGCCGTTTTGACCGGAAGATTCTGGTCGGTCGGCCGGACGTCAAGGGCCGCGAGGCGATTCTGAAGGTCCACGCCAAGAACAAGCCGCTTGCGGCCGACGTCGACCTCAAGGAAATCGCCCGCACCACCCCAGGCTTCGTCGGGGCGGATCTGGAGAACCTGCTGAACGAGGCGGCCCTGGTGGCGGCCCGGCGCAGCAAGAAGGAAATCGATGCGTCCGACATTGACGAGGCCGAAGACCGCGTGGTCGCAGGCCCGGCCAAGAAGGACCGCGTGATTTCGGAGAAGGAACGCAACATGGTGGCCTACCACGAGGCCGGCCACGCCTTGATCGGCCTGGTGCTGTCCGACTCCCGCGTGGTTCGCAAGGTCACGATCATTCCGCGCGGCCGCGCCGGCGGTTACGCCATCACGCTGCCTAAGGAAGACCAATTCCTGCTGACCAAAAAGGACATGACCGAGCAGATTGTCGGCCTGATGGGTGGTCGCACCGCCGAGGAAATCATCTTCGGCGTCGAATCCACCGGGGCCTCCAACGACTTTGAGCAAGCGACCCAGCTTGCCCGGGGCATGGTCACCCAGTACGGGATGACCGACCGCCTCGGCACCGTCAGCCTGGAATCCGACGGCCAGCCGTTCGTCGGTGCCAGCTACGGCCAGATGCCGGCCTACTCGCAGGAAACCGCCGCGGCCATCGATGACGAGATTCGCAAGATCATCGCCGACGCCCATGAACAGGCGCGTGAGATCATCGAAAGCCACCGCGAGCAGCACAAGGCGATCGCCGAGGCTCTGCTGAAGTACGAGACCTTGAACGAGAAGGAAATCCTCGAGATTTTCAACACGGGCAAGATGCCGGAGAAGAGCCAAGACGAGTTCCCAAGCGAAAAGGCGGCCACCTTCGAGGAGGCCAAGAAGGCCCTGGAGCAAAAGGATGCCCAAAAGCAAGCCGAGGAAGGCGACACCGCGCAGCCAGCCGATAAGACGCTGACGCCGGCCGACCCGACCACCCAAGACGCCCCAAGCGGCGACGCGGATGCGCCAACGGACCAGGAAACACCGGATTCAAGCGACGACCACGATAACCAGTGATTGCCAAGACCCTGCCACGCGGCAGGGTCTTTTGCTTGGGGCAAGTGCGGCAGCAAGGGCCGCAGCTGGGCTACCCGTCATGCTGACTGCGCGGCCTTCCGCCCTGGTTCGTCGGGCTTTGGTCGGCAACGCGAACGCGACTAGCTAGCACTGGCACTCGAAGCAAGGACCGCTTCAAGCGCCAGCGCCACGCTACTCGGTTCGCTAACTGCGCCGACCTACGCCCTGGTTCATTTGGCCCCGCGGCCACAATCTGTTATCATATTGACGGTTAACAAGGAGAGAGAAAATGGCAGATACAATGATTACGGCGGTCACGGCAGACGGTTTTTTCCGCGTCTTTGCCGTTGACGCCACGGCGACGGTGCAAGAGGCGCAGCGCCGCCACGACACGTACCCGGCGGCCACGGCCGCCTTGGGTCGCACCTTGGTCGGCACCAGCCTGCTGGCCGCCGCCGGCCTGAAAAACGAAAACGACCTGCTGACGGTGCGGGTCCAAGGCGACGGCCCGGTTGGCGCCTTGGTCGCAGACGGCACCGCCAACGGCACGGTGCGAGGCTACGTGCAGCACCCGCATGTCAACCTGCCGCTGAACCAGGTGGGGAAAATCGACGTCGCTCGGGCGGTCGGCCACCAAGGCATTTTGGCCGTCACCAAGTACGTCGGTGTCGGCAAGCCCTTCACCGGGCAGGTGCCGTTGGTGTCCGGTGAGCTGGGCGAGGACTTCACCTACTACCTGGCCAAGTCCGAGCAGATTCCCGCGGCGGTCGGCCTGTCGGTGTTCGTTAACGCGGATAACACGGTGCAAGTGGCCGGCGGGTTCATGATTCAGGCGCTGCCCGGCGCCACCGACGCGGCCCTGACGGCGCTTGAAACCAATGTCAAAACGCTGCCGCTGGTCTCCGAAATGTTGCGCCAGGGCCTGACCCCGCGGCAGATTGCCGCTCGCGCCACCGGCGATAATGCGCTGGACGTGCTGAGCGAGACGCCGCTGCGTTTTGCCTGCACCTGCAGCAAGGGACACTTCGCCGATATCATGGCGACGCTTGCGCCCAGCGACCTGCGCGAGATGATTGAAAAAGACCACGGCGCTACGGTGACCTGCAAGTTTTGCGGCAGCACCTATTCCTACACGGAAGCGGAACTAAGCGAGTTTTCGAGAAAGGCGGAAGCGCATGACTGACACACTGTCCTGGCAGATCGGCAACGTGACGATCCCCAACCGCGTGGTGGTGGCCCCGATGGCGGGCATCACCAACGCGGCGTTTCGCGTCACGGCCAAGGAGTTCGGCGCCGGCCTGGTGGTCTGCGAGATGATCTCCGACCGCGGCATCATGTACCACAACCAAAAAACCCTGAGCATGCTGTTCGTGGATCCCCGCGAACACCCGATTTCCATCCAGATTTTCGGTGGCACCAAGGAGACCTTGGTCAACGCCGCCAAGTTCGTGGATCAAAACACTGAGGCCGACATCATCGACATCAACATGGGCTGCCCGGTGCCCAAGGTGACCAAGACCGACGCCGGGGCGCATTGGCTGCTGGATCCCAACAAGGTCTACGAAATGGTGGCCGCGGTGGTCGACGCGGTTCACAAGCCGGTGACGGTTAAGATGCGAACCGGCTGGGACGAGGACCACATCTACGCGGTCGACAACGCCCTGGCCGCCGAACGCGCCGGCGCCTCGGCCCTGGCGATGCACGGCCGCACCCGCAAGCAACTATACTCCGGGAAGGCAGACTGGGAGATTTTGAAACAGGTGAAGGCCCAGCTGCACATTCCGTTCATGGGCAACGGCGACGTTCGGACCCCGCAGGATGCCAAGCGCATGCTGGACGAGGTCGGGGCCGATGCCGTGATGATCGGCCGCGCGGTTTTGGGCAACCCCTGGCTGCTCAAGTCGGTCGAGGAATACCTGCGTTCCGGCGTCTTAGTGCCGGAGCCGACCCCGCGGGAGAAAATCGCGACGGCCAAGCTGCAGCTGCACCGCCTGGTTGACCTCAAGGGCGAGGACCTGGCCGTGCGGGAGTTCCGCTCCCAGGCCGCGTATTACCTGAAGGGCATTCCCCGCGCCGCTCGCACCAAGGCGGCGGCGATGAGTGCCGAAACCGAGCAGGCGGTTGACGATATCTTCGACGCGTTCGTCGAGGAGAACGAGCAGCGGCCGGTCGGGCGGTAGTTGCTTTTTGCCAACAGTATGGCAGAATGAGACGAGAAAGATCGGAGGAAAACATGGCAGAACAGCAAAATGAATTGAACGACCAGATGAAGGCGCGGCGCCAGAAGATGGACGCGCTGCGCGAGGCCGGCATCGACCCGTTCGGCAAGCGGTTCGACCGCACCGACACCGCCCAGGGGCTGCACGACAAGTACGACCAAGAGGACAAGGAGCAGCTGTTGGACAACACGCCGACGGTCACCATCGCCGGGCGCATGATGTCCAAGCGTGGCAAGGGCAAGGTCGGCTTCGCCGACCTGCGCGACCGCTCCGGCCGCATCCAGATTTACGTTCGCAAGGACATGGTCGGCGAGGAGAACTACCAGATCTTCAAGAAGGCTGACCTCGGTGACTTCCTCGGTATCGCCGGTGACGTGATGAAAACCGACGCCGGGGAGCTGACGGTTCGCGCCACCCACCTGACCCACCTGAGCAAGGCACTGCGGCCGCTGCCGGACAAGTACCACGGTCTGACCAACGTGGAGCAGATTTACCGTCAGCGCTACTTGGACCTGATCGCCAACGACGACAGCTTCGAGCGCTTCGTTCGGCGCAGCAAGATTGTCAGCGCCGTGCGTGAGTACCTGGATTCCAACGCCTTTTTGGAAGTTGAGACCCCGGTTTTGCACAACCAGGCCGGTGGTGCCTCGGCGCGGCCGTTCATCACGCACCACAATGCGTTGAACATCGACTTGTACCTGCGCATCGCCCTGGAGCTGCACCTTAAGCGCCTGATTGTCGGCGGCATGGAGCGGGTCTACGAGATCGGTCGCGTGTTCCGTAACGAAGGCATCGACACCAAGCACAACCCGGAGTTCACGATGCTTGAGACTTACGCGGCTTACTGGGACCTGACCGATGTGATGGACGAGACCGAAGGCATTTTCCGCTTCGCCGCCAACAAGGTGCTGGGCACCGGCAAGATCAACTACCAGGGGCAAGACATCGACCTGGACGCGCCGTTCGCCCGGGTTCACATGGTTGACGCGATTAAGGACCGGACCGGTATCGACTTTTGGCAGCCGATGTCCGTCGAAGACGCGCGTAAGCTCGCGGCCGAACACAACGTCCATGTTGAGTCTTACTGGACGGTCGGCCACATCATCAATGCCTTCTTCGAGGAATTCGTGGAGCCGACCTTGATCCAGCCGACCTTCCTGTACGGCCATCCGATTGAGATTTCGCCGCTGGCCAAAAAGAGCGAGAAGGATCCGCGCTTCGTGGATCGCTTCGAGCTGTTCATGCATGGCAACGAGTATGCCAACGCCTTCACCGAGCTGAACGACCCGATCGACCAGCGCCAGCGCTTCGAGGCGCAGGCCGCCGAGAAGAGTGCCGGCAACGACGAGGCTCAAGGCATCGATGAGGACTACATCGAGGCCCTCGAGTACGGTATGCCGCCAACCGGTGGCCTGGGCATCGGCGTCGATCGCCTGGTCATGCTTTTGACGGATGCTCCATCGATTCGCGACGTCCTGCTTTTCCCGACGCTGCGTCCGTAAGCTAAAAGTGAGCTCACTGAGCTCACTTTTTTGTTTGTGAAAAAAACGAAAATTGCTCATGAAAAGGCGTTAACTATCGCTGAAAATCCAAACATTGAATCGAACGCCTGAAGCACTGGTTCGGGAACCTGAAAAAGTCGCGAAAAATGTTGACGGGTCGCGGTTTCGCTGATATGATAAATAGCGTCGTTGAGGCAATGCGAGCTTGGCCGGCCGGTGATTCGCAACAAGTTGTTGTTGACAGTCGCCTGACAAAATGCTAAGATATCTAAGTTGTCTTATGGACACGGTAGTCCTTTGAAAACTGAACAAAGTTTCGTAAATGTGATAGGGCTTTTCTTAATTGAAAAGAATTAAACATTGCGAAGTCAATTCGCTAGTAACAACAAATCGAGCTATTCAAGCAGCTCATATT
>NZ_BAAGBJ010000008.1:0-124294 GCF_054785075.1 Lacticaseibacillus suihuaensis | reverse complement strand
CTGGCGTGAACAGCATGGAAATCAAGGCGAAAATCGTGAAGAACTTCTTGTAGTCGAAGTCACGCCGCGAAATCGCGTAGGCGTAAGTCGACGTGAACGTCGAGCTCATGATGGTCCCGACCACCGTGACGATCACCGTCACCAGGAAGGACTTGGCCACCTGGCCCCCCATCCCGGTCAGGTACTCGTACGAGGCAATCGTCCAGTGCTTCGGCCAGAACTGGTACCCGTAAAGGGTGATGTCCGATTCCTTGGTCAAAGACAAGATGATGATGAAGATGAATGGGACCACACAGCTGATGGCGAAGAGCCCCAGGAAAATGTTGAAAAACAGGTTGGTGCCGGCGCTGAACTTACGGATGTCGACCGCGCTGACCACTTTTTTCTTCTTAGCCATGTGATCGCCTCCTAAAACAGTGCCGAATCCGGCTGCAGCTTCCGCACAATCGCGTTAGAACCGAGGATCATGATCGAGCCGACCACCGACTGGATCAGGCCAGTCGCGGTGCTCATGCCGATGTCGTTGGTCGTGGTCAAGGCGCGGTAGACGTAGGTATCGAACGTCTGCGTCACGTTGATCAACGTACCCGAAGCGCGAGGCAGCAGGTAGAACAGCCCGAAGTCCGACCGGAAGATACCGCCGATGTTGATGATCAGCATCAGCGTGGCGATCGGCAGAATGTGCGGCAGCGTGACGTTTTTAATCTGCTGCCACTTGTTGGCCCCGTCCATCATGGCCGCATCGTAGTAGGAAGGATCGATCCCACTGGCGGTGGCGAAGTACAGAATACTGTTGTAGCCGATTCCCTTCCAGACGCCCATGAAGACGATGATGAACGGCCAGACGTAAGGGGTGTTGTAAAAGTCGATGGCGGTGCCGCCTGCCCCGGTGATCATGTGGTTGATGATCCCCTTATCCGCGCTCAGGAACGCGTAGAGGAAGTAGGCCAGAATCGCCCAGGACAGGAAGTACGGGAACAGCATGGAGGTCTGGTAGACCCGCAGAAGCTTCATGTTGCGCATCTGACTCATGACGATCCCGAAGAAAATGGCAAAGAAGAAGTTGAGCAACAGGAAGGTCAAGTTGTAACCCACGGTGTTGCGCAGGACAAGCCCGAAGTCCGCGGACTTGAAGAAGAAAATAAAGTTCTGTAAACCGACCCACGGGCTGTGGAACAAGCTGTATAAGAAGCCCCCGTCCGAGTATTGGAAATTCTGAAACGCGACGACGTTGGCCAAAACGGGAATGTAGAAGAAGATGATCAGGAAAATGGTTCCCGGTGCGACCAGCAGGAAAAACGTGCTGTTCTTCTTCACCTTCGCGATGAAGCCCTTCTTGCTACCCCCGACGACGGCGGACTGTTTCGTCTGCATTGCCATCCCTCCTTTGTGGTTCACGACTACACTATTTAGTATAAAGCGTTTACACGTTTAACGACTTGCCAAATTATGGGTGTTACTTCACAAATTCAATGTTTTAAATAAAAGCAAACGCTTTTCAGTTAGTAAATTAACTTAACAAATATATAGAAGAGCGTTTGCAAACCGCAATCCGTAAAAAGAGACTGGAAGATTCCAGTCCCTTTTCGGAAAGCTTAGTTGTTCGAGCGGAATTCGTCGTACTGCTTTTGGATCTCCGCCTGCACCTTGTCCCAACCGGCGCCCTTGAGCTCGGCGTTCATCTTCTTGATGGCGGCCATCGGCTCAACCGTCCCGGTGTTGATGATGTCGGAGTACTTGCTCATGACGTTGGAGATGTTGGTCATTTCGGTCTTGACGGAAGTGGTGTCCGGCACGAAGCCCAGACCCGCCGACTGCTTGGCAGCAGCAATCTTGGCGTCGCGGTCCTTGATCATCGCGTCGGTCACTTCATCCTTGGTGTAAAGCAGCTTGTTGTTACCGGTCATCCAAGCCCCGTAGTAGGTCTTTTGCTTGTAGCCAGGAAGCGTCTTGATCTTCTCGTTGGCCTTGTCGGTGAATTCCCACTGCTTGCCTTCGATCCCCCAGACCATCGTGTTCAAGATCTTCTTGTTGGTGTTGATGGCGTTGAGGACCTCAACGGCTTCCTTCTTGTGCTTGGAGGACTTGGAAACCACGTACATCGCCATTTGGGCGTCCGAGGTGGACTTGTACGGCTTGGAAATCTGACGCACCGTCACGGTCTTGCCGTTGGTCCGGGCGTTGTTCAAAGCGGTTGCCCCGTAGTCGAATGGGCCGTTGGTCTCGACACGTGCGAACCAAGTGTCCTCAGGCAGGTTGTAGGCCGTGCTGGAGGTCGCTGCGTCCTTTGGGATGTAACCGGCCTGGTACCACTGGTGCAGAGTCTTCAGGTTCTTTTGAAGCGTCGCGGTGCTGTACGGGTTGACCACCTTGGTCGATTCGCCGGTCTGGTCGATCACGAACGGGTAGGCGTTGCTCAGCGGGTACTCGTAGCTGTGCGTCGCGTCAAAGGCCGGGGCGTGGTAGCCCTTACCGATGGCAAACGCCGCGACGCCAGGGTTGGCCTTGTGGAACGCCGCTAGGGCCGGGGTCGCATCCTGCAGCGTGTTAACCTTGGACACGTCGATGTTGTACTTCTTCAGGAACGTGTCGTTGAAGGTCAGCGTCTCCTGGGAGTAAACGTTGGCGTTGGTCGGGAAGCCGTAGATCTTGCCGTTGACCGTGACGCCTTTCCAGTAGGCCGGGTTGATCGCGTCGTAGGCCTTCTTGGCGTACTTCTTCAACAGCGGCGTCAAATCGGTGAACGCGCCTTTTTGTGCGTTGTCGACGTAACTACCGGAAGAAAACGCCAGGTCAAACGAGTCGCCGGAAGTCAGCATCACGTTGAACTTCTGGCCGTAATCGCCCCAAGAGAGCGGCTTGATTGAAAGCGATACGTTCGGGTACTGCTTTTGAATCTCCTTGTTGACGATCTTCATCATGGCCTTGTCGTTGTCCAAGACGTCCCCTGGGCGATACATGGTCACGGTTACCTTGCTGCCGCTGCTAGAACCGGAGCCGTCGCTGCTCTTCTTGCCACATGCCACCAGTGCGAGCGCCGCTGCCGCGGTTCCTGCCAGAGCCAAACCCTTTTGCCACTTTCTCATCACAAATACCTCCTGAACATAATTTGAATGAACCCCAAACAACCAAAACGAATTATGCGGTGACCCGAAAACTCCGGGCTATTCAGCTATGATGGTGCGATGGTAAACCCGCCTGCCGTCGCAGGCAAAGCACGCGTGCAGATTTGTTAACGCTTACATTATAAAGCGCTTTCAAGCACCGTGGACTGGCCAAATTATGGAGATTAGTTGCCAAATTTAAGGTCACAGCGGCGACCTTTGAGCAGTCGGGAGCCAATGCCCAGAAACCAGACTTTGCCCCACGCAAAAAGGCAGGCACCGTGACGGCGCCTGCCTTGGGTTGTGGTCAAATTTTAGGCGAGTAACAGCTCGGCCACGAGCATGCGGTGATCGGACAAGATGGTCGGCACCAGTCGGGCCCCTTGGTAGTTGAGGCTCGGCGACATCATGATGTTGTCGATGCTCATCACCTTCATCGCCTGATCTTGGCCGATGAAGCTATCGTACCAGGCGCGATCGCCGTTCACGCGCCGCAGTGGGTCGAACATGGTCCACTCACTGCGGCTTTGGTCGGTGTTGAAGTCCCCGAACACAACGGCCGGCAGCAAGTCGGCCTGCACCGCCGCCATCAGCACCGCGGCTTGCTGGCGCCGCAGCTGCGGCGTCTCAAAGGACAGGTGGGTGTTATAGACCGCAAGCTTTCGGTCACCGGCCGCAAAGACGCTGCGCTGGTAGACCCGCGGTTCCAGGCCGTGCGTCGGGTAGCTGACCACGCTCGAATCCGTCAGCTGGCCCTTGGCCAACGTCGCAATGCCGTACTCCCCGCCGTCAAGCGGCATCGCCGCGGCGAAGCGGTAGTCGAAGGTCGTACCGGCCAGCAATGCGGCCATGTCGTAATCGGCACGCTTGGTGAAGCGATCGACCTCCTGCAACCCGACCAGGTCCAGCCGTTCGCGCTCGCACAGCCGCGTGATGGCCGTCACGTCCGGTTCGTTGCCACCTGCAATGTTGAATGTTGCCACCCGTAATTTCATTGGTCGCTCCCACTTTCGCTCGGCGCGGTCAAGGCGACCTCGCGGTACTCGCCCGGACTCATGTTGAGCTGTTTTTTGAAGGTCTTGAAGAAGTAGCTGGCGGTTTGGTACCCCACCTCATGGGCGATTTCGTTGACGTCCATTTCGGTCCGTTCCAGCAACTGAATCGCCTGGTTGATGCGGTAGTCGTTGAGGTACTGGGCGACGGTTTGGCCCACCTCTTTTTTGAACTGCTGACCCAGATACACCGGGCTCAGGTGCAGCTCACCGGCGATTTCACCCAGCGTCAGCGGCTCCTTGAAGCGCGACTGGATGATCGCCAGCACCTCGGTGACGTTGCGGGAGTAGCGCTTTTGGGCCGCCTGCGACATCGCCGCGGCCGTCTCCAGCAACACCGTCGTCAAGTCTGCCACCGTCGCCGCGTTGTTGATGCGGCCAAAACTGGCCGAGGTCAGCTCGTAGCTTGGGTGCAGCGCCCGCATGGCCAGCAAAATGATCACGGCCACCTGGCGCGTCAGCTCCACTGAGGCGTCCTCTTGCTCCATCTGATCGAAGCGCCGCTTCAGCCAGTCGGTCAACCCGCTTGGGGTGATGTCGCGTAGCTCGCCTTTGAGCGTGTCCACCGACGGCAGCTTGACGGTTTGGCCCGCCTCCTTGTCCGGCAGCATCACCAGGCCGTTGGCGACCGCGAAAAAGTACCGGCGGTTGATCGCCCATCGCACCCTTTGGTACACATCGGCAATCGCTTGGTGATCCTTGATTACCGGTGACACGATCACCGGCCGCCGGGTCGGGCCGACGCTGTCCGGCAGCTGATCGAGAAACTGGCGGACCTGCATCGTCGTGCCAGTGAACAGCACGATCACGTCTTGGCCCTCCGAGAAGTAGCCGGCCACCTCGCGCTGCGTCGCCAGGTCCTCTTGCAGGGCGGTGCGTTGCAGCGGGTTCAAAATGGCCAGCAGTCGCCACTCGGCCGCCGCCGGCAGGTTCAGCTGCAGGCCCTCTGCCGCGTGGTCGAAGCGGGCCTCTTGGCGGCCGGTCACCAGCTCGCGCGTCAGGGCCTGATGGGCCAGCTGCGCGTTTTGATCCGCGGTGTCGTGCTGAGCCAGCTGGCGCAAGGCCTTTTGCAGGGTCCGGACCAGCTCGTCTGGGTCGATCGGCTTGCGCAAGTAATTGATGGCCCCCTGCTCGAGGCCGGCCTTGACGTAATCAAAATCGCCGTAGCCGGACAGCACGATGATCTGCATGTTCGGCTGCAGCCGCCGGGCCGCGGCCAGGAACTCGGGGCCGGCCATCTCGGGCATGTTCATGTCCGACAGCAAGATGTCAATCGGCTCGTGCTGCAGGTAATTCAACGCGGCCACCGGGTTTTGCTCCGTCTGGACGATGGTCAAACCAAGCGCCTGCCAGTCAATCAGCTTGGGAATCCCGCGAAGGATCATGTATTCATCATCGACAGCCATCACACGTTTCATGAAGAGACTCCTTTCAAAGGGGGTACGGCCCCTTGGTGGGGCCGGCGCAGGATTGCGGTCGCCGTATCCCCGTTGGGCAGGTGCGGCAGGCGCCACGCCGCCTATTTGGCATCCCCTGTCGGCAGCAGCGCCTCTTTGTGGCGCATGGTGCAGGGATCGAACTCGAAGCTGACCACCACGCTGGTGCCGCCTTGGTCATTGCCCTGCAGGCGCATGCGGAAGCTTGGGCCAAAGTAATTGCTCATTCGCGCATACACGTTTTGCAGCCCGATCGACTCGTGCTGGGCGCTGCCCAGGGGCTCAGTCATCCGGACGTTCAGCCGGGCCAAGTCGGCGGGAATCACACCCTTGCCGTTGTCCTTAATCACGATGCGAACCCCGGAGGCCGTACGGGTGGCCTTGATCGAAATCGCGTTGTCGTGGCGCGAAAAGTCAACGCCATGAACGAAGTAGTTCTCGACCAGCGGCTGCAGACTGAACTTGGGCATCTCCAGGTCGCGCAGCGTCGGGTCGATCTCGACCTGGTAGGCCAGGCGATCCGGGAAGCGAACCTGATACAAGTAGATGTACTTTTCGATGAAGGTCAGCTCGGAATCAAGCGTCGCCACCGCGGAGAGGTCCGTGTTGTTGCGCAACAGCGCCGCGAAGCTGTACACCACCCGCGCGAGGTCCGGCTGATCGGCGTCAAGCGCCGCCATGCGAATGTACTCGAGCGTGTTGGACATGAAGTGCGGGTTGATCTGCGCCTGCAGGGCCTTCATGCTGGCCTGCTGCTGGGCCATCTGCAGCTTATAAATCGTGTTGATGTACTGGTTGATGTCATCCAGCATCGTGTTGATGCCCGAAGCCAGCTCCGCAAGGTCGGTGTGCGAGCTGACAATCGGCACCTGCGCGTTGAGGTTGCCCGAACTGACGGCCGACACCGTGGTCACGATGGTGCTCAACTGCCGCTGGTAGCGCAGGAAGGTGATCCATAGCGTGGTGCCGAGCAAGAGCAGCACCATCAGCCCGAGGCCAGCGATTGGCAAAATGTGCCAGATCATCATGTTGGCCAACCCCGAGCGATTGATGGCCACAATCATCGTGGCCTGCTGGTTGACCGTTGCCGCCCCGACCTCGTAAGTGGTGAGCGTGAACTGGCTGTTGCTGTCCAGCTTGTTTTTCTTGAACGCCGCCATCAGGTCGGCCTTTTCACCGGCGGTCACCGAGGAATCGGCGTAATGGGTCAACAGCGCCCCGCGGTCGTTGACCACGAGAATCTGCATGTGGGCCGGGCTTTGGCTCTGGCGCAGCTGGGCAATCAGCCGCGAGTCGTTGAAGGTCAGCCCTAGGGTGCCGGCGGAATCCAGCTGCGAGGAGCTGTTGATCAGCGGCGCGACGAAGGCCCCCGCAGACACCTGAGCCTTGGGCAAAATCTTGCCGGTGCGGTGCTCGCGCGTGGCCATGTAGTGGTTCTTGCCGGAGGTCAAAACCAGTTCGAGCTTGTCCACCTCGTCGTGGTTGATGAAGAAGTTGGAGGCCTGCTGCGGCCAGTTGAAGTAGTTGCCGCCCTTATCCGCCGCGTCCAAGGCGTAGTTGGCATAGGCCGGCACGGACAGGGAAAAATACGCCTCGAGGCTGCTGAGGTTGGACTGATCCGCCCCCAGCTGCCGGGCAAAATCGGTGGTGACCTCTTGGTAGCGCAGCAAGGCGCTGGCCACGCGTTGCCGGGCGTAGGTTTTGGCCTGGCGAATCTGCTGGTTGTAGCTGTCGACGCTGATGATACCGGCGACCACGGTGACGCCGATCACCATCAGGCTCAAAATCAGCGTGTACCACTGCATCAAGCGCTGAAAGTTCGACCGCCGCATCCGCCTAGGCCAGCTGCGCGTCAATCTGCGCGTACCAGCGGCTGGATTGCATGTGCGTCCAGACCACGACCGCCGCGATGCTCAAGAACACGATCAGCCCCATCGCCTTGGCAGTCAAAATGGCAATCACGCCGAGGCCGCCGAAGTACACCAAGAGCTGCAGGAAATTCTGGAAGAACTGAGCGATGGCCAGGCGAAAGGCGTTTTTGAGGCTGATCTCGTAGTGGCTCTCAATCGACAGCGTGAACAACCCGGAGGTCGCACACAGCAGCATCGCAAACATGATGATGAACTGGATGAACAGCATCCAGCCGAACTTCAGCTGCGTCGACAGGTACAGGCTGTAGCCGAGAATGCCAAACACGGCCCCGAACAGCCAAAAGTGCCCGTTGGCCTGCCAAAAATGCGCCTTGAACAGGTGCCAGCTATCCTTGAAGTGGTACTCGCCGAGCTGCCACTCGTTGGCGGCAAACAGCTCCGTGATGGTTCGAAGTGCCGGGCCGACGCCCAGCACCACCAACCCCATGATCGTGAACAGCCAGAATTGGAGGTTCAAAATCAGCATAATGAACACCTTGGTAAACACACTATTAATCCCGCGTCCTAACATCGTACATCGTCCTTTCTCGAACGGACCGGCACGACCGGTCCCATAAGGGTTCATTCTATCACCCGCAGGCGCTGGCGCAACCCCACAATCGGTCTGCACCAATTGTCGGGCCGCCGCACGATTCGCCCCTTGCATTGTATCAAAAATCTAAAAGGCTTACAAAAGTTCCCCGCCCCCTGTCGCCTGGCCACCGCCGCAAAGCGGCGCAATCCGCTCACCGGAGCCCTCGCACTGCCAGCAGCCGCGGCCGTTCGCGGCACAAAAAAGGCACCGCGCCAGGCGCGGTACCTTCTGTTGTGAGCCGGCTGTGGTCCTGACCGATTATCGCGGCCAACCGGCGAGCGGTTGGTTAATGCGAAATGTCGCAGGCGCTGGCGATCTGCATGTACAGGCCGTGGCCGATCGGGCCGCTGGTCCACTTGTCGGCCTCAAGCGCCGGGGCGTGGAGCTCGGCGAGGTCGTCGTTGCCTTCCTCCCACTGGCCCAGCCGCCACAGCACGGTGCGAATCCGGGCGAACTGACCGCCGTAGCGGATGTCCATCACCTCAAAGCCGTTGCCGCGCCGCTCGCTGTGCCATACCGGGCGGTACGCGTCCAGGGCATCGCCGAGCAGGGCCTGGTAAACCTTGAGCTGACCCTTGACCGCGCTGGCGTCGCGCTTAGGCTGATGAATCAGCTGCTGCAGCGCCTTCAGGACCCGCGCCTTTTGGGCCAGGGCCTTGGCCAAGGCGTGGTAGTAGGCGAACAGCGGCCGACTGGTCTCTGTGGTCTGGACCGTTGCCAGCCGAGCGGCCAGCTTGTCGTAATGCGCGGCCAGGTTGAACTTGCCCAGGTTGACCCGGTACTTTTGCAAAAGCAAATCCTCGTACAGCACCAGCTTGCTGGTGTTCTCCCCGGACAGGTTGACCGGGTTGCCCTCGATGTGATCGAACTCATCCAGCAGCATGAAGGCTTCGGCGTCCTCGCCTTGCATCAGTTTGAACTGCTTGGCCAGAAATTCCGGCGTCACGGTGTCGTGGTACTGGTACTCGATGAAGGTCTGAAGCCCCAGCCACGCGGCGGCAAACGGCGTCTCGGCGCCGTCGTCGAACCACATCGTCGCCACGGCCTGGCGAACGCCGGCCTGCTTGGCACCGGTCATGCCCGCGCGAACGGACTGCAGCATTTTCTCCTGGTGCGGCGCCAGGCTCGGCCAGGTCCAAAGCCCACCGGCGTACACCACCGGCTGCTTGAGCTCGAAGTGCTGGGCCAGCCGGGCGGCGTAGGTCTCAACGTCTTCGTGGTAGTAGTCCCAGTAGACCTGCCCGACGTGCGGCATCTGCTTGACGAATTCCGGCGAGAAGTGGACGCTTTCGTCGTACATCGTGTGGGTCGGACTGGCGATGGTGAACCACATGTCGCTCCACATGTAAGGATCCAAGTGCAGCTCATCGCACAGCTTGACGACGGTCTTCAGGTGAGCCTGAATCAGCGTCTGCTGATCGACGAAGCCCTCCTTGATCGGCCGGTTGCCCATGCCCAGGCCGTAAGCCTCGTCCATGCCGATGTGAATCTTGTTGGTCAAAAACGGCGCCGTGGCCGCGTGAAGCAGCTCGCGCAGGAACTTAGTGGTTTCGGGCTTTTCGACCCACAGCACATCCGGCGTGTCCTTGATGGCCTCAAAGGCCTGCCACTTCAGCGCGTTTTGCAGGTGAGCCAACGTCTGAATCGCCGGCACCAGCCGCACCCCGAAGCGGTCGGCAAACACCGCCAGTTCGTGCAAGTCGGCCTGACTGTAGCGGCCGCGCAGGTGACCGAAGTACGGCTCCTCCGGCACTTCGAACACGTCTTCCATGTACATCCAAATTTCGGTGTAGCCCAGGCTCGCCATCCGGACGATCACCTGCTTGAGTCCCGGTACCGACAAGACGCCGTTGCGGGCCAGGTCGATCATCGCCCCGACCTCGTCGAAGGCCGGCGTTTCGTGCAGCTCAAAGCTGGTTTCGCTTTGGGCGTGGCCCAGCCACAGCGTCACGCCGCGCATCAGCTCGTGAACCGTGCCGTACGTGATGGCGCCGGCCGCACCGTCGCGGGTCAGGGTCAACCCGGGCTCACCCGCCTGGACGACGACCTTGGCGTCAACGGCATTGTCGTGGTGCTGGCCGGCGATCAGCGCGACCGCGTCTTGGTACTTGCTTGGAACTCCTTGCCATTCAGTCATGATTTCCTCCTCGTAGACACTACGAAAACCCCAGGCGACAACGCCTGCGGTTCTCGTGGCAATCGGTTACTTGAACAGGTAGGTCCGAATTTCGGCCGGGCGCAGCGCCGCGTCAGCGGCACCGGCCAGCGGCTTGTCGACCAAATCCAGCAGCCCGGCTGCGGTCTGCCCGTTGTGGGTGACCGTCAGCGGCTTGGCCGCCTGGGTCATGTTGAAGCCGCGAACGATCAGGCCGGCCGCGCCTTGCTTGGTGGCGGTGACGGCAAAGGCCGGATCGCTGACGCTCAGGTAGGTGGCCGCCGCCGGCTTGCTGCCAGCGTGAGCGGCGGTTTGCTTGGTGATCACCGGAATCTGATCGGCCCGTGCCGCCTGGTAGGCGGCCAGTTGCGCCGACTCGCTGCCATCGGTGAAGGCCAGTGAGAACTGGGCGGTGAAGTCGCCCTGGCACTGAGCCGCCGGGGTGGCGAAGTAGCCCCAGTCGCCCATTTCACCGATGCAGCGTAGCAGCGTCACGGCGATTTGGTCGCCGGTCGGGCTGACCTCGTACTCGTTGAGGCCGAAGTTGCCGACCACGACCCCGCGCTTGCCGTCATGCACCGTGGCGAAGGCCTGCTGGTGCTGCGGGTTGGTTGGGTTTTGCCAGTTCGGCCCCACCTGGTTGTTGCGGGTGACCACTTCAAAAATCGACTCCGCCTGGTGGGTCGTGGTGGTCAGCCCGGTGGCTACAACGGCCCGAAGCCGGTGGTCCTTGACGGTGTTGTTGCCCGTCACCGTCACGCTGACGCGGTTGTCTTGATCCAGCCGCAGCGTGATGGCCAGCGGCAAGTCGACGTAGTGGTCACCGCGCTTGCTGGTGCGGTTGGTGATGTCGATCACCGCCTGGCGCTCGTAGTCGAGGCTGGCCGCCGCCTGATCCGGCACGGTCAAGGTCAGCGTGAAGTCAAGCTCCTGACCCACGGCCGTCGCCTTGGTGACCACGTCGGACACCTTACCGTCCTTGGACGTGAAGGTCAGCTTATCAGCCGACTGCCGGTAGATGTACTCGTTGCCCATGTCGCCGGTGTCTTCGATCAACAAGGCGTCTTGGTAGCGGTGGCCGGTGGCCAAGTCATCGATGGTGATGCTGTTGTCGGCCTCCAAGACCACGCGCAGCTTGCCGTTTTCAATCGCGTTGGCCGCTTTTGGCTTGGCGATTGCGGCCGCCTCACCTGGCACCACGGCCAGCGTCTGCCAGCCAAAGGCCGGCAGGTCGGCTGCGACCTGGACGTCGACGTACAGGGCCATGAATGGCACCCGGAACGTGCGGTCCGGCAGCTCGTAGTTGAAGCGAACGTGTGGGTTTTGGATCAGGGCCGGCACCGCATCGCCGTTTTGGTCGACCACGGTCAAGGCCGGCAGGTTCTGAGCCAAGGCGTTCAGCTTGTCGTACTGCGCCTTTGGGGCCCCGTCCTTGAACAAGGCGCGTTCCAGCTCGACTTCCACCGTCACCGGCTGGCGCTTGGCGGCGCCGGCGGTGTTCAGCAAAACGAACGGGTGAGCGTCGGCGGCAAAGCTTGCGGTGTCCAGCTGCTGGGCAAAGCGGGTCAGGGCCTGCTCGCTGAGGCTTTCACCGACCTGCTGCGCGGCGTGGAAGCGGGTCATCATGCGTTCGTGAACCGGATCGACGGAGCAGCCGCAGATGCTGTCGTGCGGGTGGTTTTGAAGCAGGAAGTGCCAGGCGTAATCCAGGCGGTCCTGATTCTCGGCGGTGGCGCTGTCGCTCAGGGCCAACAAAGGCTCCACCTGGTCCTCCAAGAGGCGTTCGGTCTTGGTATTGTTTTGCTTCAGGTAAACGCGCGAGCTCGAGGTGTTGGCCAGCGTGTACCAGCCGTCGGTGGCCTGAGACGTCAGCTCGCCGTGAATCGTCGAGAGGTCCTTAGGCAGGTCCTGACGCAGGGCCTCGATGTAGGCCGGGAAGTTGCTGTGAACGAATTCGTAATCCGGGTACAGCTCGTTGGCCACGCGGATGGCCTCGCTGAGATCCAGCTGCACCGGCTGGTGGTCGACCCCGTTCATGAACAGGAGATCTGGCGTCGAGGCGAAGCGCTCGGCGTCTGCCAGGTGCTTGTCCCAGTATGCCTTGGCCTCTGCCCGATCGGTGGGAATCTCGTTGCCGTTAGAGTACCAGTTGGCAAAGAGGATGCCCAAGACCTTGCTGGCGTCTGGGCCTTCCCACCACATTTCGGAGTAGGTGGAGTCAAAGTCACCCGAGCCTCCGACCTGGTTGTTCAGCCCGGTCGGCGTCACGCCGCGGCCGAACGCCACGGTGTCGAGCCCGGCGAGCTTCATCATCTGCGCCGTCTGGCCCATGTTGCCGAAGGTGTCCGGGAAGTAGCCCAACGGCACCGGGGCGTGGCCCCACTTCTGGGAGGCGGCCAGCCCGTACTGGGTGTTGCGAACGTTGGCCTCGGGGCTGATCAGGAAGTCGTCTTGCAGGATGTAAAACGGCCCGATGCGCAGCTTGCCCTTTTGAATCCACTTTTCAAGCTCGGCGCGTTTTTCCGGCCGGACCTTCAGGTAGTCATCCAAGATGATGGTCTGCCCATCCAGGTGGAAGGAGTCGAAGTCCGGATCGGTCTCAAAAAGGTGGAACAGGTCGTCGATCAGGCTGATCAGGCGCATGTGGTGCTTCTCGTACCCCATGTACCACTCGCGATCCCAGTGACTGTGTGAAACGATGAAAACTTTTTTCTTAGCCATACGATTCCTTTCCGACTCTCGTCAGTCTTGTGTGTCGTTAACGTTCTCGCCGAAGTAGTCCATGACCAGCTCGCAAAACATCATGTTGGCCCAAGAGAACCACTCGCGGGTGTACTGCGTCGGGTCCTCGACGTTGTAGCCTTCGTGCATCATCTTGGTGCCGGCGGTGGTGGCCACCAGCGAGTCCAGGATGGCGGCCTTTTCGGCGCGGTCGCCGGAGGTCAGCCCCTCGACGGCCTTGGCGATCGGCCAGATGTACTCGGCCGGCGTGTGCGGTGAGCCCAGCCCCTGGCCGTAGGTGCCGGCGTAGTAGCAAGGGTTCTCCGGCGACAAAATGGTCTTGCGGGTGGCGACGTAGGTCGGATCATCCGCGGCCACGGCGCCCAGGTACGGCAGCGCCAGGAGGTTCGGCACGTTGGCGTCGTCCATCACCAGCTGATTGCCCAGACCGTCGACTTCAAAGGCGTAAATCGACTCACCGGCCTTGTTAGTCGTGGTACCGTAACGCGCGACGCCGGCCTCGATGGCGTTGGCCAAGTAGGTGAAGCGTTCCGCCGGCTGGTGCAGCACTTCCGTGTAGATCTCAGCCAAATGGCGCAGAATCTCGACGGCAAAGAGGTTGCTTGGAATCAGGTAGCCGTAGACGCAGGCGTCGTCGCTTGGGCGGAAGCCGTTCCAGCTCATGCCGGTTTTGGCCACCGGCCGGCCGACGCCATCGATCAGGGTGTCTTCCGGGCGGTCTTCGGTGCGTTCAAAGGCGTAAGGCGAGTGGGCGTGATCCTGCTCGGTGGCGATCACCTGCACCAGCTTTTCGATGGCGACTTCGAAGCCGGCGTTGAAGTGGCTGGTGCGGCCGGTGTTCTTCCAGAACAGGTAAGCCAGCTGCACCGGGTAGCACAAGGAGTCCAGCTCGTACTTGCGCTCCCAGATCCACGGGTTCATCGTGGTTTTGTCGGTTTGGTGACCGGCGTTGTTGGCGGTTTGGTTGAAGGCGTTGGCGTAAGGGTCCATCGCCATGTTGAAGAACTGGCGGTTGATCACCTTTTCGATGGTATCGGCCAGCTCGGGGTCGGTGCGGGCCGGAACCAAGTATGGCCGCATCTGCGCCGTGGAGTCGCGCTGCCACATGGCCGGAATGTCACCGGTCAGAACAAAAATGCGCGACGTGCCGTCTTCGACAAGCGCGTGTTTCAGCGTGTCGGCGAAGGTCAGGGCGAAGGTCTCGGCCCATTCCGGGTGTTCGTTGCCACACAAGGCGACAATCTTATCAATGTAGGCGCTGGCGCCTTTGGTCAAGTAGTCTGTCATTTTTGTGCTCCTTGGTATGTTTTTACACTTGCAATATATCATGTTAGATGAGATTATGGGTGCAAGCGTTCACAAAAATTGAAAAAGTCGGACTATCACGTTATACCAACTGGAGGGCGTCATGACCAAATATCAAGAGCTATTCGATCAGCTTCGCACCGCGATTTTGCGCGGCGAATACGCGCCCGATGCCCTGCTACCAAGCGAGAACGCGCTGGCCATTCGCTACCACGTCAGCCGCATCACCACCAAGCGTGCCTTGAACGAACTGGTCAAGGCAGACCTGATCTACCGCGTACAGGGCAAGGGCAGCTTTGTCAAACCCCATGCGGCCAACCGCTCCCGGACCTTGCTTCTGGTGCTGCCGTTCGCCAACCCCAAAATGGGCGACTACGCAAGCGGCATCACGCAGATGCTGGCCGGCACCACTTGGCGGCTGGAAACCATCACCACGCGCCAGTTCAAGCGGCTGGCGCTAGACACGTTCACCGAGCATTACGCCGGCATGTTCTTTTACCCGCAGGAGCTGGCGGCCGACATGCCAACCCTGATCACTTTGTCTCAACTTCACATCCCCACCGTCGTGTTCGACGAGCCGCCGAGCACCCTGGCCCTGCCCAGCGTCTGCTCGGACAACACGGCCGGCGGCGCCTTGGCCGCCAAGCACCTGCAGTCGCTTGGCCACAAGCGCATCGCCTTTTGCAGCCGGGTACCTTTTTGGCAGGATTGGACTGGCACCGTCGCCGATCGCTTCTTCGGCTACGTGAACGCCTACCAGCCCACCGACCTGATGCCAACCCAGCAGCTGCTGTGGGCCGAGGCGCTGAGCACCTTCGCTTCCGTCGCCGAAACCGCGGCCTACCTCAAGCACGAACACATCACGGCCTTGATCATGGGCAACGACGTCGAGGCGATTAAGGTCGCGCGGGAGCTTCAGGGTCGCGGCTGGCAGCTGCCCTTAGACCTGTCGATTGTCGGCTTCGATGACATCGAGCTGGCGGCGACCAACTCGCCGTCTTTGACCACCCTGACCCAAGACTTCACGGAAATGGGTCGCCAGGCGGTCGACCTGATGCTGTCTCAGATCAACGACCCGCAAAAAGGCCTGGCCAAGCGCGTCACCGTGCCGGTCAAGCTGGTTGCCCGCGACTCGACGGCCGCCCCGGCCACGCCGCGTTGACCCAAGCTGTCGCAACTTGTCCCGTCACTCACTATTTTGGAGGTTTCCGAAATGAATCCCGAATCCATTGACACCCGCATCGGCACCCAAAGCACCTACACCTTCTCGCACGGCAACACCCTCCCCTTAACCGGCGTGCCGTTTGGCATGAACTACCTGGCGGTTCAGACCACCTTAGACGACACCAGCTGGTGGTTCGACCCGACCGCCAAAAGCTTCGCCGGCGTTCGCTTGACCCACCAGCCAAGCCCCTGGGTCGGCGATTACAGCAGCCTGTTGTTCACCCCGCTGGCCACGCCTGACGCCGACTACTTGGGTACCTACGACCCCACGACTGCGACCTTTGCGCCGCACGAGCTGGCCGTGTTCGCCCAGGAGGCCCAAGTGGCGCTTCGCGCAACGGCCACCCGCTACGGCGGTGCCTTGCAGCTGAGCGGCCCAACGCCCCTGCTTCAAATCAGCGCCAAGGGCCTGCGGGTGCTGGCACATGATGGCGACCGGCTGGACCTTGCCGTGACCAATTTCGCCGCCAGCGAGGATCCAAACTTCACCATGTTCGTCAGCCTGCAGCTGCCGGCTGGCACGACGGTCACGCCGCTGGCAACGGCGGCCGGCAAGGGGGCCCTGGTGCTTGCACTGCCCGAGGCGGGGACCGTCACCTTCGCCACCTCGTTCATCGACGCCGCCCAGGCCACCGTCAACCTGGCGCCGCTGGCCGCGACCGACTACAACGCGCTGGTCGCGCAGGTCAAGGCCGCCTGGGCCAAGAAGTTGGCGCAAGTAGAAGTGACGGATCACGACCCGGCTCACGTCGCCTTGTTCTACCACAATTTGTACCGGGCCTCGCTGTTTCCCATGACGTTTTACGAGCTGAGCGCAAGCGGCGACGAGATTCACTACGACACCACCGCCAAAACGGTGCGGCCGGGCAAGCTGTACACCAACAACGGCTTTTGGGACACCTACAAGACCCTCTTTCCGCTGCTGTCCCTGCTGGACCCGCAGCTTTACGCCGACATGCTCGAGGGCTTTTACAACGCGTATCTGGAAACCGGCTTCCTGCCGCGCTGGCTGTCCCCTGACGAACGCGGCATGATGCCCGGCACGATGGTCGATGCGGTGATCGCAGACGCCGCGGTCAAGGGCATCGCCAAGCCGCTGATGCCTAAGCTCCTGGCGGCGATGCAACAAGGCGCCACCACCGTCTCCAAGGACGTCAAGTACGGCCGCGAAGGGCTGGCCGAGTACCTGAAGCTGGGCTACGTGCCGGCCGACATCGGCGAATCCGTCAACAAGACGCTGGATTACGCCTACTCCGACTGGCTGATCTCGGTGGTCGCCGGAACGCTTGGTGAAACCACCCTGCAGGCCGAGTACCAAAAGAAGAGCCAAAACTGGCGCAACGTGTTTGACCCAAGCGTCAAGCTGATGCGGGCCAAGGACCGCAGCGGCCAGTTCGTCAAGGACTTCACCCCGATTGCCTGGGGCAACGGCTACACGGAAGGCTCCGCTTGGCAAAACAGCTTCGCCGTCTACCAAGACATTCCGGGGCTGATTGAGGCGACCGGCGGCAAGGACGCCTTCGTCGCTCACCTGCACCACATGGTCAACCAGCCGGCCAACTTCCTGACTGGCAGCTACGGCCAGACCATCCACGAAATGCGGGAGCTGGCCGCGCAACCGTTCGGGCAGATTGCCATCTCCAACCAGCCGAGCTTCCATCTGCCGTACCTGTTCACACTGGCCGGCGATTCCGCCTCGACCGAGGTGCTGGTTCGCACCATGCTGACCACCGCCTTTTCGGCCAAGCCCGACGGCTACCCCGGTGACGAGGACAATGGTTCGATGAGCAGCTGGGTGTTGTTCTCCGCGCTGGGCTTTTACCCAGTCACCCCGGGCTCCGGTCAGTACGTGCTGGGGGCGCCGCTGTTGGACGACGTCGTGTTGCACCTGCCAGAAGGCGACCTGCACGTGACGGCGGCTAACAACCGCCCGGGCTTCAACTTCGTCGGCAACCGCACCTTCAACGGTAAGCCGCTGGGCAATCAGATCGACCACGCAACGCTTGCTTTGGGCGGGACCCTTGCAAGCGAGCTGCAGCTGTTGCCACACGACCGCCAGTAACCCGACCACGTCAAAAACGGCCACCGGAAAATTCCGGTGGTCGTTTTTGATATGCTCACATGTTCTGCGAGATACCGCAGGCCGAGATGATCTGGATGTAGCGACCGCGACCGGTCGGGCCGCTGGTGTACTTGTCCATCTCAAGCACCGGTGCCTGCAGCTCCTCGAGGTCATCCTCGCCGCGGCCCCAGGCCGCCAGCCGCCAAAGCGTGGTGTCGACGCGCCCAATCAGCCCGTTGAGGCGCAGGTCCATGATTTCAAAGCCCTGGCCGCGCCGCTCGGCATGCCACAGCTCACGAAACTCGGCCACGGTGACCGTCAGTGCCGCCTTTAGGGTATTCAAGGTGGCGGTGACCCGCGGCAGTGCGGCCGCGCCTCGCTCAAGCAGCGTCTGCAGCTCGCTCAAGGCGGTGGCCTTGACGCTCAGCAGGTGGGCCAGATGCGCGTAGTAGGTGAACATCGGGGCATCGGCGGCGGTCACGGTCGCCGCAGCAAGCGCCGTGGCCAGCCGGGCGTAATAGCTCGCGTAGTCGAAGCCGGCGAGGTTTTGGCGGTAGCGCTGCAGCAGCAGGTCCTCGTAAAGCAGAATCTTGCCCGGGTCATCGATGGTCATGTTGGCGCCTTCCGCCAGCTGGTTTTCAAACTGGTCTAGCAACATGTAGGCCGCCTCATCTCGACCTTGCATCAGGGCGAACTGACTGGCCGCCCAGGCGTCTGAGACGACGTCGTGGTACTGGTACTCCGCGAAGGTCTGAAGGCCCAGCCACGCGGCTCTGAGCGGCACCTCGGAGCCGTCGTCGCCCCACATCGTGGTCACGACATCTTGAATTCCGGCCTTGGCCGCGGCGGCCATGCCGGCGCGAAGCGTCACCTGCATGGTTTTCATGGTCGGGGCCAGGCCGTTCCAGGTCCAGATGCCGCTGGCAAAAATCACCCGCTGGTGCAGCTTGGCATGAAGCTCAAACATCCGGTCGTAAGGCGCCTCTTGATTGTGGTAGTAATCCCAGTAAACCTGCGCCACCGGCGGAATCGAGGCCACCAGTTCCTTGGAGAACCCGGTGTCCGGGTCGTACAGCCGGTGCTGTCGGCTGGCCATCTTGAACCACATGTCGCTCCACATCGCCGGGTGCAACCCAAGCTCGTCGCACAGCCCCACCACGGTTTTGAGGTGGGCCACCATCAGGTCTTCTTGCGGAATCAGGCCGCGGTCGCGCAGCAGCTGCCCCCGCCCGAGGTTGTAGGCCTCGTCCATGCCGATGTGAATCTTCTTGGTCAAAAACGGGGCGCTGGCCGCCCGCAGCAGGTTGCGCAAGAAGGCGGTGGTCTCCGGCTTTTGCACGTACAGGCAGTCCGGCGCGTCCATCACGTCATCAAAGGCCCGCCACTTGAACAAGTTGCGCAGATGCGCCAGCGTCTGAATCGCCGGCACCAGGGTCAGCCCCACCGCATCGGCGAAAAGCGCCAGCTCGTGCAGGTCGGCCTGACTGTAACGGCCGCGCTGGTGGCCAAAGTACGGCTCCTCCGGAATCTCAAAACAATCCTCCATGTACAGCCAAACCTCGGTGTAGCCCAGGCTGGCCAGCCGCACGAAGGTGTCCTTGAGCGTCTGCACCTTCGGCACCGCGTTACGCGCGACGTCGATCATCACCCCGACCGTCTGGTAATGGGCCCGCTCGGTCAGCGTGAAGGCGTCTTGCCTCCGCGCGTGGCCCAGCCACAGCGTCACCGCCCGCATCAAGTCGCTTGGGCTGTCGTAGGTGATCATGCCGTCTGCCCCGTCGCGTTCGACGGTCAACCCCGGTGTCGCCTGCTTGGCCACCTTGACCGTGGCCACCAGCTCAACGTCTGGCTGCTGCGACGCGACCCGGGCGAGGCCGGCCCGGTATTTTTCAGGAACTCCCTGCCATGTGATACTCATGTTTGTCCTCCCGTCCTCACCCAAGCCGCAACACGCACAGCGCATTGTAGGCATTGAGCACAATCACTAACCCGATGGCGCCGCGGTACAGCACGGTCACGCGCGACGCGTTGAAGCGCTTACTTAATTGAGCGCCCAAAAGGCCGCCCAAGGCAGCGGTGGGCACAATCACCCACAGCGCCGCGAGGTCGAACTGCCAAAGCTGCCCCCAGACGATCACCTGCAGCAGCTTGGCCAGCTGCGAAAACAAAATGGTCTGAAGCGACCAGCCGGCGGCCTGCTTGATGCCGACGCCGGCCACCGCCATGAACAAGGCGACGTTAATCGGACCACCGCCGATGCCCATCAAGGTCGCAAGCGCCCCAGAAAGCACTGCGACTCCGGCCACGGCCCAAGGCCCGGCCGCATTCCCCGAGTGCTTGGGCGAAAGCGAGTAGGCCAAGGCCAGCACCAGCGACAGAATCGTCAGCCCGGCTTGCAGCTGAAGCACCGCGTGGCTGGGCCATGCGGCCAACAGCGCGTTGAGGCCCCAGTCCCCGATCAGGCCGCCGACCACGGCGCCGAGCCCCAGCGGCACGGCGACGCCGGCGCCGGTGCTTGCCCGCCTTCGCCAGGTCGCCACGGCGGCCATGGTCAACACCGCCACGCTCGAGAAGAAATTGATTTGAACCAGCGGATGGGCCCCGATGGCATCAAGCAGCGGCTTGATTAACACGCCGCCGCCCATCCCCACCACGGCGCCCAAGACGTTGGCGGCGAGGATGATGACGGCGTAAAGCAGGTAGATGACAGGCATTGGCGGCTCCTTTCGAACTGGGAAGGGGGCAACTCGTCTGCGGCGTGGCGCCACCAGAAGCGGTCGGTCAGGCCTGGTTCGGCTTGGCCGGGCCCAGGGTCAGCCGGGCGAAGACCATGGCGAGGCTCACCGCCAGGCCCAGCGGCAAAATCGCCGAGTAATCCAAGTGGCTGACCTCAATCAGCATAAACATCGCCATGAACGGCGCCTGCTGGGAGGCCGCCAGAAGCGCCGCGGCCCCGATCACCGCCAGCTGCCACACCAGGCCCAGCGACCCGCCGAAGCTCAGCGCGATCACCGCCCCCAACGTCGCCCCGATGGCAATCGACGGCGTCAAGGTGCCGCCGGCCGCCCCGGCTCGCAGCGTGGCCACGGTGACCAGGCCCTTCAGCACGGCCCCGAGCAGCAGCAGCGGAATCAGCCGGGCGGCGTCGGCCTGCATCACGGTTTGGGCCAAGGCGCGGCCGTTGCCCATGATCTGCGGAAAACCGATGGCGATGGCGCCGGTCAAAGCCGCCACCAGCGGCAGCTGCCACAGAATGTGGCGGCCGCGGGTCGCATGGGCCCCGGCCCACTTGAACGCGCGGCGGAACCACCCGCCGATGGCGCCGCAGATCGGCGCGATGATCAAAACCGCCAGCACCGTTTTGGGGGCGAACGGCGCTGGGCCGACCAGGTAGTACGGACGAAACCCCTTCAGAAGCGACCCCACCAGCATCGCGATCACGGACATGGTGAAGCTGACCACCACAGTCCGCTTGCTAACCTTGTGCAGCAGGATCTCGACGGCAAACATCGTGCCGGTCAACGGCGCGATGTAGACACCGGCAAAGCCGGCGCCGGCCGCGGCGGCGACCAAGAGCTTGCGATCGGCTTCTGAAAAGCGCAGGCCGTGTCGCGCCAAGAAGCGCTGCCAGGCCTGGGCCAGCATCGCGGCCAGCTCGCGCGGCGCCAGCTCACGGCCGACCGAGCCGCCGGCCCCGACGTACAGAATTTGGGTGAAGTCATGCACCAAGGTGGTCCACACCGGCATCCGCTGCCCGGCGATGCCGGCCGAAATCGCGACGGTCGGGCGCATGAAGCGGTGCAGCCCGTACCAGATGATGGCCGCGGCAATCCCGCCGCCAAGCACCGCCCCCACCTGCTGCAGCGGGGTCAGCCCGGTGGCGAAGGGATGGGCCGCCGACTCCTGGAAGTGCAGGAACAGCTGCTCGATCACATCGAGAAAAACGCTGAGGATCACCGCCCCCAGGCCGGCCACCACTCCCAAAACCAGCGTCGAGGCCGCCAACACAATATTTTCACGTCGTTTTTCCAATGTAATGCCTTCCTATCTACGGTCCGTGCCCGTTCATTAATTCTGCGCAGAACCGCGCATGATGCTTTCATTGTCTCATGGATTGCGCCGCAGCACTACCCCACTCAGACCTGCGCCGGCACCGCTGGCTGGGCCGTGGCGGCCAGGCCCATGATGGCCTGGGCGTCGGGCAGCACGGTTTCAAGCACCGTACGGTAGCCGCAGTAGCGGTTGGACTTGGCGACGTACATCGCGTCTTTCATGCGCTTGCAGCCACCGCAGCACATTTTCTTGAACGGACAAGTGTCGCAGTAGGTCGGCAGCTCGCGCTTGTTTTGCAGCCAGTCAAAGGCCAGGGGCTGCTCGAACAGCTCGCGCAGCGTCTGCTTTTGGATGTAGCCCAGCCGGTACTTGTCCAAGGCGTAAAAGTCGCAGGGGTATACCGACCCGTCGGCCTCGATCACGTACTGGATCTGGCACTGGCCGGCCAGACCACACGCCGTGACCTGCCCCTTGACGAACAGGTTCAACACGTCGTCGAACAGCTTGATGCTGCGGTACTTGCCGGCCTTGAGCTCCTGCAGCCACAGGGGAAACAGCTGCTGGTAGAAGCTGCCGAACCGCTCGGGGGTCAAGGCGAAGTCGCTTTTTTCGGTTGCGTCCAGGTCGTCCAAGCACGGAATGAACTGGACAAACTCGATGTTTTGATCTTGGAAGAACTTGTAGACCTTCTGCGGGTGCTTGGCCAGCTCGTTGGTCAACACGCAGAGAATGTTGTACTGAATCCCGTATTCGTCGAACAGCTCCTTGGTCTTCAACACGCGCCAAAACGTGCCGCGGCCGTGGGTGTCGACCCGGTTGAGGTCGTGATAAATCGGGCCGCCGTCGATCGACAGCCCGACCAGGAAGTGGTTGTCGCGCAACAGCGGCATCCACAGCTTGGAGATGATGGTGCCGTTGGTCTGAATCGCGTAATGCACCGTCACCTGCTTGGGCTGCTGGTTGATGACGGCGATGAAGTGCTCGAAGTAGCCGAGTCCGGCCAAGGTCGGCTCGCCGCCTTGAAAGGCGATCGACAGCTCGTCGCCGTCGTTCAGGTCCCGGTAGATGTTGGGAATCATCTCATCGACCACCGCCTGCTTCATCTTGCCGTAGGAACGCACCTCACGAATGCTTGAGATGTTGGCGTAAAAGCAGTACTTGCAGCGCAGGTTGCACAGCGCCGAGGCGGGTTTAATCAGTATGTTGACCGTTTTTTTCATGAGTCGATTCCTTTCTTTGCCCTCACCACGAAGGCCAACGCCAAAGCAGGCGGCAGCATGCGCCAACTGCCACACACAGCCGCCTGCTTACGGCGTCGTTAGAACTCGCGACCACTGTACCGTTCGTTCAGGGGGAGGCGCAGGTGGTTGAATTCATAAATCAGATTGTCGTGATGCGCAATCATCCAATCACGCATCGCGATGCGCAGCGTGTGCAACAGGTTCTGGTAGCCGACGTTGTCGATCTGGTTGACCTCCTCGTGCGGATCGGTACTCAGATCGTACAGCTCGTCGATGTCGCCGCAGTTGAAGATGTATTTGTACTGTCCTTGGCGCAGCATGCGCTGGGAGAACAGCACCGAGCCGATGCCGGAGCACTCGGTCACCACGTTTTGCGGCCAGTCAACCGGCTTGTGTTCAAGCAGCGGCCGGAAGGATTGGCCGTCGCGCTCACGCGCCGCCTTCCCCACCCCGGCGTAATCCAGGATGGTGGAGTACATGTCGGCGTTGCTCAACAGCGCCGGCTCATGCGCGGATGCGGTCTGCTGCGGCAGCTTGACCATCAACGGCACCGTCACGGTTTCCTCGTACATGAAAATCGCCTTGTCGAACAGGCCACCGTGGATGCCCAAGGACTCGCCGTGGTCGGCGGAGAAAATGATCAGCGTGTTGTCGTACAGGTTGTTTTGCTTCAACCACGCAATCAGGCGACCGATTTGGTAGTCGATGTGGGTGATCTCGGCGTAGTAGTGCTTGACGATTGGCTCAAGCTCCTCCCAAGTGGCGACGTTGCCGCGCTTGAGGTCGTGAATCTTGGGCTTGGGCGAATCGGCCGGGTCCTTCCAGTTCGGCCAAGGCGGCAGCTTCACGTCGTCGTACTTGTGCAAGAACTCGCTTGGCACAAAGTACGGCTCGTGCGGCCCCCAGAAGTTGAGCTGGAAGTACCAAGGCTTGTTGGCCTTGGCGAACTCACCGAGGTAGTGCTCGGCGCGGTCGATCAGGTACTGATCCACCGAGGTGTCGACGCCGCTGGTGATCTGCCCGGCCTGGTGCCCCTCGTAAAAGCCGTTGATACGGTGTTCGATGGTCACTTCCTTGCCCTGACTCTGTAGCCACTGGCGATACTCCGGGTAGCCGAAGCCGCCGAAGCCGTGGCCCGGAAAGTCGTCGCCGGTGTAGCCGATGTGCGTCGGCACGGAGTCAAAGCCCTTGTCGTACTCGGCGAACTGCACGTCGCCCATGTAGTGTTGCAAGTACTCGTCGTGCTGGACGTTGTAGATACCAGACCCCAGGTGCCACTTGCCGGTGTAGCCGGTTTGGTAGCCGGCGGTGTTGAGCTGACGCGACAAGAGCTTCGGCGAATCCGGCAGCTCCTGGACCATATTGCCGACGTTGTACGAGTTGGTCAGCATCCCGTGGTGCATCGGGTACAGCCCCGTTTGCAGCGTCGCCCGGGCCGGGGTGCAGATCGGACAGGTGGTGTAGCAGTTGTCAAAAACGGTCGCGTGCTTGGCCAGCTCGTCGAGGTTCGGCGTTTGGCACAGCGCGTCTAAGGCGTAGGCCTTCAGCGTGTCCTTGCGCTGCTGGTCGGTCAGAATGAACAAGATGTTCGGCTTGTCAGTCATGGTTTTCCTCCCTGAAATTCAATTCGACGGTCACGGGAAAATGATCCGACGCGTACTTGCCCGGCGCCGACACCGTGGTGTCCACGGCGTAGCTTGCAACGGCCAAGTCCCGGACGAAGACGTAATCCAGCCGCTGCATCACCGGGTTGGCGTGTGGCACGTACGACAGGTCGTCCATCCAGGTGCCGCCCAGCGGGTCAACGACTTGTGCGGCCACCTTCAGGCTGTCTTCAAAGCTTGCGGGCATCGCCGCGTAGGCCGGATCATCGGGTTCCATGTTGAAGTCCCCGCAGACGAACACCGGCAGGCCGGGCTGCTGGGCGGTCAAGAAGGCGCCGATCTGGCGAACACCGGCGACCCGCGCGTCGGCGGAGCCGTCGTCCAGATGCGCGGTCACCGCCACGAATTCGCGGCCGGACGCCGCTTCTTTGAGCCTCGCCCACTGAAACACGCGGCGGTTGCCCGTGCCGGGGTAAAACGACGGCACCGTCGGGGTAGCCGACAGCCACTGGTGCCCGGCGTCTTCAAGGGTGAACTTGGCTGGGTCGTAGTAAATCGCGGCCGCCTCCCCCTGGCCGTCACCGTCTCGGGGAATGCCGACATGGGCGAAGCCGGCCAGCGCGTTCAAGTCGGCGTACTGGTGCGGTAGCGCCTCTTCGACGCAAAACAGGTCCGGCGCCAGCCGCCGCAGGTTCTCAATCACATAGGGCCGCCGCGCCGCCCAGGCCCAGTCGCCGTCAACCGGCGTGTCGTAGCGAATGTTGTACGTGGTTAGCCGCATCATTTTTCCTCCCGCGCCCAAAAGCGCTGGCCCTGGCTGAAGCTCAGGTCGCCTTGGGCTGCCGCCAGTTCACGCAGTCGCTTGCGCATCGCGGCGATCACCGGCTGCGCCTTGGCTGTGTGCGATAGATCAACTTCTTCGTCCGGATCCAGGTGGCGATCGAACAGCTGGGTGTGGGAACCGTCCTTGGTGCGGTACTCGATCAGCTTGTAATCCTTAGTCACCAGGCCGCGAATCTTGTCGGTGAACTGCAGGTAAACCTCGTCGCGACCGCCTGCCTTGCCCTGAATCTGCGGCAACAGGCTGTGGCCGAACACACCGTCTGGAATCGGCAGGCCGGCGTAATCCAGAATCGTCGGCATCATGTCGAGCAAAAGGGCCTTGCCGGCGACGCGCTGGTCTTGGGGGATGTTCGGCCCGGCGAGAATCATCGGGATGCGAATCGAGTTGTCGTAGAGGTTTTGCTTGCCCATCAAGCCGTGCTGGCCTAACGAGATACCGTGGTCGGCGACGTAGACGATCAGGGTGTTGGCGAGTTGTCCGGTTTCCTCAAGTGCTTTCACGATGTCGCCGACGCGGTCGTCGATGTGCGTGATCATCGCGTAGTAATCCGCCAGGTGGCGCCGCACCTCGCTGATTGGCCGCGGGTAGTCGACCAGCTGCTCGTCGCGCTCGCCGCGAATGTCGAACTCGAAGGGGTGCTGCGGCAGGTAATTGTCCGGCAGCGTCAAGCGCTCCGGATCGTACATGGCCGAGTACTTGTCCGGCATCGTTCGCGGGTCGTGCGGCGCCATGAACGCGCCGTACATGAAGAACGGCTGCGTTGAATCCTTGCGGTCCTTGATCGCCTGAATCAGGGTGTCGGCGAACAGGTCCGTCGAGTGCTTGCCGACGTTGATGCGGTCGGCCGGCAGGTGCCAGACGGTGTTGGTCGAGAACGGATCGTAGGTGAAGTTTTTGACGTGGTCGTAGCGGCCCGTGGGGTCAAAATCGCTGACCGGCACGTTCCAGTGGTCCCACATGCCGCCGAAATACACGTTGGCCGCGTCACCGAAGCTGCGAGCAAAACTGTTGGTGCCGTTGTGCCACTTGCCGGTGCCAAACGTCGCGTAGCCGCCTTCTTGCAGCTGCTCACCCAAAAGGGGCTGTGCGGCCGGCAAGTTATCGCCGGCGTCCTCCCAGCTGGTCACGTAGCGGCCGGTGTGAAGCATCGCGCGGCTGGGCATGCAGACCGCCCCGCTTGAGCCGCCGGGGATGAACGCCTCGGTGAAGCTGGTGCCGCGGTGAACCAACTGGTCGAAGTGCGGGGTGATGATCTCCGAATTGCCCAGCGCGTGAATCGTGTTGAAGCGCTGGTCGTCTGCGATCATCAGCAAAATGTTGGGTTTCATGAAACCTCCTACCGCTCGTCGCGGGACCAGAATTCCTCACCTTGCGAGAAGTCCAGGTCGCCTTGGGCCGCCGCCAGCTGGCGCAGCCGCTTGCGCATCTGGGCAATCACCGGCTGGGCCGCCGCGGTGTGCGACAGGTCGTACTCCTCGTCCGGGTCCACGTGGCGATCGAACAGCTGGGTGTGCGACCCCTGCACGGTGCGGTACTCGATCAGCTTGTAATCCTTGGTCACCAAGCCCCGAATCTTGTCGGTGAACTGCAGGTACACCTCGTCGCGGCCGTCTGCCTTGCCCTGAATCTGCGGCAGCAGGCTGTGGCCGAACACGCCGTCTGGAATCGGCAGGCCGACGTAATCCAGAATCGTCGGCATCATGTCAAGCAGCAGGGCCTTGCCGGCGACGCGCTTGTCTTGGGGGATATTCGGGCCGGCGAGAATCATCGGGATGCGAATCGAGTTATCGTAGAGGTTCTGCTTGCCGATCAAGCCGTGCTGGCCCAGGGAAATCCCGTGGTCGGCGACGTAGACGATCAAGGTGTTGTCGAGCTGCCCGGTTTCCTCAAGTGCTTTCACGATGTCACCGACGCGGTCGTCGATGTGCGTGATCATGCCGTAGTAATCGGCGATGTGTTGCTTGACCGCGCTGATTTTTCTCGGGTAGGCCTCAAGCGATTCGTCGCGTTGGGCCCGCATGTCGAACTCGAACGGGTGCTGTGGCAAGTAGTTGTCCGGCAGCTCGATCGTGGCCGGATCGTACATGGCCGAATACTTGTCCGGCATGGTCCGCGGATCGTGCGGCGCCATGAACGCGCCGTACATGAAGAACGGCTGGGTTGAATCCTGGTGGTCCTTGATCGCCTGTATCATGGTGTCGGCGAACAGGTCCGTCGAGTGCTTGCCGATGTTGATGCGGTCGGCCGGCAGCTGGATGGTGCGGTGCGTCGAGAACGGATCTTGGGTGAAGGTCTTCAGGTGGTTGTACTGGCCGGTCGGGTCAAAGTCGTTGACCGGCACGTTCCAGTGGTCCCACATGCCGCCGAAGAAAATGTTGCCGCCTTCGTTGAAGCTGCGGGCGAAACTCCGGGTGCCGTTGTGCCACTTGCCGGTGCCAAAGGCGGTGTAGCCGCCCTTTTGCAGCTCCTCGCCCAGCAGCGCCTGGTCGTCCGGAATCGTCTCACCGTCGTCTTCCCAAGACGTCACGTAGCGGCCGGTCGCAAGCATCGCGCGGCTGGGCATGCAAACCGCGCCGCTTGAGCCGCCGGGGATGAACGCCTCGGTGAAGCTGGTGCCGCGGTGGACCAACTGGTCGAAGTTCGGGGTAATGATCTGGTCGTTACCCAGCGCGTGGATGGTGTTGAAGCGCTGATCATCGGCAATCATCAAAAGCACATTAGGTTTCAATTCCGATCTCTCCTTTGGTGGTGGCCGGGCTGCCCCGGCCTTCTACTTTCAGTATGCAGGCACGACAGGAAAGCGCAATCAATCCGGCCCTAAAGTTGGTATCCGGCCGTATATCATGAACGTCCCTGCACCGTCGACGGCGGCTCACCGTAGTGCTGCTTGAACAGGCGGCTGAAGTAGAACGGATCCTGGTAGCCGACCGAGGTTGCGACCTGGTTGATCGGCAGGTCGGTTTCCTTGAGAATCTGCGTCGCCTTTTTCATGCGCAAGGCCGTCAGGTAGCTCATCGGGCTCTCCCCTCGCACCGCCTTGAAGGTTCGCGACAGGTGGGCCGCCGAGACGTGCAGGTCCGAGGCGAGGTCGGCCAGGGTCACCGCCTCTTGGTAATGCGCCTCCAAGTAGTAGGTCGCGCTGGCCACCAGCGCCTGCTGATCGACGCTGGGCTCGGCTTGGGTAGTGGTGACCGCGCGGTCGGCCGCCACCCGGTTGTCCGGCAGGGCCCGCATCAGCAGGCACAACAGCTCGACCACCTCGGCTTGGACCAGCAGCTGGTGGCCGAACGCGCCATTGTTGGTGCTTTCGGCCGCAATCCGCCGGGCGCAGGCGAAAAAGGCCTGGGCCTGATCGCCCAGCGCCACCACCGAGTCGGCGAAGGGCAGGGTGTCCGGCTTGACGCCGGGCAGCGCGATCTGGCGAAAGCCGATGTGCAACTGGGTGCTTTCGGTCCCGGGCCGCTGGGTCTCCTGGTGGTGAACACCGGGGTTGAACAGCAGCACCTGGCCGGGCGTGATGCGGGTGGTCGCACCTTCGATGGTGTAATCCGACGTCCCGCTGAGCATGATCGACATCTCCAAGAACGCATGGGCGTGGTAGGGATAGGTGCCGGGCCGCGCGTTGTGGTAAGTGAAGGCGTATAAAATATCGGGAGCAAACGTTTTGAGTTCGAACATATCGGGGTCCTTTGTTTTTACCATTGCGCGACCGACTGTTCTCTGCCACACTAAGGCATGTCTTGGGTGCGGTTTCAGCCGCGCTCGGTTTGGAGGAAAAAAATGAAGTCTCAAGTCTCTACCCGCGAGGCGGCAGGCGACCTGCTGTTCGTGATTCTCGGCAACGGCATCTCCGCCTTCGCCTACTCTTGGGTGCTGGTTCGCCTGAACATCATCAGCGGCGGTGTCACCGCCACCAGCATGATTGCCGGACGGCTGACCCCGCTTTCGGTGACCTTTTGGACCAACGCGATCACGCTGGTTTGCCTCGGGGCCTCGCTGCTGTTTTTGGGGCGGCGCAACTTCTTGAACTCGATTGTCTCAAGCCTCAGCTACATGGGCTGGTTCTCGCTGGCCCAGGCGGTGCCGGTTCACCTGCCGCTGCCAGTGTGGGTCAGCCTGCCGCTGGCCGGCGTCTGCGTGGGCATCGGCTACTTCCTGTGCATCGCCCACCACGCCTCGACCGCCGGCCTGGATGTGTTCGCCCTGGTGATTCACGCCAAGTGGGACCGCTTCCCGGTTGCCGCCTCGCTGCGGGTCATCAACCTCTTGATTCTCAGCATCGGGGCCTGGCAGTTCGGGCTGCACTCGTTCCTGCTCGGGCTGGTGTTCATCATCATCTACACGCAAACCCTCAGCCTGCTTGAGAAGCGCTTCGGCGTCGCCTTGTAACCGGACGCAACACCTGCCTCAATTATACCGGACCCAGCCTGCAATGCGGGTGATTAAACTAAAGGTCTCGACAAAATTTGGCAACTCCCGCCGGCGCCTGTGACGCCGGCTTTTTGGTGGCCAGCGGAAAGGCCGGCGTTACCCGACCAGTCTGGCACCCAATCGCTTGCGGCCGGCCAAAAAAGGACGCACCAAATCCGCCGGCGGGAAGTACCCCGCCAGCGGATTTGGGCGTTGTGTTCCAGGGGAGTCTACAAGGCGTTGGGTGGCCAGGCTTCTGTCCCAGCACGACGCTGCATCGCCGCGCCGGGGCCAAAACCAGGTCCCGCACCTGTCCGGCCCCGGGCTGGCAGACCTAGATCTGCCGCGCGGTGCCGCCGTCGCTCGCCGCGTCAGTACATGGAGCGGGGCGAGCGGTCGTACCCGCCTGACTCAGGACTGCGCCGTGCGGTGACATCCACACGCCTGAGCAGGCGGTCGTGCTTTGAATCTCAAAACAGGTTACGCCGCCTGAGCCAGCACGCCTTCCGGGCCGCCGGAATGGTTTGTCGTACTGGCCGGTACGCGTCCCGGCCGCCTCGCCCGCCCGCAGCTACCTCCGTACTTGGAGTTGGACGTTTGATAACACTGCAACCGGTTATCCACTACGCTTAATGATTCCCGCCCACTCTAATGCGACGGGTTCCACTGATATCATCGATGACGGGGCCGGGCTGGGGCCTGGTCTGCGTGAGGAAGCGTGGCGCTTGCCACTGGATCGCCGCCGAAGAAGGGTTTGTCACGGTGGCCGGCCACCGACCCCTATCCTAGTGATCACTTGAGTTTAGCTTAGCAGGTAAGCGGTTACCTGGCAAATTTTAAGCTCGCTAATGGCCGATATAATTTTGCGAGTCGCTTGGCAGCAGAATAATTGTTTCAACTCACCTTGGCCAACCGCGGTGCGACGCGGTTATTAAGGGCAATCAAAAAACTTCATGCAAACCGACAAAAAAGTCCATTCATGTTCTGGCTGGTTCAGGTAGACTCATCCCACGTAAGTCATTACTGACTGGTCTTATTGGTTTGTTATGGAAGGAGTTTCCCACATGAATCCGTACACCTGGGTCTGGCAATACGTCAGACGCAACCACGCCAAAATGGTTGTTGCGGTCATCTTGATTCTGCTCAATGCCCTGGCCATCGTGGTCGCCCCGCTGCTCGGCGGGATGATCGTCGACCAAGTCATCGAGCAGGGCCACACCGACCGCCTAATTCCCATGCTGGCGATTATGATCGGCGTCACCTTGTTTCGCACGATCATTCGCTACATCTACTGCATCATCTTCGAGCAGATCGGCCAAAACGCGCTGTTCGATATTCGCCACGACCTGTTTGCTAAGCTGCAGTCACTGGACTTCAACTTCTTCAACACGGTTCGCACCGGCGACATCATGGCCCGAATGACCGGTGATACCGACGCCATTCGCCACATGATCTGCTGGGTGTCATACAACGCCATCGAATGCGTCCTTTGGTTCCTGGCCGCGGTGATCGTGATGAGCGTCATCAACGTGCCGCTGATGATCGCGCTGGTCGTGTTGACCCCGATCATCGCGATTTTGACCTACAAAATGAGCTCGCAGGCGCTGCCGATCTTCTTTGAGATTCGCCAAAGCTTCGCGCGGCTCAACGCGATGGTCGAAGAGAACATCTCCGGTAACCGCGTGGTCAAGGCCTTCGCCCGTGAGCCTTACGAAATCGACAAGTTCGAAAAGCTCAATCTGGAGTACAAGGCGCGGAACATGGACTCCGCCGCCATTTCGCGGCGCTACCTGCCGCCTTTGGACTTCATCGCCTCGCTGCTGTCCGTCATCGTCTTGCTGTTGGGCGGCGGCCTGGTCATCGCCGGCAAGATGTCCTTGGGCGACCTGGTCACCTTCAATGGGTTCTTGTGGATGCTCAACCAGCCGATGCGCATGAGCGGCTGGCTGATCAACGACATGCAGCGCTTCTCCGCCGCCACCATCAAGATTCGCTCGATGCTTGCGGCCAAGCCGGCAATCACCGGCAAGCCGGCGGCGGTGCCGGCCAAGGTTCGCGGCGAGGTCACCTTCGACCACGTCGACTTCGCCTATCCGGATGCGCCGGAGACCCCGGTGCTTGAAGACATCAACTTCGATGTGTTGCCCGGGCAGACCATGGGGATTTTGGGCGAAACCGGCTCCGGGAAGTCCACTTTGATGGACCTGATCGCCCGCTTCTACGACCCAACCGGCGGCCAGGTGCTGATCGACGGCAAGGACGCCCGGGACTGGCCAGTTCGCACCCTGCGCGATCAGATTACCGTGGTCATGCAAGATCTGTTTCTGTTTTCCGACAGCATCGAAGACAACATCAGCTACGGCAACCACCAGGCCGACGCGCCGTTCATCAAGCAGATGGCGACGGTCGCCTCGGCCGATGAGTTCATCGAAGAGATGCCGGAAGGCTACCACACCGTCGTCGGTGAACGCGGTGTTGGCCTGTCCGGTGGTCAAAAGCAGCGCATCAGCCTGACCCGCGCCTTGGTCAAGGATCCGCGCATCCTAATTCTGGACGACACCACCTCGGCTTTGGACATGGAAACCGAAGCGGAGATTCAAGACCACCTGAAGTCGGCCGCCGCCGACAAGACGGTGTTCATCATCGCCAGCCGGATCAGCTCGCTTCGTGCGGCCGATCAGATCATCGTGCTGCGCCATGGTCGCATTGTCGAGCGGGGGACCCACGAGACCCTGCTGGCACAAAACGGCTACTACGCCGAAACTTACAAGAAGCAGCTCGGCGCCACCGACGGAGGTGATGACAATGGCCAAGCGTAACACCTTTGATGAAGACGAGGAGTACACCGAGAAGTTCAACCTCCACGACTACGCGCGGTTGGGCCACTACCTGCGGCCTTACAAGAAAAAGCTGGCGCTGGCCTTGGGCTCGATTCTGATCGGGAACATCGCCTTGATCCTCGGCCCTTACCTGACCAAGGTCGCCATCGATGAGTACATCCCCAACCACAACATGGCGGCGCTGGGCATTTTGTCCGCGGTGTTCCTGGTCACGTTGATCATCGCCTTTGCCTGCTACCGCTACCGGATCTGGACCATCACTGAAATCGGCCAGGACCTGCTGCGGGACATGCGAACGGACATCTTCACCCACTTGCAGACGCTGCCCTTCTCGTACTTTGACTCCCGGCCGCACGGCAAGATTTTGATCCGCGTGGTCAACTACATCAACACCTTATCCGACCTGCTGTCCAACGGGCTGATTAACCTGATTTCGGATCTGATCAACCTGCTGGTGACCCTGGTCTTCATGTTCGCCATCAACTGGCGGCTGACGCTCTACAGCATGGTGCTGATTCCGGTGCTGGCGGTTTGGACCTGGGTGATTCAACACTACCAGCACAAGGCCTTCCAGGAGCTGTCCAACAAGCAGTCCAACCTGAACGCCTACATCCACGAAGGCATCGCCGGCATCAAGGTCACCCAGGGCTTCGCCCAAGAGGCCAACGCGATTGAGACCTTCGACGGCGTCGCCGAGGAGAACCGCCAGACCTACATGACCGCCGTGAAATGGCAGTACGCCCTGTGGCCCGGGGTCCAAAACATCTCGACGTTGACCACCGCCTTGATCTACTTCATCGGCATCCAGCAGGTCGGCGTCGTGGTTTCCACCGGGACCCTGATTGCCTTTCTCGGGTACGTCAACAACTTCTGGAACCCGGTCATCAACATCGGGAACTTCTATAACTCCCTGATCACCGCCAGCGCCTACCTGGAACGCATCTTCGAAACCTTGGACGAAAAGCCCGAGGTCACCGACCAGCCAGGGGCCTTCGCCCTGCCGCCGATTCACGGCGACGTGCGGTTCGACGACGTCTCCTTCCGCTACGAGCCGGATGAACCCGAGATCTTGCACCACGTCGACTTCCACGCCGCCCCGGGCGAAACCATCGCCTTGGTCGGCCCGACCGGTGCCGGCAAGTCCACCATCATCAACCTGCTGTCGCGCTTTTACAACGTCTCCGACGGCCGGGTCTTGATCGACGGCGTCGACATCTCCCGCGTCACCATTCAGTCGCTGCGGGCCCAGATGGGCGTGATGCTGCAAGACACGTTCATCTTCTCCGGCACGATCATGGAGAACATCCGCTACGGCAAGCTCGACGCCACGGAAGAAGAAATCATCGAGGCCTCAAAGATTGCCCGGGCCGACGACTTCATCCGCGACCTCAAGGACGGCTACAACACCATCGTGCAGGAACGCGGCGTGTCGCTGTCGGCCGGCCAGCGCCAGCTGATTGCCTTCGCCCGGACCCTGTTAGCCGACCCGAAGATCCTGATTCTCGACGAGGCCACCGCGGCGATTGACACCCACACCGAGCAGTTGTTGCAGGCCGGCCTGCAGGAGCTGCTGCGCGGCCGCACCAGCTTCATCGTCGCCCACCGCCTGTCGACCATCCAACGCGCCGACAAGATTCTGGTGATCAACCACGGCGAAATCGTCGAGGCCGGCAACCATGCGGAACTGATGGCCAAGCACGGCGAGTACTTCGACCTGTACGACGCCCAGCTGCGCATGCTCAAGGCGCTGTAACCCAACGCGTCACAACGGCGACTGCCCATTCGGGTGGCCGCCGTTTTTGGGCCGACGCGCACATCTGCAAAACGCGTTGACACCGCGCCGGCCGCCATGCTATAACCGGCGACAGGCAGGAGGCTATTATGAAAAAAGTTGTAATGGGTGTGTTGATCAGTGCGGCGCTGCTCGGGTTGGGGGCTTGCAGCGCGACGCCAAAGGGACCGGCTACGGTCGGCAACCAGGCGGCCAGCCGCAAAGCGCCGGCCAAGGCCGAACAGCAGGCCGCGCGGCAAAAGGCGGCAAAGGCAGCAAAGGCGGCACAGGCAACGAAGGCGAGCGAGAAGGCCGCCAGCACCAGCCGCAAGCTGGCGGCCAAGACGCCTTGGGACCGGCGCAAGGCCGCCAAGCTCGCGGCCTTCATGAAGCGCTGGGCCCCGACCATGGGGCAGCGCTACGTCGCCTATGACGGCACCCACCCCCTGAAGGTGGCGACGGGCATGGTGTACCCGCAAGACCTCGACCAGGAGCTGGTCGACGAGGCCCAGACCAAAATCGCCTGGGCCCCGACCGGCAAGGGCAACGCGACCTACAACGTCGTGGCGATTTACAATTACGACGGCACCGAGCCGCCCTTGCCCAACCGCATCACCTACTTCTTCGCCTTTCGCGACGGTCAGCCGGTCGCCTTGGTCGACCAAAGCCGAGACGGCCAGCCAAGCGCCGCCCCGACCAAAAACACCACGGTTCAATCAAGCTTTGCCACCATCGCCACCGGCGGCACCGGCCAAGCCAAGGCAACGCTTGATCCGGCGACCGCCGCTGACCACGCCACCAAAAAGGTCGGCCTAATGCTTTACGCCTTGGCGTTTGGCAAGGGCAACGACATCACCGCGCTGTGGCAGGAGCCGGGGCTGGCCGTTTATACCTACCAGACTCGCCTGCGCATCGACGCCGGCCACGCCGTCACGTCGCTGGGGTTTGAAATCAGCGGCGACGCCGTGCATTACTGGCGCAAGGACGCAAGCTCCGGCAAGCCAACGGCCGAGCAGCCGGAAGTCGAGCACACCATCAGCCTGAAGGCGCTGACCGCGCGGTTCGGCGCCACTACGCATCAAAAGCAGGCGCTGAAGCAAGCGATCGCGGCGATGCCGGCGATCACCCACCAGTACTGACGCGCCGGGCCCCGGTGGCCGCCATCACGTAGGCGCGGCGCGGGAGGGCCGACACGCGAAGTATCGCAACCGCGCCACCGCTGCGCCCAAACCCGGTGTCACCCGGCTTCACCAACGCAAACAGGCCTGTCGCACTCAATTTGTGCGGCAGGCCCGTTTGTATCCAACGCTCACACGATGCCGACCAGTCCCATCACGATGGCCAGCAGCAACACACCGAGCAAAATCCAGTTGACGTTAACCTTCTTGCTCAACAGCCAGTAACAACCAAGCGTCACCGCCAGCGGCACCAGCCCCTTCCACAGCTGATCCAGGTAGGTCTGAATCGCAATCGGCTTGCCTCCTTGAATCGGAATGGCCAGCTTGCTCTTGAAGGTGACCATCGTGGCGGTCATGCTGCCGATCATCATCAACCCCAAGGTCGCCGCGGCCTTGCTCAACAGCTTCATGCTACCGTTCTCGTACATCCGCTGAATGAAGGTGTCACCCAGCGTGAAGCCGGCGTAGGTCAGGTAGTAGCGCGTCAGAATCGATGGCACGTTGTAGATGATCAAAAACAGGATGGGGCCAAGCACCGAGCCTTGGCTGGCCAGGCTGATGCCGATGCCGGCGGCAATCACGCGCAACACGCCCCAGAAAATCGAGTCGCCGATGCCAGACAGCGGCCCCATCAACGAGGTCTTCAAGGCGACGATTGCCTCGGGGTCAAAATCCTTGGTCTCGGCGTTTTTCTTCTCCATCGCCGCGACCAGCCCCATCACGAAGGTCCCGACGTTTTGGGTGATGTTGTACCACGTGGTGTGGCGCTGCATCGCCTCGCGGTGGCCGGTCGGGTCGTCTTTGTAGTAGCGGTCCAAGGCCGGCATCACCGAGTACATGAAGCCGGGCGCGTGGGCCTTGGTGGCCCCGGCGCGGCTGGCGAACACGGTGAAGGAGCGCCAGAAAATCCGGTTGAGCATTTTGCGGTCGGCCTTGGACACATTTTGCGTCAGCTTCATTCGAAAAACGCCTCCTCTTCCTTGGCTTGTTCATCCCCGGCAGCCGGCGCCGCACCGCGACTTTGGGACAGCGTCAGCAGCTGCTTATCCAGAAGCCACTGCAAACACACGATGATGATGCCCATCGCCGCCACCGCGACCGAGGGCAGCGCCATGTAGGCCGACAGCACGAAGCCCAGGAAGTAATACGGCGACAGCTGGCGGCTCCACAGCATCCGCATCAGAATGGCAAAGCCGACCGCCGGCAGCAGGCCACCGGTGGCCGACAGCCCCGCCATCAGGTTTTGCGGAATCGCGGTGACCAGGTGCTGCACGGGCTTGGCCCCGGCCAGCACGGAGAAGAAGGTCACCAAGGAGAACACGAAGTAATTCAGAAACCACATGCCAAAGTGCAGCCAGGTCAAGGCCTTCGGGTCGTTGTTGGCCGCGACGCGGTCAACCGCCGGGGCGAACACGTTCATCACCACGTTTTTCAAAAACATCGAGATGAAGGCGGCGAACACGCCGATCGGCACCGCCAGGGCCAAGGCGGCCTTGGTGTTGACATCCAGTGTGATCGCAAAGGTGGTGGCGAGCACGGTCGCGGTGACCGGCTCGGCCGACAGGGCCCCGCCGATGTCGACGGCCCCCATGAAGATGGCCTCAAGCGCCGCCCCCATCAAGATGCCGGTGCGAACATCACCGAACATCAGCCCGGCGATCAGGCCGACCACCAACGGCCGCTCGATCATAGTCTGGCCCCACAGCCAGTTGCCGCCGAAGCAGACGAACACGCACAAGGCGGCCAACGTTGCGGTTGGTAACATAATGTAACCTCCTTTGGTCACGTGCTGCGGCCAAGCCGAAGCACGTGTGAGCTACTTGGCGTTTTTCAGTAATGCCTGAACCGATTGCTTGGCGTTGCTCGGCAGCACCTGGCTGAAGGTCGGCACCCCGCTCTCGGCGAGCTGGCGCAGGGCCTTGACCTCCGGTGGCGTCAGCATCACCGTTGAACTCAGCGCCTGGGCGTCTTGGGCGTCTTGGGTGAAGCGGCCGACGTTGGCGACGTTGACAGCCTGCACCCCCGGCACCGCCGCCACGATGGTCGCGGCGTCCTGCACGGCGTTCACCAGCACGAACAGCCGCATGTCCTTGCCGCGCGGATCCAAAAAGACCCGAATGGCGTCTTGCACCGAGCGAATCAGCAGCTTCTTGCCGGTCGGCGTCGCCATCTGCAGCGTCATCTGCACCGCCTTGGTCTTGGCCGCGTTGTCGTTGGCCACCACGATGCCCGGGGTGTTCAGCTCCTTGGTCCAGACCAAGGCGACCTGGCCGTGAATCAGACGGTCATCCACGCGAATCTGTACAATCATGCGTTCCTCCCTTCGAGGCGCTTGGCCTCAGTCGAAAAAGTCGGCAGTGCTGCCACCGTCCCCGCTGGCGGCAAGCGTCACGCGCTTCACCTGGCTTTGGGCGATCAAGGCGTCCAGCCGCGCCGCGTCCAGCGGCTCGCTGTCCAACAGCACCGCCAGCACCACGGCCAGGTTCACCTGGCTGACCACGAACACGTCCGGCGTGTCGCCGACCGCGCGAACCACGTCTTGGTTGACCGACCCGCCGTACAGATCGGTGAAAATCACCGCTGGTCGGCTCGCCTGCGCCACGAACGCGGCAATCTGCGGCCGGTCGTCGCTTTGGTCGACATAGGCATCGAGCACCGTCACCCGCTTGCCCAGCCCGGTCAAAAGCTGCAACGCGCTTTGCATCCCAGAGGCCAGGTGGCCGTGGCTGGCAATCATCAGACTCGTCATTGCCTCCCCTCCTTTCTCCTCAATCCTATTCCCCTCGCGTCGGGCCCGTCCATTATGAGGCTCGCCGGATGATGATAAGTCGCGGTTGGCCCGTAAATATAAACGGAATATTCTTAAATATTAATCGTTTTGCTATTAAATGCGTTATTTTGTAGCACGGCGTCACGCGTGTTATTTTCAGCGGCTGACCATTGACAAACCACGGCAATCGCCCGATGATAAGCCTAGCTGTCGCCACAATTTCTGAAAGGATCTGCTCGCCATCAACCACAAAACTGCCAGTCCAATGCTCGTTGTGAGCGTCGTCGCCTTGATGTCGTTCATGGGGGTCTTGACCGAAACCTCAATGAACGTCACCTTCCCCACCCTGATGCACCAGTTCGGGGTCTCCTTGGGCACGGTGCAGTGGGTGACCGCCGGCTACCTGCTGACCGCCGCCTTGGTCATGCTGACCTCGGCCTACATGAAGCGGCGCTTCACCAACCGCCAGCTGTTCGCCACCGGCGCAATTCTGTTCGCGCTGGGCGATGTGATCTGCGGCGCGGCGCCGGCCTTTTGGGTGCTGCTTGCCGGCCGGCTGGTTCAGGCCGGCTGCGTCGGGCTGTGTACCCCGCTGATGGTCAACATCATCTTGGACGTGGTACCTCGCGCCAAGCTTGGCACCTACATCGGCATGGCCAACCTGATCATCCTGATCGCGCCGGCGCTTGGTCCAACCTTCGGCGGCGCGGTCGCGGCCTTTGCCGACTGGCGCATGATTTTCTGGTCGACGCTGCCGCTGGCCTTGATCCTGCTGGTGGTCGGCCTGAAGGTGATTCGCCAGTACACCAACACCGAGCGTTACGCCTTTGACTGGGGTCGCTTTGCGGTGCTGGCCTTGGCTTTGGTCGCCTTGATTGTCGGCCTCAACGCCGCCGGCAGCGGCGGCTGGGTGACGCTGGCCGGCCTGCTTGTGGTCAGCGCCGGGCTGTTCGCCTGGTTCTACCGGCTGTCGCGCCACCCGCGTCGCGCCTTGTTTTCGCTTGACGTGTTCAAGCAGCCGGCCTTCTTGTACAGCTTCCTACCGTACATCCTGCTGCAGTTCGCCAACGTCGGCATCAACTTCCTGTTGCCTAACTATGTGCAAGACGTGTTCGCCGCCTCAGCCCTGATCGGTGGGCTGATTCTGCTGCCGGGCAGCCTGTTCAACGGGTTCGGCCAGCCGGTTTACGGCTGGATGCTGGACCGCTTCGGCGGCCCCTTGCCGCTGTACCTGGGCGACGGGCTGTTCACCGTCGCGCTGATCGCCTTTGCCGTGGCCGGCCAGCGCCTCGGGGTGTTGGGCGTGACCATCGCCTACCTGGTCTTTGCCATCGGCCGCTCGATGGCCTTCGGCAACGCGGTCGCCTTTGGTCTCAAGCACCTGGAAAAAGGCCTGCAAAACGACGCCAACGCGCTGTACAACACCGGCCAGCAGGTGGCCGGCGCCGTCGGGACCACGGTGCTGGCGCTGTTGATGGGGGCGGTGTCGCGGCCCGGTTACACCCACGCCCAAAACGTTGCGGCCGGCTCGACCATCGCCTTTGGCCTGCTGGTGGTCATCGGCCTGCTCAACGCGCTTTTGTTCTCAAGGCTGTTCGCCAAAACCCAGGATTAGTCGCCAAAAACGCCACCCATCGCATTTGATGAGTGGCGTTTCGTGTGTCTGGGTCAGCGACCGCCGGCGACGTCTGCGACCGTGGTGTCGCGGCCGCCGTGCTTGGCCGAATAAAGATTCGAGTCGGCGCGACCAATCACGTTATCGGCGTGTTGATCCGCCTTGAAAATACTGGTCAGCCCGGCCGACACGGTCAGGTGCAGCAGCTGGTTGCCGGCTTGAACAGGCGTGTTGCGGCAGCTAGCCACCAGCCCCTCCACCAGCGCAGTGGCGCCGGCATCGTCGGCCCCGCCGGCGATGATCAGCGAGAACTCCTCGCCCCCGGTGCGGTACAAGGCGCAGGGGTAATCGGCCGCCTCGATGAACGCCTGGCAGCGCTTGGTGAACTGGCGCAGTACCGCATCGCCGGCCAGGTGACCGTAGACGTCGTTGATGCGCTTGAAGTGGTCGAGGTCGAGCATCGCCAGGTGGACCGGCGGAATCTTGCCGGCCACCCGCAGCCGGCGCCACCGCGCGATGTCCGAGGCGAACTTGGTGCGAGACAACGCGCCGGTCAGGTCGTCGTGCTGCGTGTCGTACATCAGGCTGCGCATCTGCTGCTTGCGAAAGATCAGCATCCGGTCGTAGAAGTACCCGATCGCCATCACGGCCCAAAAGCAGCCGATGATCAGCAGCGTGTCGGCCAGGCGGTAGTGGTAGGCGTAGGCGTCAAACAGCCAGTACACCACCCCGGCGGCCCCCACCGCGGCAAACAGCGCCGCCGGCCGCGCCAGCAGCCAGTTGCGGTAGTGATTCAGCGGCACTAGCAAGGCGAGCGTTGCCGCAAATCCCGCCACGGCCCAAGGGTTCCAGTCCCAAAACGGCCAAAACGACAGGAAGGTCGCCCCCAGAAACACCCCAAGCGCCTTGGGCTTGCGGATCTTGCTGACCACCAGCAGCATCGTCGCGTTGCGCAAGGTGTTGGCGGTCCATGAGTACGTGGTGCCAAGCACCCGCAATAATCGCACCAGCCACAAAATCATCAGCGCGTAGCCGACAATCAGCCAGGCGCTTTCGACGCTGACGTGTAGCCAGCGCTGCAGCAGCTGCGGCCCGACGTCATCGATCAGCTCAAGCGTCGCCACCAGCCCGATGATGAAGAAGAAGGACCAAAAAAAAGTATTCCCGAACAATTCCATGGGTACCCCCAAATACGCATGTGTTGCTCTAAGACTACCGCATTTTTGCGCAAAAAACGAGCATTTTATCCATAAAATTTGCGCATGCAAAAGGCCGCCGAGAACGCGCCTCGGCGGCCGGCTTTCGCATGCTCAGCAGCTCACCCCGGCCACGGTCAACCCGCGGTGAAAGGCCGCCAGCACCTCTTGGCCGTCGGCGATGCGCAGCCCGTCGTCGAAGTCATGGGCGTTGTCCTTCAGCCGAATCTGATGGGCGACAAAATCCAGGGTCAGGCCCTTTTCCAAGAAGAGCAGGTCGTAATCGGAGCTCCACAGGTGAAGGCCGAAGTCATTGTCCAGCCCGACCGGATAATCCGGATCCGGCGCAGCCACCACGATCAGCGTGAACTTGGAGCCGATGGTGCAGGCGCCGCCTTGCAGCGAGTACTTGCCGCCGCCGTCGTCGGCGATCAGAATCAGTGTCTTGTCCAGCAGGCGTTTTTGCGCCATCAGGGCCACGAAGCTTTGCGTCAGTGTAATCTTGGTCATGTGTTAACCCCCTTTGGTTGTCAGTATGCCGAACCCGGCCGCGACCGGCAAGCCCAGCGCCTATCCAGTTTCTTGACCGCGACTGTCTTTGCGGCTAAGCAGCCGCGCCACCGCCTGAAACAGCCGCAGCCGGCGCCGCGCCGCCATCACGGCTTTGTAGCGGCGCGGCTGCTTGCGGTAAAAATCTTGATGCCAGGCCGCGGCCGACCAAAACGTACCGGCCGGCCGCAACGCGACGGCAAGCGGCCGCCCCAGCTTGGCGCCAAGCGCCGCAAGCTGTTGTTGGGCCACCGCCTGCTGGGCCGCATCGCGGTAGAAAATCACCGGCGCGTACTGGCTGCCGCGGTCGAGGTACTGCCCGTTGCCATCCAGCGGGTCGATCAGCTGCAAGAACGTCGCGACCAGCTCGCCGTACGTCATCAAGCTGGGGTCGAAGCGAATCTCGACGGCCTCGACGTGACCCGTGGTGCCGCTTGCCACGAGGTCTTGCGTCGGCCGCGGCACGGTGCCGCCGGTGTAGCCGGACACGACCGCCACAACGCCGGGCCGGCGGTCGAAGGGCTGGACCAGACACCAAAAGCAACCCCCGGCAAACACCGAGGTCTCGTCGCGCAAGGTAACCAGCCGTTGCGGCGGCCGCTTCGGCGCTACGGCCGCCTTGGGATCGACCAAGCGCTGGTACAGCTCCGCTACGCCGGGCGTCAGGTTGTCGCGCAACGCCAGCGGTCGCAGCGCCGCCTCCAGTCGCGAAAGCACCGCGCGTTCCCGCTGGCCGGCCTCCAAACCGCGCTTGGCGTCTTGCAAAAGCCCGCGTTCGAAGTCGCGGGTGTTGGGATCCAGCAGCGCGTTGATGATTGCAGCGAGCATCGGCCTCACCTCCGCTCCCATTATCCCACGGTAATCGGTTGCACACAACCGGTTATGCCTGTACCTTTTGCGCAAAAGGCGTTGACATCCGCCGCGAACGTGATAGGATATTCCCAACATCTAAACACATTGGCATCAGGGAGACGAGTAGGTTGCGGCGTCCGTACAGTGAGCCGGGGGTAGTGGAAACCCGGTTGGTAAGCCGCCTTCGAATAACACTCCCTTCGCCTCGGGCTGAACTTGCAGTAAGCCTCGACGTCACCGGCACGTTACCATCCGGACGCGCATGTTAGTGCGTGATTGAGGTGGCCTGCTTGCAGGCAACTTGGGTGGTACCGCGAAAACAGTCCTTTTTCGTCCCTTGTCTGAGGCAGGGGACTTTTTGTTTGCCGAAGAACAAATCTAGATTACGGAGGCATTCTCATGACCACAATTTTTCCCCAAGATTACGACCCCAAGCTCACCGTTCGCCAGACCCAAGAGGCGATTCGCTACATCCGCGAAACCTTCCAAGACGAGTTCGGCAAGCAGCTCAACTTGTCGCGCGTCTCCGCGCCGATGATGGTCGACGCCGCCACCGGGCTCAACGACAACCTGAATGGCACCGAATCCCCGGTGTCCTTCACGATGGCCGGGATGCCCGGCGCTACGATGGAAATCGTGCATTCGCTGGCCAAGTGGAAACGCGCCGCCCTCGGCCGCTTCGGCTTTCAGCCGGGCGAAGGGCTGTACACCAACATGAACGCGATTCGCAAAGACGAGGAGCTAGACAACTTCCACTCCATCTACGTCGACCAGTGGGACTGGGAGAAAGTGATCACCCGAGACCAGCGAACCGACGCCGTGCTTGAGGCCACGGTGCGGCAGATCTTCAAGGTGATCAAACACATGGAACACGAGGTCTGGTACAAGTACCCGCAGGCGGTCCACAAGCTGCCCGCTGCCGTGCATTTCGTCACCACCCAGGAACTTGAGGACCGCTGGCCGGACCTCGATTCGATGGAACGCGAAAACCGTATCGCCCATGAACTCGGCTGCGTCTTCGTCAAGCGCATCGGCGGCCTGCTGAAGTCGGGCAAGCGCCACGACGGCCGGGCCCCGGACTACGACGATTGGACCCTGAACGGCGACCTGATTTTCTGGTACGAACCGCTTCAACGCAAGCTGGAAATCTCCAGCATGGGCATCCGCGTCGATGAGGCCGCGATGAAGCGCCAGCTGACCGCCGCCGACGCCCTGGACCGGCTCGAGCTGCCCTTCCACCAGGCCATCATGAAAGGCGAGCTGCCTTACAGCATCGGCGGCGGCATCGGCCAGTCGCGCCTGTGCATGCTGCTATTGGGCAAGGCTCACGTCGGCGAGGTCCAGGCCAGCGTGTGGCCCCAGGCGACGATTGACGCCTGCGCCGCGCATGACATTCACCTGCTGTAACCACACATTCAAACAGGGGCTGCCCGGCTGGGTAGCCCCTGTTGGTGTCGCTTCAATCCAGGTTGCGCGTCAGGCGCGTTGAATCTTTCCCAAGTCACGGCCCTTGGCCAGCTCATCGACCACCTTGTCCATCTCGCGGATGCGGCGCATCAAGGGGTCTTCGACCTGCTCCACCCGCACCCCGCAGATGACACCGGTGACTTGGTCGGCACCGGCCGGCCGCGTCGCCTCGGCGAAAAAGTCAGCCAGCGTCTGCTCGCTTTGGTGCAGCTGGGCCGGGGCGTAGCCGGTCAGCCAGCCCAGCACCGCGTCCAGCTCGGCCTGGGTGCGGCCCTTTTTGGAAATTTTACTCAGGTATAGCGGATAAATGGCGGCAAAGGACATCGCCTCAACAGGTTTGCGCATGGTCTCACTCCTTTTGGCCTATTTTACCACACCTTGACCCGCCGGCGGAAAGCGGTTACCATCGAAGGTAACGACGCGTTACGGGAGGAAAATGACAATGGTTAAACGATTACTGAGCACCGATTCAAGCGAAATTCTGGCGATGAACGGCGCCGAGCTGAAGCAAAGCATCAAGGCCAGCGAGGGCCGCACCGTGCTGTCCGAAAACGTGGTGGAAGAGGCGGCCGGCGACGGCCTGACCACCAGCGAAATCGCCGCCGCGTTCGGTGCCGATCTAATTTTGCTCAACGGCCTGGACGTCTTGAAGCCGGCGATTTTTGGCCTGTACCCCGACGAAGGCGCGGTGGTTCACCAAGACGGCGAAAGCATTCACCGCCTGCAGCACCTGGTCGGCCGCCCGATCGGCGTCAACCTCGAGCCCGTCGACCCCAACGCCGACATGGCCGAGACGCGCCTGGAGATTCCAGAAGGGCGCATGGCCAGCGAAAAGACGCTGCAGGAGGCCGAAAAGCTCGGCTTCAACTTCGTCTGCTTCACCGGCAACCCCGGCACCGGCGTCACCAACGCCCACATCGCCGGGGCCATCAAGGTGGCCAAGCGGGTCTTCTCCGGCCTGATCATCGCCGGCAAAATGCACGGCGCCGGCGTCAACGAGCCGGTGGTGTCGCTTGAGGCGACCCAGGCCTTCCTGGACGCCGGCGCCGACGTGATTTTGGTGCCGGCGGTCGGCACCGTACCGGGCCTGGACGCCGACGACATCAAGCCGATTGTCAAGCTGGCGCATCAGGCCGGCGCCTTGGTGATGTCAACCATCGGCACCAGCCAGGAAAGCTCCGGGGCCCGCTACATCGAATCCGTCGCCATCCAAAACAAGATGCTGGGCGTCGACATTCAGCACGTCGGCGACGCCGGCTGGGGCGTGATGTCGCCGATCGAGAACATCTACGCCATGAGCAAGGCGATCCGCGGCGAACGCCACGCGATTTCGCGCATGGCCCGGTCGATCAACCGCTAACTGAGATTGCAAAGCGCCGACTCACCCCATCGTGAGCCGGCGCTTTTTGGCATTCAGCGCTTCACGAACACCTGCCAGTAAGCCCAGTAGGCCAAGGCGGCAAAGACCACCGCCCCCCCGATCAGCCAGGCCAACGCGACCGGCAGCGTCTGCGGCGCGGTGCCGGCCGCAAGCAGCCCCCGGGCGGCGTTGACAATCGGCGTCATCGGCTGGTGCGTGGCAAAGGCGCGAACCGGCCCCGCCATGCCGCGCGTCGGCATCAAAGCCGAGCTGACGAACAGCAGCATCAGCAGCACGTACGAGAAGCCGCCGGCCGACGCGTAGTTGCTGGCCTTCAGCGAAAAGGGAATGGCCAACAGCGTGATGGTCAAGGCAAACAGCACGGCGAGGCCGGCAAAGGCCAGCCAGCCGCCGAGCCCGGCAACGCTTCGGTAGCCCATCAGGCAGCCGACCAGCAGGACCGCAGCCGCGGCCGCGACCATGAAGACCACCGATGCCAGAACGTGAGCCCCCAGAATCACCCAACGGGGAATCGGCAGCGCGTGAAGCCGGCTCAAGAAACCGCTGGTCTGATCGTTGTTGATGCGCAAGGCGGTGTAGGCCGACCCCATCGCCATGGTCAAGAGCACGAAGCCCGGCAGCGCGTAATTCAGGTACTGGGTGGCCCCGGCCGCCCCGCCGGCAGTGACGATGCTGCCGCCCAGGACGTAGACGAAAAACAGCAGCATGAACACCGGCATCGCGATCACGGTGACCAGGGTGTCCCCGTTGGTGAAGTTTTGACGAATGATGCGACCGGTCAGGGCCGCCAGTTGCTTAAGCGTGAGCATACTTTGCCTCCTTAGTCACTGCGAGATAGACGGATTCCAGGGTGACGGCGTTTTGAACGTAGCCGGTCACTTCGACCTGCGACGCCAAGGTCGCCAAGGCCTGCGGCGCAACGGCCGCCGCCAGCGTGAAGATGTCACCGGCGAGCTGGTAAGGCAGCTGGGCCGCGGCCAGCGCGGCCTTGGCCGCCTCGACCTGCCCGGCGGCGACGGTCAAGGCCAAGGTCGGCACCGCCGCCTGCTTGATCTGCGCCGGCGTCCCGACCTTGACGATGCGGCCCTCACGCATGAACGCGATGCGATCGGCCAGGGCGTCGGCCTCGTCGAGGTACTGCGTGGTCAAAAAGACCGTGGTGCCGCCGTCGCGCAGCTCGCGAATCAGGTCCCACAGCGCCAGGCGGTTCTGCGGGTCGACCCCGGTGGTCGGCTCGTCCAAAAACAGCACGGCGGGGTTGCCCAAAAGCGACATCGCCAGGTCCAGGCGCCGCCGCATGCCACCGGAATAAGTCGCCACCCGCCGGTCGAGGAACGCGTCAAGGTCCAGCCGCTTGGCGACCGCGGCGATTGCCTGCTTGGGGTCGGCCAGACCCAGCAGCGTGACGATCAGGCGCAGGTTCACCCGGCCGGACACCGTTTCGTCCAGCATCTCCGCCTGGGCGTTCAGGCCAATCGCTCGCCGCACCCGGCTGCCCTGGGTGACCGGGTCAAACCCCTGCACCCGAATGGTCCCGCCGTCGGGCTGCGCCAGCGTCGTGAGCAACTTGATCAGCGTGCTTTTGCCGGCGCCGTTGGCCCCCAGCAACGTGAAAATCTCGCCCGGGGCAACCTCAAGCGTCACGTCTCGCAGCACGGTCAGCTTGCCGTAGCGCTTCTGAACCCCGTTGACGGCGATCGCGGCCATTTCATCTGTCATCATTTCGTCTCTCCTTTGCCTTGTTACATTAGGTAGTTGATCCGCACCGATGCGACCGACGACCGTGAATTACTCGTACTCGTTGTCGCTAGGTACTGGTACATAATAACAGCGAGTAGCGGGGCTGTCAACCGCGCCGCCCAAAAAAGTCGGCACCGCCGCTTTCACTTGAACCGCTTGACATGCGCCGCGATGATTCGCGTCACCGTCGCCCGGGACAGCCCGAAGTGCGTGGCCGTCGCCTGCTGCGTGTGGGTGGTCGCGTAGTCGAGCACCGCCAGTCGCTGACCGGGCCCAAGCTTCGGTGGTCGGCCCCGGCGAGCCGGCCGCGGGGCGAGCTGGACCTCGACGGCCAGCATTCGCGCCTGGGCCGCCGCCACGCTGTGCAGCACCGCCAAAAGCGCCCGACTAGCCGGCGTCGGCCGGCCGGTTGCGTCGACCGTCAGCCGCCCGGTGGCCAAGACGTCGACGCTGACGCCGCGAGTCATCAGCTCCGCCAGCTTGTTCAAGGCCCCGACCAAAGACGGCGCAAGCGCCGCAGGTCAACCACCACGAGCTCGTCGCCGGCCGCCAGCCGCACCCCCAGCGCCGAGAACTGCCGGCGATACTGATCCGCGTCGTGAAACACCCGCTCGGCGGCCAGGGCCTGCAGTGCCTGCGGCCGCGGCCCGTCCGGCCCCCACCAGTAACCGTAGCGCATCGCGCCACCTCCTTGTCTCATTAATCCGCCTTTATGATACAATTTGCGTTTCCACCTGCGCAAGCCGCGCCGCCCGTGCCTTATAATGGGCTTCGTGGCCACTTTCGGCCAGGAGGCATATTTTTTTGGAAGACTTATTCGAACGCACCTCAATCCCCAAGGCGTACTTCACCCTCGCCCTGCCGGTGGTGGCCGGCATGGTCGCCAGCATGATCTACAACCTGGCCGACACCTACTTCATCGCCCAGACCCACAGCCCGGCGCTGGTGTCCGGCGTCGCGCTGTGTACCCCGCTGTTCTCGTTCCTGTTGGCCTTGGGTGACATCTTCGGGCTGGGCGGCAGCTCCGTGATTTCGCGGCTACTCGGCGCGAGTGACCGCACCACCACCCGCCGGGTCTCGAGCTTTTGCTTGGTGGCCGCGGCGCTTTGCGGCGTGGTTTGCGCCGCCTTGCTCTTGGTCTTTGAGCGGCCGGTGCTCGGGCTGCTCGGGGCCACTGCGGCCACCTACGCCCCGGCCGCCGCCTTTTACCGCATCATGGCGATCGGGGCCCCGATCATCATCGTCTCGCTGGTGCCCAGCAACCTGATGCGAGCCGAGGGCCAGGCCACCGCGTCGATGGTCGGCACGGTGATCGGCACCCTGGTCACCATCGTGCTGGATCCCCTCTTCATCCTCGGTCTGCACCTCGGCGCCGCCGGGGCGGCGCTGGCCACGGTGATCGGCTACGGGCTGACCGACGTGTTGCTGCTGGTGCTGACCGCCAAGCGCTGCGTCGCCATCACCGTCGATCCCAGGCTGTGGCGGCTGCCGGCCGCGACGGTTCGCGCCGTGGTCGCCATCGGCATTCCCGCGGCAATCACCAACCTGATGCAGGCCTTTGGCACCGCGGTGCTCAACCGCCACGTGGTCGCTTATGGCACCACTCAGATGGCCGCGCTTGGCATCACGCTGAAAATCTACATGGTGGTGATGCTGGTGATGGTCGGCTTCGCCTTTGGCGCCCAGCCGCTTTTGGGCTACAACTACGGGGCCCACAACCACCGGCGGCTGCGTGAGCTGATCCGCTTTGACCTGGTTGTGCTGGTCGGTTACGCCGTCGTCTTGGCCGCCGTGCTGGCCGCGGTGGCGCCGCACCTGATCGCGCTGTTCATGCCCCAACCTGCCGTGGTCAAGGCCGGCGCCTTGATGCTGCGCCTGCTGTTGCTCTCCACCCCGGCGGTCGGGATCGTGCTGGTGATGACCACCCTGTTTCAGACGATCGGGGCGGCGCCGGCGGCCTTCGCCCTGGCGGTGGCCAGGCAAGGTGTGGTCTTTTGGCCGGCGATCGTCGTGCTGCACCTGGTGGCCGGCTACCTCGGGGTGTTGTGGGCACAGCCGGTGGCCGACATCCTGACGGCGATCCTTGCGGTGTGGCTGTTCGCCCGGCACCGCAAGCAGTTGTTCGGACCTGAACCAGAGCATTAACCGCATAACCAAAAGGCGCGGCCGCCACCCCCAACGGGAAGTGACGGCCGCGCCTTTGGCGACTCAGCGGAACGGATTGAAAAAGCGTCCCCCGTTGACCGCAAACAGCGAAAGGCCGATGGCGATGATCACGCCGGTGCCGGCGATCACCGCCCAGTCGGCGGCGCCAAACGGCCGGTCCATGTACCACGAGCGGCGCTTGTCGCGCCCGAAGCGCCGCAACTCCATCGCCTGGCTGATGGTTTCGATGCGATCCAGCGAGCTGAAGATCAGAGGCATCAGCACCTGCGCCGCACCGCGCAGCCGGTGCAACGGACCGGCCTTTTTGGACAGCTCGTAACCTCGCGCCTGCTGCGACTGGCTGATCTGGTGGTAGACGTGCTGAATGTCTGGAATGTAGCGCAAAGACAGCGCCACCGCGTAGCTAATCTTGTAGGACAGGTGCAGCTTGTTCAGGCTCGCGGCGAACTCGCTGGGGTTGGTCGTGATCAAAAACAAGAGCGCCAAGGGTACCGTCACGACGTACTTCAGGGCCAAGTTGAGCTCGTAAAAGAGCTGCTCTTGCGTCAGCGTGAAGTAGCCGCTGCCGGCCAGCAGGTGGCGGGTGCCGTACAGGCTGACCCCGTACTCCGGGGAGAACAGGTAGACCGTCAGCAGGTTCAACAGCGAGAACACCAAAATCAGCTTGACCACCAAGCGAATCTGGCGCCAGTGGATGTGGGCCATCTTGAACAAGACCAATGACATCACCACGATGGCCGCGGTGAAGCGCGTGTCGTAGCTTGCCATGGCGATCAGCGAAATGCCGATGAAGGCCAGCAGCTTGGTCGCGCCGCTCAGCCGGTGCAGCCAGGTGTCACCGGCCGCAAAGCCAAAGAGCGTGTTATTCATCCCCGGTCACCCGCCTTTCATGGGCAATCACCTGGCTGGTGAAGCGGTCCGGTTCCAAGTCGAAGCGCTTGGCCAGCTGGTACAGACTGGTTTCGGCCAGGCTTGCGGCCTGAATCACCGCGGTGTCCGACAAGACCGTAGCCGGCTGGGCATCCAGCAGAATGCCGCGGTCGCCCAGGACCACCGTGCGGCTGGCGTACTCCAGCATCAGGTGCATATCGTGGGTGATCAGCATGATGGTCATGCCGTGCTCGCGGTTGAGCCGCTCCAAAAAACGCATCATCTGCGTGTAGTGACGCCAGTCCTGCCCGGCGGTCGGCTCATCGAGAATCAGCATCGCCGGGCGCAGCACCAAGATGGCGGCGATGGTCACGCGCTTTTTTTGGCCGAAGCTCAGCGCCGAAATCGGCCAGTGGCGAAATTCGTACAGGCCGCAGATGCGCAGCGCCTCGTCGACGCGGGCATCGCGCTCGGGCGCGGCCACCCCACGCAGGTCCAGGCCCAGGCCGACCTCGTCTCGAATCAAGTTCTTGGAGATCATCTGGTTGGGGTCTTGCATGATGTAGCCAATGCGATCGGCGCGTTCCTTAATCGACAAGGCGGCCAGGTCGGTGCCGGCGAAGGTCATGGTGCCGGCCTGCGGCTTTTCGAAGCCGACCAGAAGCTGACTCAGCGTGGTTTTGCCCACCCCGTTGCGCCCGACCAAGGCGACCATGTCGCCGCGGTTGATGGTCAGATCCAGGCCGTCGAAGATCTGCGTCTGCTTGTCGTAGCCGAAGCGCAACCCCTGAACGCGCAGCAGCGGCTCGCCGGCGACCGGTTTGGTTGGCCGCGGCTGCTCGGCCGACCAGTCGGCCAGCCGAGCGGCCAGGTTCGGCGCCGCCACGGTGGCCACCGATTCGATGCCGGTCACCTGGGCCAAGTCGACTCCGGCGGCGGTCAGCGCCTGCAGGTACAAGGGGCTACGCACCCCAATCTGGGGCAAAAGCGTCCCGTGGAGCAGCTCGGCCGGGGTGACATCGGCGATCAGGCGGCCGTTGTCGACCACCAGCACCCGGTCGACCGGCTGGGTCAAGACGTCCTCCAGCCGGTGTTCGATAATCACCACCGTCACGCCCAGCCGGCGGTGCAGGTCCTCGATCAGCTTGATGGACGACTTGCCCGTCGCCGGGTCCAGCGCCGCCAGCGGCTCGTCGAATAGCAGGACCTGACCGTTGTCGATCAAGACGCCGGCCATCGCGGTGCGTTGCTTTTGGCCGCCGGACAGGTCCTGGGGCGACTGGGCGAGCTGGCCCTTGATGCCAAGCGTGGCGGCCACCGCCGCGACCCGCTCGTGCATCGCGGCGACGGCGGTGCCGTCGTTCTCCAGGGCAAAGGCGATGTCCTCGGCGGTGGTCAGGCCGACGAACTGGCTGTCCGGGTCCTGCAGCACCGTGCCGACGTGCTGGGAGAGGTCGAAGACGGAGCTTGCCGCGACGTCTTGGCCGCACACGGTCACCTTGCCGGTCAGCTTGCCTGGAATCGCGTGGGGAATCAGCCCGTTGATCAGGTTGCCCAGGGTCGACTTGCCCGATCCCGAAGGCCCGACGATCAAGACCTTCTCACCGCGCGTGATGGTCAGACTGACGTCTTGAAGCGTGGGTTCCGCCTGGCTGTCGTACTGGAACGTCACGTGGTCGAATTGGATGATCGGTTCTGCCACCGTGGCACAGTCCTTTCTTACGAGTTGTGTGACTACTCCTTCTTCAGGCTGCCCTTCTTGGTGCGGGTCGCGGCGTAGGCCACCAGCAGAATCGTGCCGATGACGCCGGCCGAGACGCTGTTGGAAATCGCGGAGACGATGCCTTGCAGGTAGACCTTGTTGGCCGGTTCGGAGTACACCAGCACGTCAAGCGTCGGGGCGACCACGGCCCAGCCGCCGAAGTTGGTCAGGATCTGGACGCTGTTGTAGGCGAGGATCTTCTTGACGCCAAAGTCCCCTTGGGTCACATCAAGCCGCTTCCAAAACAGCCCGATGATGCCGCCGACCAGGCCGGTGGTGAACACCCAGGTCCACCAAGGCGAACCGTAAGCGGTGAAGTCGGTCAGGGCGTGGCCGAGGAAGCCGGAGACGAAGCCGGCGATGGGGCCAAACAGGATGGAGAAGAAGCCCAAGAAGCCGTAAGACGTGTCGATGTTGGTGTTGGGAATACCACTTGGGATGGAGACCCAGCGCTTGAGAATGAAAATGATGGCGGTGCCGATGCCGATGGCGACGACCGTTTTGACGCTCAGTGTGTTTCGCTTGTTGTTCATGATGAAATCCCCCTAATGATTAATTGATCTTCTTGAATGCAATTTGCCAGTCGACGCCGGTGCCGATGTGGTAAAGCTTGGAAAACGAGTCCTGGTTGATTGCCACGCCCAGGTTCAACAGCGAGTTGACGTACACCAGCGGCTCGCCTTCGGACACCGCCGCGAAGGTACGGGTGAACGGAATCTGGTTTTGGTAGCGCAGCTTGCCGTTGTTGCGAATGGTGACCTGAACCTGGTCGCCGGCCGCGATGCCGGCCGCCCGGGCCGCCTTGGACGAGATGTTGGTCCAAAGCGACCCGAAGCGAATGTCCAAGATGTCGATGGTGCCGCTGATGGTGTCGGCCGTGGTGGTGACATTGCCCAGCGGCAGCCGCACCAGCTCGCCGGTGGCCAACGGCGTCCCCAGATCGTCCAGACTGACCTGACCGCTAGCCAGCCGGGCGCCGTTGTAGGCGTAGACGTCGCGGCCGTGGAAGGTGTGGCTTTCCTGGCTGCCGGGCAAGGCGCTTTTGACCTCATCGATCTGCACCACGCGGCGGATGCCGACGTAGCGCTCCAGGTGCGTCAGCGTCCCGTTGTCCGGGGTGATGACGAAGTGGCCATCGGTGGTTTCGGCCGCGATACTGCGCCGGTCCGACCCGACGCCGGGGTCGACCACCGACACGAACACCGTGCCGACCGGCCAGTACTTAGTGGTTTGATAGAGGCGATAAGACGCCGCGAAAATGTCGTAAGGCGGAATCTCGTGCGTCAGGTCGTGGACGGCCAAGTTCGCATCCACGCCGTAAGCAACGCCGTACATGGCGGCCACGGCCCCATCGACTAGCCCAAAATCTGTTTGCAGTACCAACTTGTTACTCACGTTAACGCATCCTTTCTTCTCCTGCCCATAGCGACTGCGGAAAAACCAAAAGGCCGCCCCGAGATGTGCTCAACATCTCAGGACGACCCTATCGTCGCGGTACCACCTGAATTGCCTCGAAAGGCCACTCTAGGCTTAAGGCGCCACCACCCGGAACTTCCGCCCCTTGTAGGATTCATTCGTTTGAGCTGCGAGTTGACTTTTCAGCTACCATCAATCTCTTTGCACGCAGGTGATCAACTTACTATTTCCTAGCCGGGTTAAAATATACACGCATTGTAGCACAGCTTTTCCGAAAAGACAAAAAACTTGGGCAATTTCGCCAGTTTCGCGTCACAATCCGCCTCAGGCCGCATTCAATCCGCACGGCGAGCCGGTATACTGAGGGCATCAGGCGGTTCATCCCGCCAATTATGCCAGCTAGGAGATTGCTAACATGACCAACCCAACACCCGCGTTACTTGCGGCCGTCGCCACCGCCGCCTTACTTTTGACCGGCTGCGCCGGCCAGCCCGCGGCAGACGCACCGAGCAGCCCAGCGACCAGCCCAAGCAGCAGCCAGCCGGCCACCACGGCTTCGGCCTCGCTCAAAGGCGTGACCGCCCGAGGCCTGACCGCCGCTCACCCCACCACAATCGATGTGACCACGCTGCCCGAAGGCGTGGCGGCCACCACCGGCGTCAGCTTCCAAAGTGACGCCGGCGTGACGCTCACCTTGCTGACCTTTAAGGATGGCGCGGCCACCCAGGCGGCGCGGCGCCACTACGCCCAGGCCAATCAGCGCGTCTACGCCACCGGCACCCGGCTTTTGACCGCCGAGCGCGGGCTTTCCCGCGGCTGGTTTGAGAAGTACCAACGCGCCATTTTCAGGCAGTAACCACGGCGGCCGCCGACCCGGCCGCCTTTTTGGTGACCAAAAACGCCCGGCGAGTGACTCGCCAGGCGCGGTGTGTGAAATCACAAAGCAATAATGGGCATGCGGTTAGGCTTGAATCAGGCAATCACGATTATTCACAGTGGCGTCACAACGGCATGCCCAGGGTCTCACTGCAGCTTGAGGTTGTTGATGTCTTCGTAGTACTCGGCGATGGCGGAGTGGTCCTCGGTTTCGTGGCCGTGAGCCTTGAGCGACTGGAGAATCTCCATCGCCTCAGCGGTGAACGGCGTGGCGACGTTGATGTCGTGGGCCGTGTCCAGCGCGTTTTGCAGGTCCTTGATGTGCAGCGCGACGCGGAAGCCCGGCTTGAAGTCGCCGGCAAAAATCTTGTTGGACTTTTGATCCATCACGACGGAGCCAGCCAGCCCGGTGTGAATCGCCTGGTAAACGGAGGCCGGATCGACGCCGGCCTTTTTGGCCAGGCTGTAGGCCTCGGAAATGGCGGCGATGTTGATCGCCACGATCATCTGGTTGGCCAACTTGGTGATGTTGCCGGCACCGTAAACCGTGTCGACCAAGGTGACGGCACCACCCATGGTTTCAAGCAGCGGCTTGTATTCGTCGAAGGTCTTTTGGGGACCGCCGACCATGATGGCAATCGAGCCGTCGATTGCCTTGGGCTCGCCGCCGGACACCGGCGCGTCGAGGAATTCGACGCCCAGTTCGCCCAGGCGCTTGGCGAAGGACTGTGAGGCCTTCGGGGCGATCGAGGACATGTCGATCACGGCCTTGCCGGCACTCAGGCCGGCGGCGATGCCGTTGTCGGCGAACAGCGCGGCCTCAACGTTCGGGGAGTTGGGCAGCATCGTGATCACGACCTGCGTCTTTTCGGCAACGTCCTTGCCGGAGTCACCACGCTCGGCCCCGGCGGCGACCACGTCGTCGACCGCCGCTTGGTTGAAGTCGAAGGCCACGACGCCGTAGCCGGCCTTCAACACGTTCTTGGCCATGGGCTTGCCCATGATGCCCAACCCAACAAAACCTACTTTGTATGTCATATTCAGTCACCTTTCTTGTTCAACAAAAACGCACGCATCACGGTTTCACCGGCGCAGGTCAGGTTCTCCTGAACATGCGCGATGGCCTCTTGCAACGACTCAGGACCAAGCCCCACAGCCCACACCGCATCGATACCGGCGGCGTAAACCGCCGCCAGATCGGCGCTGCGAGCCCCGACCAAGGCGACCACCGGCACGCCGTAGCGCTTGGCCGCCCGGGCAATGCCGATCGGCGCCTTGCCGTTGAGCGACTGGGCGTCCATCTTGCCCTCGCCGGTGATCACCAGGTCGGCATCGACCAGCAGCCGGTCGAGCCCGACCAGCCGGCGGATCGCGTCGATGCCAGGAAAGACTTCGGCGTTGGTGAAGGCCATCAGCCCGGCACCCAGTCCCCCGGCGGCGCCAGCCCCCGGGCGGTGGGCGATGTCTCGACCGACCACCTGACTCAGCAGTTCGGCGTAGTGGGCCAGCCCCTTTTCCACCGTTGGGATTTGGTGCTTGGTCAGGCCCTTTTGCGGCCCGTAAATGGCCGCCGCGCCTTTTTTACCATACAGCGGGTTCGTGACGTCCGACAATAGTCTCACGGACACGTTTTGAAGCCTGGAATCGAGCTGGCGAACATCGATTGAGGCCAACTCGGCCAGGCCCTGGGCCCCGCAGGGAATCGGCTGATCCGCGGCGTTGTGGAACGACACACCCAGCGCCTTGGCCATGCCCACGCCGCCATCGGTGGTGGCGCTGCCGCCCAGCCCGACGTAGATCACCTTGGCGCCTTCGTCAAGCGCCGCCTCAATCAGCTCGCCGACGCCGTAAGTCGAGGCGCGTAAGGCGTCGGTGCTTTCCTGCGAGGTCAGGTTCAGGCCGCTGGCCTGCGCCATTTCCACCACGGCGGTTTCCGCGTCCAGCATTCCGAACGTCGCCTCGACCCGCTGGCCCTCAAGCGGCCCGGTCACGGTTTTTTGAATCAGGCGGCCGTTCAGCGCCGTGGTCAGCGCGACCACCGTACCCTCGCCGCCATCGGCAATTGGGACCGGCGACACCGCCGCGTCTGGTTGGACCCGGTGAATGCCCGCGGCCACCCAGGTTGCGGCCTGCAGGCTGGTGGCACTGCCTTTGAAGGAATCGATTGCCACCACAATGTGCAATGGCGCCATGGCCATCACCTCCTTGACTGGTTGACTAACGCACCATGCTCGGCCGCTTGGCCTCGAACTGCCAGCCGGGAATCAGGTACTGCATGCCGATGCTGTCGTCGCGACCGCCCAGGGCGTGTTCGACGTACAGCTGATGCGCCGCTTCGAGCTTCTCGTGGTCAAGCGTCACCCCAAGGCCCGGCACGTCGCGCGGCACCGCCATCTCGCCGCCTTGAATGTGCGGGTGCGTGGTGCCCAGCTCCTGGCCGTCCTGCCAGATCCAGTGCGTGTCGATGCCATTCAGCCGCCCCGGCGCCGCCGCCGCGGTTTGGGCCACCATCGCCAGGGAAATATCAAAGTGGTTGTTGGAGTGAACGCCCCAGGTCAGGTCAAAATCGTTGCAGAGTTGCGCAACCCGCACGGCGCCGGTCATGGTCCAAAAATGCGGATCGGCCAGCGGAATCGACACGGAATCCAGGCGAATCGCGGCCTTGAGCTCGCGCCAGTCGGTCGCAATCATGTTGGTGGCCACCGGCAGGTCGGTCAGCCGGTGAAACTCCGCCAGCACCTCGCGACCGGAGAAGCGACCCTCGGCACCGCAGGGATCCTCGATGTAGCTCAGGGTCCCCTTCAGCTCGCGTCCCACCTTGAGGGCGGTGTCAAGCGACCAGTCCCCGTTGGGATCCAGATCGACGCGGGCGTTGGGGAAGGCCGCCTTGATCGCCTTGACGGCCTTGACCTCTTCTTCGGGGGCGAAGACGCCGCCCTTGAGCTTAAAGTCCTCAAAACCGTAGCGGTCATGCGCCGCCTTAGCCAGGGCCACGATGGCCGCCGGCGTGGTGGCCGGCTGCCGGCGCAGGCGGCCCCAGTCGTCCGAGTCGTCGTCGCCGGCCAGGTACGGCAGGTGGGTCTTAGTGCGGTCGGCGATGTAAAACAGGTAGCCGAGAAACTTCACGGAATCTCGCACCTGCCCGTCACCCAAAAGCGCCGCCACCGGCACCTCCAGGTACTGGCCCAGCAGGTCGAGCATCGGCGCCTCGACGCCGGTCATCACGTGAACCGTGGTGCGAAGGTCGAAGGTCTGGGCCCCGCGGCCGCCGGCGTCCAGCCCGGCGTATTGCGCCTGGATGCGCTGCAGCACGGCCTTGTACTGGCTCAGCGGTTGGCCGATCACCAGCGGCTTGACCGCCTCAAGCGTCTGGCGGATTTGCTCACCGCCTGGCACCTCGCCTAACCCTTCGTGACCCAGCGAATCCGTCAGAATCACGATGTTGCGGGTGAAGTAGGGCCCGTGAGCGCCGCTGAGGTTCAGCAGCATGCTGTCGTAGCCGGCCACCGGCACGACCTGCATGGTGGTAATGGTTGGTGTTGTCATCAGTTGTCCTCCAATTCAAGGCCTTGCGGGCGGTTGACCGGCCAGCTCGGCCGCTCGCCGCGCAGCACCCGATCGATTTCCTGGGCGGCCTGAAGCGCCATGCGGTCCATGGTTTCCGTCGTGTTGGACGCGATGTGCGGCGTCAAAATCACGTTGGCCATGCGCTGTAGCGGGTTGTCCAGCGGCAGCGGCTCTTGCGAGTACACATCAAGCGCTGCCCCGGCGATCACGCCGCGCTGCAACGCGTCAATCAGCGCCGGCTCATCGACGATGCTGCCGCGCGACAGGTTCAGCAGGTAGGCGCTCGGCTTCATCTTGGCCAGGCTGGCCGCGTCGAAGCTGCCGATGGTGCTCGGCAGGGCCGGCAGGTGCAGCGTGACGAAATCGGCTTGCGCCAGCAGCTGGTCGCGCGACACCACCTTCCCGGCCTCCGCCGCGGTGACGAACGGGTCGGCGATCAGAATCTGCATGCCGAACCCGGCGAGCTTGGCCGCCACCGCCCGGCCGATTTTGCCGTAACCGATAATGCCCAGCGTCTTGCCCTCAAGGTCGAGTCCGTGGTGGCTGTACTTGTAGGCGAAGTCGCCGCTCGCCTGGTGTTCGATGTCGTTTTTCAGGTCCTTGGCGATCGCCAGCAGCAGCGCGATGGTGGTTTCGGCCACCGAGCTAGCGTTGGCCCAAGGGGTGTTAGTCACCCACTTGCCGGCCGCGCTGGCCGCGGCCAGGTCGATGTTGTCGACGCCGACCCCGTGCCGCGCGATGATCTTCACGTCGGGAAGCCCCGCAATCAGTGCCGCGTCGCAAGGGGCCGTTCGCAACAGCACCGCCTGGGCCCCGCGGCCTTCCTCAAGCAGCGTCTCGCGGTCGCTTGCGCTGGCCACCACCACCCGGTAGCCGCGCTCGGTCAAAAAGTCCTTGCCGGCCGCCGCCACGTCCTGGGGTAACAAAACTGTTTGTGCCATTTTTGCCTCCGCACGGCCATGTCTCAGTGGTGAGCAAGATTTGCGTCACTCGCGGTTCGGCCGTTGTCCATGCTTTCAGTATAGCCACTAACCTTCGCGAATTGATTAGGCGTTTGCACAATGTTTTGACGGTTTTTTGGGGTAAATGACCCAAATAGTTGGTTAATTCGCTAGGCGCCGCTGTCGTGACGTGGTAGACTGAGCGCGAGCACTGATTAATTCACCAATTCACAAGGAGCCTTGCAGATGAAACTCGAACCCCAGCTCGCCCAGGCGATTGTCCACAAAATCATGGGCCAGCTCCCTTACAACATCAACATGATGGACGAAACCGGCAAGATCATCGCCTCGGGTGACCCCAGCCGCCTGAACACCCAGCACGTCGGCGCCGTCGACGCAATTCGCCAACACAGGCCGCTGGTGATGGCCCAATCCCACGGCGTGAACGGCCAGCCCGGCGTCAACATGCCGATCCTGTTTGAAGGCGCGGTGATTGGCGTGATCGGCATCACCGGCGACCCCGCGGTGGTCGAGCCCTTCGCGGCGCTTTTGAGCACCGCCACGCAGCTTTTGATCGCCCAGGAGCGAGACAATCGAGTCCAAAAGGCGCAAGAGGACCGGCTCAAACGCTTCTTGTACCAATGGGCCCAGCTCAAAGACGGCGCCTTTCCCACCAGCCTGCGCCTGGAGGCCAAGGAGCTGAACATCGACCTGACCAAGCCGCGCTGGGCGGTCGCCTTGCGCGGTCCGGCGGCCAACAGCCTGCCGATGGATGCTGCGGATTACGCGCTGGACCTGGTCGCCGATGTGGCGCTAGTGGTCACCGCCCTGCCGGCCACCCTGCAGCGCTGCCTGCGCTTCGGCGAGGCCCACCACCTGGCCGTGGGGATCGGCCAACCGACCACCAAGCTGGGAACCGCGATCGACCAGGCGCTTGAGACCCTGGAGATTGCGGCGTTAATGCCCCCGATGCACTACCACTACTTCGACCAAATCGAATTCCTCCACGCGCTGCTTGAGGCCGACCTGCCGCTGGCGCCGCTTCTGGCCACCTTCCAGGAACTGGCCGCGACCCCGCGCGGTGAGGAGCTGATTCAGACACTTTTGGCCTACGTTCAAAGCAACCAAAACGTCAACCAAGCCGCCGCCGCCTTGCACATCCACCGCAACACGCTGAACTACCGCCTGGGGCGGCTCAAGGCGACCACCGGCATGGACCCCCACCAGCTGCTGGACCTGATGCGGCTGTACGTCGGCTACCTGCGCTTCGCCGATCGCCAGGCGGGGCAGCGCTGAGCCGCCTGGCGCAAGGCCGGCGAATCACGCCGCTCAACCCGGCGAACGCCGCCAGTTGCCCGGATTGCAGGCCGCAGAGCCAGCCAAAAAACACCCTGCCTGCTCGGCAAGGTGTCGCAATCACGGATTTTACTTGGCGGCTTCGACGCGCTTCTCGTAGGTGCGGACGATGTCGAAGTTGCTGTCCTTGGACTTGACGTAGCCCTCGTGGCCGTAGACTTCGGAGATAATCGCGTGGCCGGCCTTGGACTTGGCAATCTTCATGAAGGCCTTCGCCAGCTTCTCGCGGAAGGCCGGCTTGAGGGACTTGGCAACCGAAATCGTGTCGTTGGGAATCGGCTGCGTAAAGTAGATTGGCGTGAGCTTTTGCATCACATCCGGCACGTCTTTTTGGACCACGGTTCGCGCGTCCTCCCAGACGAAGGCCGCATCGGCGTCGCCGTTGAGCACGGCCATCACCCCTTGGTCGTGCCCCTTGACGGTGACCAACTTGGCCTGCGTCGCCACGTCGATGCCCTTGGCCTTGAGCTCGGCGGCCGGCCAGATGTAGCCTGACGAGCTGGTCGCCTCTTGAACCGCGATCTTCTTCCCTTTCAGGTCTTGGATCGACTTAATCGGGCCGTTGGTCTTGACCAAAATCTCGCTGCGGTAAGAATCGGTCAGCTTGTCGGATGTCTTGCCGCCGGGTTGCACCACGGCGAAGCGCTGGGCCTGCAGCAAGACGTCTGCGGCCTTTTGGCGATGCGCCTGCACGTAGCCGTCGGGCGGCAGGAAGCCGACCTGGACCTGGTTGGAAGCCATCGCCTCGACGATCGAGTTGTAATCGGTCGACACGGAGACCTTCACCGGAATCCCGAGTTCCTTTTGCAGTAACTTGGCCAGCGGCTTGGCCTTGGCCTCCAGCGTGTTGGCCTGCTGCGACGGGACGAACTGCACGTTCAGCTGCTTGGGCTCATCTTGGGCCGACGCCTTCTTGGACTGACCACAGGCGGCCAGACTCATCACGGCGGCGAGGCTCAACCCGGCCATTACGATCCGTTTGAAATTCATTTTGCACCCTCCAAAAAGTAGTTGTGTTCGTGAATTCTTGAACGGACCCATCATAGCACCGGTGTCGTGACATGTCAAGACATGGTGTCAACGGAATGAGAAAACCACGTGAAAACGCCTGGCCGCTGCCGCGACCAGGCGTCTTCTTGTGTCCTGACGGGGATTTCAATTAGAACTACGCCTTACGCCATACCAGGCCGCCAAAGAGCAGCAGCGCCAACCCGAGCCCAACCAGGCCGAAGTTGGCCGCATCGCCGGTTTGCGGCAGGTTGCGGTTGGCCGCCTGCTTGCCAGCGGCCTGGCTTGCGGGCTGCTGACTCGACTTGGTCGCATGGGTCGCGGCCTTGGCGGCGTGCTTGGCGTCCTTAGCCTCCTGCTTGGTCGCCTGCTTGGCGTCCTTAGCTGCCTGCTTGGCGCGGCGCTCGGCCTCTTTTTGGGCCTTGGTCGCGGCTTTTTCGGCGATGGCATGCGCCTTGGCGCCTTCGCGGTAGCCCACCGCGTAGCCGGCCTGGTACTGCGCCGGCCGGTTCGTCAGCTGCTTGGCCTGCGATGCCTTACCGGCCAGGCCATCCGCCTTGCCGGCCGCCTTGCCCGCCGCGTAATCCGCCTTGGCCTGGGCCGCCAGCGCGGCCTCTGCGGCCTTGATCGCCGTCGTCAGCGCCTGCGTTGCACTGTCTGTGGCCGCCTGGGTTGCCCAGGCGTCGGCCACAACGGTCTTGCCGGCGGCAATCGCCGCGGTCAGGGCCGCTTGGTCTTTGACCTTTGGCAGCACAGCCTCAGCCTTGGTGATGGCCGCGGTCAGAGCCGTCTTGTCGGCCAGCGGGTTTTCAAGCTCCAGCACCGCGTCGAAGCGCGGGTCAAGCGACGCCTGGTAGTCGTCTGACATGAACGCGCTGTAGACGTCAAAAATCGTCTGCGCATCGTTGATCGCCGCGGTGGTTTTGGCCACCGTCGCGTCGTCCCACTTGAGATCGGCGGCCACGCGCTGCACGTGTTGCAGCCCGGCCTGCTGAACCTGCGCCAAGGTGTAGCCCTTGGTTTCGGCAATCGCGGTCTTGGTCCAGCGGTAGGTCGTCGGGGTCACGTGATTCAGATCGGTCTCCGAGTACGTGCGGCCGTCGCGGTCAACCGCGTACATGAACATCCCGCCCAGGTCGCTTTTGGCGATGAAGTCCGCCTCTTGGTGCGTGTGACTGCCCAGAAAATCGCTTGGATCCGTGTCGTACCAACGGTTGTTGTCGCCTTCTTCGGGGAAGGTCAACCCGGCCAGGAAGTGGCGGGTGTCAAAGCCCACCGCCTTGTAGTCGGCGGCGGCCGCCTCGGTGCGGGTGGTGGTGCTGCCGTACTGCTGGTAGCCGACGTAGCTGAAGTTCTTCACGACGTTTTGGAACGGCGCCATGTAGGAGCCGTTGGAATCGTAGATGAACAGCGTCCCGTTGTTGGCGCGGGGGCCGATGTACTTGCCCAGGGCGTTGATCAAAATATCGGTGAGCCCGGTTGTGGCCGCCGTCGGGTACTGCTCCATGTCGATGTCAAGCCCATCCAGCCCGTACTGGCCGGACAGCGTCTCGATCTCCTGCTTCGCCCAGGCGTCGACGGCCGCCATTGCCTCGTCGTCGTTGAACTGGCTGCTGCCGTCAAGGGCGGCGTAGTACTTCTGGAAGTCGGACACCATGCCCATGTAGCCAAGGGCGCGAACCAGCTTCACCCCGCGCTGGTGCAAGGCCGGCGCGTAGGTCGTCTTGAGCGCCTCGAAGTAAGGCGCCGCCGCTTCCTCCTGGCCGCCCGGCACGTAGCTGAACACGTTGACGATGTCGATGCCCCGCGGCAAGTCGAGCATGGTCTGCGTGTTGGCGTCCGGAATGTCCGTGTTGACGCCCTTCATGGTCTTGTCGCGCCAGGCGCGGTAGTAAACCATGAACGTTTTGCCGTTCGGTGACGCGGCCGCCTTGACGTGGTGCGGCGTTCCCAGCGCCAGCCCCACCAACAGTGCCAGGCCCAGCCCCATCAGGACCAGCAGCCGTGTGATGCGATACGCTTTTCGTTTCATTATTCTCCATCCTCCACTTTCCGCGTGTTACGCCTCAGTTACCCATCGAACTGGAAAATAAAGCTCAAATAATATCCTCATGCCAAATATAACGCGACGCACCGGTCTCATCGCATCTTAATTAACGCTTAATCTCTCCCCGCTCCTCTCAGCGGACATATTGTAACCGGTTTCTTTAGCGAGCGCAAGCGTGAGCAACCGGCCGCGATGACTTCTTGGTATATCGGCCAATGCCAAGCTTTTGGCGGTGACGTCGCCGGCAAAATCGCGCAGCGGTGCCGCTAACAGGGCCTGCGGTAGGCGCTGCTCGCCGCACCGACACGCTCGCGGCGTAAGTTCGGTCGCTGTCATTAAATAATTTTTTGATTTTGCGTATTCAAAAAACAGACCACGCAAAAATCCGGCGCATCGCTGCGCCGGACGCGCCAAAGCCACCGCAGGGAAGAACGCTGCGGCGGCCTCGGTTATTTTGCTGGTTGGTTGCGTGCTTGTGCTGTCGTCCCCCGGTCAGCGCATCGCTGCGCGGTACCTTGGGACAAGCCCCCTGTCAGTTCGGTGCCGCAGCTACCTCGCAAGCGAGTAGGCACCGGACTGTGCGGCAGGAAGATGGTGGTCCACACCCTGGTGGTCGGCCCCAATCGGAGGAGGCCGTTGCACGAAAACGTCGACGTTGTTGCCTGGTTCGGCATGGCATGGGTGGGGGTACTGGGAATGCTTATGTCCCGGACCTTCCCCCTAAGCAGTAGAGTTGCAAGCGCTGCGGCCGCAGCGTTTTCGCCTGCCCGTTGACAATCATCTGAGGCCAGTGTAAGCCCTGCCAGTTTGGTCGTCAAATTTTAAGCTCACACAGATTTCGTTTTTTTAGCGACGGTCCTGAATCAGGCCTGGGTGACGCCCTCGTCGCGCGACGCGAGCAAGAACCCCTGCTGGTGCAGCGCCGCCAAGAGCTCACCGCGTTTGGCCGGCGTCGTCGTCGCGGCCTGGGTCAGCAGGTGCGTGAAGGTCTCCTCACGCGCGTTGGTGCTGCGGTTGGCATAGTAATCGCGAATCACCGCGTCGTAATCGGCGATGCCGGCCACTGCGGCGGCCGTGTCGTAGCCGTTGGCAAAATGCATCATCGCCCGGGGCAGCCGCGGCTTGGGCTGCGTCGCCTGATCCGGATAGCCGACCAACAGCCCGACCACCGGAAAGGTGTAGCGCGGCAGCTTCAGCAGGTCAATCAGGCGCAGCGGATCGTTGAGGACGCTGCCCAGAAAAACGGTGCCAAGGCCCAGGCTCTCTGCCGCAACCGCCGTGTTTTCGGCGGCCAAAAGCGCATCGCTTTGCGCCTGCAACAGCTTGTCGGCCGAACCCAGCACCTGGGCGTCTGCCGTTTGCGCCAGCGCCGCGGCCCGGTACTGGTCGGCGACGAAGACGAACAGGTGCCCGTTGCCATTCACATAGGCCTGCCGGCTGATGCCGGCAATCTCGGCGCGAAGCGTGGCGTCCGTCACGCTGATGACGCTGAAGGCCTGCATGTAGTGCGACGTGGCGGTGTGTTGCGCCACCGTCATCAGCTGCGCGACCGTGGCGGCCGTCACCGCTTGCGGGGTGAAGCGCCGAACCGAACGGTGATTCAGTTGCCGCTGGATTGTGTCATTCATGATTATGCTCCCTTTTCCGGCGCAAAACGCGCCAATTCCTGCCGCCGGCTAATCCGTCACACCGGTTGGCGTGGCGGCCTTGAAGCGCCGAATCAGCTCCCCGATCAGCGCCTCGCGGTTGCCACCGCGCAGCGTCACCGCGTAGTTTTGCGTGGCCATCGTCAGCCCGTGCGGCAGCCGCAGCGTGACCAGCTCGCCGGCAGCCAGCGCCGGTTGGGCCAGCGGGGCCGGCAGCACCGTGGCCCCGAGCCCCGCCACCGCCGCGGCCTGCAAAACGCCGGTGTTGGTGCTTTCAAGCAGCGGCACGACGTCTTGGCCCAGCCGATGCACCCGCTCGTCGAACACATCACGCAGGGTGCTGCCGGGCTCGCGCAGCAAAAACGGCATCGCCGCCAGGTCGCGAACGCTCAGCCGCCCTGGCGCCTGCAGTCCAGGCGCCGCCACCAGCAGCAGCGCGGTGGTCGACAGTTTCGTGGCCACATAGGCGCTGCTGCTGACGCTGCCTTCGATGAAGGCGACGTCGATGTCGCCGACCATCAGGCGCCGCTTGATGGCCGCGACGTTTTCGGCGTACAAGCGCAGCTCAAGTGCCGGATGCGCTTGGCGAAAGGCCGCGATCACCCCCGGCAGCGTCACCTGGCCCAAAGTCAAACTGGTGCCAATTCTCAGCGGCAGCTGCGGCACCAGCGTTTGACCGAACGCCGCCAGCGCCGCGTGGTCCTTTAACAGCTGCGTGGCCTTGGCGCGAAAGGCCACGCCGACCGGGTTCAGCCGCAGCCGGTTGTCGACGCGGTCGAACAGCTGCAACCCAAGGCTCGACTCGAGGTCGCGGATGGCGTTGGACACCGCCGGCTGCGAAATGTACAGGCGAGCGGCGGCCCGGGTCATCGAGCGGCTGTCGGCCACGGCGACGAAGATTTCAAGCTGGCGAATGTTCACGGTGGCCTCCTGTTCCCCATCATTTTTCCGTGATGGTCCCAACACCTAATTCATAGTTTGAATGATACCACATTCCCCGTATGCTGAAGCAGGAGGGATCACATGACAACCAATTGGCTTTTGTTTCGCATCTATTTCATGGCCAGCGGCTTCACCTTCTCCGGCGGCATGGCGATGCTGCCGGTGATTGAACGCGAGCTGTGCGACAAGCGTCAACTGATCACCAAGGCCGCCTTGTACGAGTACACCACCCTGTCGCAATCGCTGCCTGGGGTAATCGCCGTCACCAACGCCTGCTTCGTCGGCCGCAAAATCAACGGCCGCGCCGGCATGCTGGCCGCCGGCATCGGCGCGGTGCTGCCGGCCTTCACCTTGATGCTTGCCGCCACCGCGGCGTATCAGCAGATTCCGCGAGCCGGCGTGTGGCTGGCGGTCATGCAGGCGATTCGCGCCGCCAGCGCCGCGTTCCTGTTCACCGCGGCGTATCGCCTGGCGCGATACAACCTGACGGATCCGGTCGCCATCGGCTTGGCGGCCTTTTGCCTGCTGGCGACCGTGCTGGGCCTGTTGACCACGCCGCTTTTGATCGCGCTGGCCGGCGCCATCGGCCTGATCGCTTACCGGCCGCGAAAGGAGGCCAAACGATGATCTGGTCCATGATCTGGGCGTACCTCAAAATCGGCTTTCTAGGCTTCGGGGGTGGCTACGCGATGCTGTCTTTGATCTACGCCGAATCCACCAAGCTGGGGCTGACCGCGGCGCAGTTCGCCGACCTCAACGCCCTGGACGGCCTGATTCCCGGCCCGGTCGCGATCAACTCGGCGACCTACATCGGCCAGCTCGCCGGCGGCTTTTGGGTCGCCTTGGCCGTCACGCTGACCGTCTGCATCCCCTCTTTGGTGTTCGTGCCGCTGTACATGCGCAACGAACAGCGCATTCAGGAAAATTGGGCCCTGAACGCGCTGCTGCGCGGCATCAAGCCGGCCAGCGCCGGGCTGATCGTCGCCGTGGCGGTGCAGCTGGCGCTGACCACCATCGGCGGCATCGATTCGGTGTTCGCGCTGGCGGCCGCTCATGTCGACTGGGTCAGCCTCGCGGTCCTCGGCGTCGTGCTGGTACTGGATCTGAAGTGGCGGGTCAACCCGGTGGTGCTGATTGCGCTGGCCGGGGTGATCGGGGCTGTGGGGTATTGGTGTGGGGGGTAGACTGGCCCCACGTCAGCCCTACTAATTCGCACTTCCACGTTAGATAACATGTTTGAAAAGGGAAAACGCCAAATTGTGCTGTCCAAACTGATTTGTCTTCTAATTTTATGAGGCAAACCGGGCATAATCATCACCCAATTCTGCCATGAATTGCGCTAAAAGAGCTGGTTCCTGCTCAGCCACCGTAAGCTGCAGCATATTAATTCCAGCCCCATAAGTTTCATGGCGCCCCTTTGTGAGCGGCCAGTACTTTGAGATAAGATCGGCGAGGCCCTTGTCCGTCTTGTGGGCCGTCGCATAAGCATCCAGAAACCGGCGCATTTTTGCCGTGGCAACGTCGAAGGCGTAACGTGCCTTTGCATCTTCGGCCAGTCCTACCCAGAAATCCCTGATGTGCTGGGCTCGCTCGGTTGCCTCGACGCCCTCGAATGTGACTTCCCACAACAGCCAAGCAAAGCCAATCCAAAAATCTGGCCCCTCGACTTCAATCGTCATGCCCGCCAGCTCTTGATATGACAAAAGCCCGACCCCAACGTAGTCCTCGTCATCACCTGCAATGCGGAGAACAGGTGTCCAAGTGTGCCGAGTCATATCAGACGCGTTTTCAACGCTGTGGCGAACAATCAGCCGGCGCTTTGGATCAGGGCTTGATAAAGGGGCAAAGCTAGCGAACTCATTCAGCACATTCGCAATCAAGTGGCAGCGACCGGCGGCTGTTGCACCAGCGATTGCATCTCCCAAGGCCTCCACAATTGCAACGTGGTTGACCGGCCGCCGGGCGGCCTGGATGAGGTCTATCAACGGATAGGCCTTCGGTGCCATCGCCAGCACGGTCATTGTTCGCTCCGTTTCGGCAAAATGTTGTGCGACATTGTTTTCCAAATCGGTCGAGCGAATGTCCCAGTTCACCCAGTAGCGCTGCGTTGCGCCTTCTTGGGTGACCACAATGGCGCTGATGTCGCCACACGCCCGAATCCGTGCCGAGCCATCATGCTCAGAGTACCCCTGTGCATTTAAGTGAGACGAAAAAATCGCCGCTGGTGCCAGGGAATACTTAATCCAAAAACCGTCGCAAATGATAATGCCGGCCTGTTCCGCCTCCCCTAGTCGCGGTTGCCAAATTTGCAAGCGCTCAACAGTGTCAGGACGAAGGCTAAGAGACTCGCCGTTCTCAAAAACAAGTGTCAACGCAGACGCGCGAGCCAAGTCCACAATTTCGCCGTTGGCTATCATGTTTGACAGATACATCTCGGCCGCTCCGATTGTGATGCGATTATTCACTGTAATCATGGATATCCTCCTTGACCGCCAGAAAGTCTGACAAGGGACTCTCGCCTGAAGTCCTGCTCTCGGTCCATGTTCAAACATCGACTGCTATACAAACACCCCGGTCTATCAACGTCTGGAAGCTACTTTCAGTTTTCGGTTTGCCGTCGCGTGACACCGACCGGTTATCTGTAATATTACGCAGCCTTGCCATTTTCCCCCTGCCTCACGTTTTTTTCTTGGCCTCGGCCAATCAGCGGGCCATCAACACATCTTGCAAGATTAAAGGCTCAATCGGCAGCTAGGCATAACACATTCGTACCGCCATTCGTGCCTGACACTAGTTGCTTGCCCTTCTTTCTCACTTGGGTTAGATTAAGGCCAACAAAGCGCAAGACAAGAGGTCCCCCATGCCCGCAACTCGCTACTACAAAGCCATCAAGGCCATCATCAACGCCACCGCCATCCACCAGGTCCCGCTCGCGCTCACCTGGTACGACTACAGCAACCTCCCGGCCACCGTCCAAGCCTACCTGCTGGCCAAGCAGCAGACGACCGCGCTGGCCCCACTCGAGCGGCAGTTTCTGGCCAGCGCCGGCGCGTGGCTGGACCCGGAAGAATCAGACTTCGCGCTTCAAAACGCCTCGGTTACCGCCGAGCTACCGGAGCTCGCACAGCTCCAAGCAATCGTCGCGCTGCACCAGCAACTGGACGCCACCATCGCCGACGAGCTGCTAAACCCGGAAGACGGGAACTGGGAAGCGCGCTTTAACGTCCGAAGCGAGATCAGAGCGCAACTCGATGCGACGCTCCGGGACCTCGGCAGCGCTATGAGCCCAGCGGATCTCAGCAGCCTCAGCTACCCGCCCCAGGCTGGTCAGTGGGTGATGCCAACCACGCACCTCCAGGACTTGCTGGCCGGCTACGCGCAGGCACATCCCCTCACCGCGGCCGACCTGACCGCAATTTTGGGCCGACGCCTCGTGTCAGCCTACTGGCCCGTCAGCGTCCAGACCCATCCCCAATGGGCGCTGGCCTCATTTTTCGAATACCTGAACACGGAAGGTACCTGGTTGCTGGACCTGATTGAACTGCTGCAGACCACCCGCGACCCCAACATCGCCTACCTGACGCTGTTGTGGCTGCGGTGGTTCAAGCACGGCAAAACCTTCGACGGCTGGGAGATTGAGGCGACTGCCCGACACACGATTCGCCACGTCAAGCGCCTCATCGCGCTGCTGGCTCAAGGCCAAGTCGACGCAGCGGCACCGCTGCTGATTGCCCATGTGGCTGAACTTGGGGACTAAGATGTACGAACCAAATAGCGCGACCGCTTCGACGATCAGAATCGTCATGAAGGGGCCGCGCTATTGGTGATGTCGCGAATTGTAGTGAAGCTTGTCACTGATACAGCTGGCGACTGAGTGCGTCGTTTTTCCCCTCGTAGGCCGGCCAGCCGCCAACCAGGTCAATCGAGTCGAGCACCAGCTCGCCAGGCACCATCAGCGTCTCCAGCGCTCGGGCCAAATCTGTGGCGAACACCGGCGCGTCGGCCATCACTTCGGCTGGCAGTAGCGGCGCATCTCTGCCGAAAACTTCGCGATGGGCCGCCACGACAGGCGCAATCACACGCTTCATCTGGCGGATGAACGGGCGTCGCAGCTGCACGTCACCGTCGATGGTTTCGGACCAGTGCGGCGGCTTGGCGACAATGCGCACCAGAAAAATTGGATCCAGCGTGACGCCGCGGTCGTACGGCGCAATTGCGCCATCGTAAGCATCGATGGTCAATGGAATCATCTGAACGGTCATTGGGCAGTCACTCCTTACTTGAGAGTCGCGTCGCAGGTCATTAGTCGTAGGTCTTCGTCGGCTCGGCAACCGCCATGTCGCCAAACGCCTGCGCATGACGCAGAGCTTGACGCAGCGCAGGATCCACCGCGTAGATGTACAGACCGTGAACCCCGCGGGTCATCAGCACGTTAACCTCATTTTGAATAAGCTCCTTGGCTACGCTCAGCTTCTGCCCGTTCAGCGTTCGCTTCATGGTCGCATTGCGGTTGGCACTGTGTTCCGGGCGAATCACCACCCGACCATTTTCAAAACCGACGGACGGGCCCAGAATGACCCCGACGTAATTCAGATCCAGGCCCTGAACTGTGAAAGTCGAGCCGATTTCATCGATGGTCTGCGGCTGCTCAGCCCAGGCTAGTCGCTTGTTGCGGCGAGCCTGACGCCGGTCCGTAACTGGAATCTGCAGATTCCACGGCATCGACCAGGTGCCGACGCGGACGCGCCACATCTGGTTGGGGTCGTCGTCCGGTCGCTTCTTGTCGATGAAGGGCCAATCAAAGGTGGCAACCATGCGTGACAGCCCTTTGTCCAGATTGGCCGCCTGGTGGCGAATCGCCGCGGCCAGCTCTCCAGGCGTCTCGAAAATTCGCAACTCGTACCCTTTGGTGTCATCGCTTGGAATGGGCTTCACCACGCGTCCAAACACGAAGCTGCGAATCCAGTCCAGCGTGGTTGCATCCGCCCCCATGCGCAGCTGATTCGTCAGCGTCACCAAATTGCCCTGCGTTGCCGCCTCATCCGCCATCTGTTGAAAGGCCTCGCGGGTTCGATAGCCGTTAGTCGCAAGCACCTGGTGCGGGTCCAGGATTGCCACGACCACCCGCGACCGCTGCAAGAGATCGTCAAGCTGATTCTCGCCGCGATACGCCTGTTTTCCCTGGGTGTAAAGCAGATGGGCCTCATCCACCAGCGCCACATCAATAGGCGAATCATCCGGTGAAATCAGATTAATGTAATGGGTCGGTTTGTTGACCTCATCCCCTGCCGGCGTGAAAAGCCCAAGTCGCGTCATCACCTGCTCGTAGACTTTCACCTGCTGATCGTGATTGACCATCAGCTTGGCGACGAGGCGCTCCGCAACCGGCACTCGGTCTTGCAACTCACCTTCACGGTCTAAGGTGGTCTGAATTTGGTAAAACAGGCTGCTCAACAGCACGGTTTTGCCCGATCCGGCCTCACCTTGAACGATAATCAGCTGGCCGCGGTCGCCATGCGCCAGCGCAGCCTGAATTCGCGCAATCACAGTGTCTCTTGCGCTTTGCTGTTCGCCGGTCAGCTCATGAAACGGCGAGGCCTTGAACAGTGCAGAGTCCATAATGGCGCGTTCCACCGGAAACAAGTCCGGTTCGAGGCGGTGAAGCTTCGCCCAAATCTGACTGAAGATCTGATTCTTCTCACCCTTGGGATAGTAGCCGCCTTGCGGATTGGTGCGACCATTAATTAGCGCAAAGGCCTGCTCGTCACCCGAAAGGTACAGCATCAGCTTGTTTTCAATGTCCAACGTCAGCGATTTGTTGAAATGTTCGTGACCGATGACCAGCATTCGCCCGGCCTGGCCCTGATTGAACTTGCGCCACTCCGCGCTTTTCATCGGGTCAACCTCTAAATGCTGCCGAGTTCGTCTCACAATGTCGTTGGTCTCTCCGACGTACAGCATCACCTGCCTGCGCCGATTGCGGCTGCCGATTACGTAGACCGTTGGATACCGCAGCAGAAACTCGCGCTGGGCCGATTCCGTTAGATTGGCGAGCTCGACCACACCAGTCTCGTCATAATCAACGCTGTAAAAAACGGGATGCAGGTCTGTCATCGCTACGCCTCGAACTTCCAGTGTCGCTTCTGGTTCACGTTGAGTTTAGCCTCAACAATCTCATCTGGGTCGACATTTAGTCGGTCGCACAGGTAATAGGCGTAGGTCAACACGTCGGCCACTTCCATTTTCAGTGCCTGACGATCCTCATCCGTGAGGTCGCCGTCGCTAGCCTTCCACTGAAAAACCTTCTCCACCTCCGAGGCCTCAATGCTGAGGGCCCGGGCCAGGCTAATCATCGTGTGAAACTTACCCCAGTCGCGGCTGTCGCGAAAGGCCACCAAGTCCTGCATCACTTTGCTTGTCTCCATCCACTTTTCCCCCTGTTCATATCAGGTTCATTATAGCAAAGCCGATCCGGAGGAAAGACGATTTTTTGCTTTCATCGGCGGCCAGAGATTGTACGAAATCTGCGCTGGCGGCCAGACCCCCAACACACTGCGAGACGCCACCAAAAAACAGCCCCACAACCCGGCCCATTCGCCTGGTCACAGAACTGTTCCAATCCCTATCCACAAACGCTCGAGCTCCCGCGGTGCTTGGCTGCGCTTTGCGGCTGCGCTCACACTCGCGGCGGCTCGTCGAAGCCTTCGGCGTCCCACTCGGCCAGCCGGGCCTCCAGGCGATCGATATTCGCCTGGGTCTCTTCAATCGCCGCCAACACCTCATCAAGCGTCTCGCCGGCCGCACTGTAGCCCTTGTAGGCGGCGGTGGGGTAATCGATGTCCGTCAACTGCTGCAGGCGTTGGTTGGCGCGGCCGAGCGCGGCCACCAGCTGGTCGAACTGACGGTCACTGGCCATGGCGCCGCCCCCAGGCCAGGGCCTCCGGGGCCGGCGGCTGCACGGCCTTGCCGGCGCGGGCCAGCACCCACTGGTCGTAGTTCCACTCCTCGGTAGCGCGGCGGTTGTGCCAGTAATCCCACATCGACTCGCGCTCGAATTCGACCACTTCCCCGCCGGCGCCGACCGACACCCAATTGTAGCTGCCGTTGTCGTGGGCGAACTTCACCCAGCGAATAGGAATGGTGACCGTGGCGCCGGCGGCATCGCGGAACTCGCGGTGTAGCGCGTCGGTGCGGATGTACTCAAGGCCCTCGGCGTAACCGGGATCAAGTTCCTTGAACACGCGCCGCGCGATGGCCTCCGCCTCCGCCACGCTAGGTAATGCGGCACTCGCTGGTGCGATGAAGCGGTTGAAGCTCAGCAGGCGGCCGTCGTTGCCGTAGACCAAGGTGACATGCGCCTGGTACGGCACGGGCGGCGCCTGTTTTTGGTAGCGCTCGACGCGCACTTTTTCCATATTCCGTGAGCGGTTCTCCGTTGCCACTAGGACGTACGACTGTGGCAGTTGCAAGCTCGGCTGACTGATGCCCAACACTTGGATTGCTGTCATGGTTTAACCTCCAATTCTCACTGGTAAACTTGGGTGAGCAGCGCGGCCAGCTGTGCCTGCTCGCCTTCGCTCAGGTTAGCGAACACTTGCCGGTTGGTGGCCTCAAGCGCCGCGTTAAGCGCCGGCACGATGGCCAGCCCCTTGCCCGTCAGCGCCAACAGCCAGGTTCGCCGGTCGGCCGCCGCGCGTTTTTTGGTCACAAAACCGGCCGCGATTAGCTGCGCCAGGCGCCGCGTCACGTTGCTGGGGCTCAGGTGAATCAGGCGAAACAGCTGCTCTTGGGTCATCGCCCCGCGGTTGGCCATTTTCAGAATAAAATAATAGTTACTGGCCGTCAGCCCCAACGGCCGCAGGTTGACGTCAAGCTGCTCCGTCACGACCTTGGCCGCGATGTTCAACGTCGCGATTAAGTGGTCCGCGCCCATGCTTGTCCCTCTTTCTTTTCATCAGTAACCCCAGCGCCACAACCAAAAGCCCCGCGGCCAGCACGTAGGCGCCGCGCTCGGCCGCCACCAGCGCTGAAGCTGGCTGGTGCAGCGCCGACGCGACCTGCCGACCGGTGACGCGGCTCAACGCACCGTAAAACACCACACTTGAAACCGCGACGCCGATCATCATGCCAAGCTCTCGGGCCAGCGCGCTCACCGCGCCAACCGCGCCGCGATGCGCGGGGTCGCTACTGGTCATGATGCGGGTGTTGGCGGCGGTAGTGAAAACGGCCGTGCCGACCGCCGTCACAGCGGCCACGGCGACCAGCCACCAAGCCGACCCGCCACCGGGGCGGACGACAAGCGCCAGCTGCACCACCACCAGCACTACCATCCCAAGGCGCATCAGCCGCGGCGCCGGCCAGCGGTCGGTGACCACCCCGGCGACCGGATTGGCCACCAAGGCGACCACGGGCCCAGCCATCAGCACCAGCCCGGTCGCCCGTGCGTCGAGGTGGCCGACCAGCTCGAGGTCAATCGGTGCCAGCAGCACGAAGGCGTAGGCAGCGATGAAGCTGAGCAGGCTGGCGGCCAGCGGCACCGCCAGCGGTGGCGACCGCAGCAGCTGCAGGTCCAGCAGCGGAGCGGCTTGGCGCCGCTCCCAGGCCAGCCACAGCCCACCGCCGAGCGCGACGCCGATGAGCTTGCCCAGCGCCACCAGCGGTCTGGGCCCCGCCGCCACCGTCGCGGCGTAAAACAGCAGCGCCAGTACAATCACGCCGCCCGTGCCGACCCAGTCGTAAGGCGCTTCGCGCGGCCGCGGCGCGTTACCCGGCAGCGCCCACCAGGCCATAACCAGGCACAGGCCGCCGAGCGGCACGTTGACCCAAAAAATCTCGCGCCACCCCCACTGAGCCAGGATCAGACCGCCGAGTCCCGGCCCGGCAAGCGCCCCAAGCGAGATGAAAATGCTCTCGACGCCAAACGCCCGCCCCAGCTGTCCCGGGGGAAATAGATCCGTCACCACCGCGTAGCTCGTTGCCATCGTCATACTCGCCCCAATGGCCTGAACCACCCGGCCGGCCAGCACCCAGGCGAACGCCGGCGCCGCCCCGGCCAAGCCGGACCCAAGCAAGAACGCAGCGGTGCCGATTCGAAACAACCGCGGCCGCCCGATGCGATCGCCGAGCTGACCGAACGGCAACAGCAACGCGCTGATGGTGATCAGGTACACCGCGATTACCAGATTGACCTGGGCGGTGCCGACCCCGAGCGCGGCCGCCATCGCCGGCACCGCGATCGTCACGATGCTGCCATCCACCACCACCATGAAGAAGAACATCCCCAGCACCACGACGCCGAGCCACCGGCGGAAACTGCGCATGCCGCCACCTCCCACTGTCAGGTTGAAGTCAGTATAGCGCGGGTTGTTTGCGCAAGCAAATATTTTGACTCGCGTTTTCTTATAATTTTTTTCGGTTATGTTCATCTTGGCTCACAATTATTTTTTGCAAGGGCAGACGGCGAGACATCGATTAGCAGGGCGTTACGTTGCAACAGATTAGTCCCGATGCCACGTTCAGATCAATCCAATCAAAAACGCCTTGGCCGCTGTATGGCGCGGCCCAAGGCGTTCCTATTCAGCGACGGTGGCGCGATACCACCACGGCAGGTGACGATTTCGTCCGGCCAACCGGACGATGAACGTCAACCTGATTACATCATGTACCCCATCAACCCCTCGGGGCCGACAAGCTCAGTTTGCGCCCAGCCACGCTGCAATCAACCGCTCATACACGGCCAACAACTGTTCCTGCTCCACAAACTGGCCCTGAAACACGATGCTATTCATCTCCAGTGCCAGCTCCGAATCGCGAATCGCCTGCACCTGCGTTCGGCGCCGATCTTCCTTACCATACCGACTCAGCCAGGCCATCACGCGTCTGGGGGTTTGAATCGCCAAAAATGCAGGGCAAGCTGGCAACGCCTGACGTAAGGTATCCGCCATTCGAATCCCGGCAGCGTCCAGGTCTCCCAGATAGGTCACGACGAGGCCGCGGTTGATCAGCGTCGCCAATAAGTTCAGATAAGCGGGTTGAAAATCATTTCCCCCTTGATCAATCAACGGCCAGCCGGGGTGCAGATGATGCAGCCAGATGAACACCCCATTGTTTTCGATAATCACCGCCCGGTTGGTCGCCAACGGCCAGTTTGCCATCGCGTCAGCTTGCCAAGGATTCAGTGTCAAAGGTTGCGGTAGGTCGGTCCTGAAGACACCAGTTGAGACCAAGGCCATCCCAATCAACTGCGCAGACATTTCGCGAATGATAATTCCTTGGCTTCGCAGGTAGTCGATTGCCCAAGTGTAATAGTGGTAGTGGCGTGGGTCGACCTTGGAATCGGACAGGGCATGCGCGACCAGTCCGGCTTCAACGGCCTGCACCGAACGCGGCGGAAGCAGCTCACCGGCCTTTGCCCGCTCTAACCACCGCGTCAGCGCCGCCGCACGGGCTGGCAACGACCGGCCGGTGGCCGCCACATAAGCCGATTCAATCTCATTCATTCGCCTGCTCCGTCACGCCAGCCGCGTGCCACTGCATCACTTCATGCACCTGATTGGCGTGAAATTTACCATCCGCGCGGTCGGGCGCCAGCACTTCGTAAGCCCGGTTGGCCACACCATCAGCCAATAGTTTGGTTTGCGCGCCGGAGGGCATGGTTGCGATGAAGTTGAAGCCAAAACGCGCGATAGTTTGGGCAAAGGCGCGTGCGGTTTCGGGATCTAGCTTATCGGCGAACTCATCAAACATGACCAAGTGTGGCGCATCCCCCTTGGTCGCCTGACGCAGCCGCATTTTGGGCACCAACAATAGCGGCAAAACCATCGCCTGTGCCTTCTCCGCGCCAGAGCCTCCGGATTGGACAAAGGCATCGTTGACCAGTTCCCGTTCGTCGGAATGCCGCCGATAAATGTATATCTTGAACTCGGACCACAGGCGGGTGTCGAGCAAGTCGGCAGCGGCATCCATGAAGGCTTCCGCATCGGTCGCTAGATCTGGGTCGTTGACCAGGCGATCAATCCGGTTTTGAACCAACGCAGTCAAGGCCGGTCGCGCGGTCAATTGCAAGTCTCGGGCCTCGGCCACTGCGGCCTCAGTGCTTCCCGGTAGCGGCTCGAGCGCCACAGTCAAGCGAATACCCCGCGGATCGGTGCCCTCCGTGAGCATCCGATTGTACTCGGGAATCAGCTGATACTGTTGGGAAATGTGGATCGCCGCGGCGTTGAGGTACGTCTGCATCGCCAAAAGCTGGCCGCTCTCCCGCTCGGCCACGGCTTGCTTCAAATCCTCCAGACCGCTGGCAAACAGCGCAATGGCCGTCGTCAAGTCGAAAGGCACGACGAGTAAATCGCCAACCTCCACCGTGCGATTGCCACGCAACTGCGCCGCCAAATCATGCGCCTCGCGCCGATCGAACAAGACATCAAGTGGCTGTTCGTGCTCACGTCCCAACAAGGTGTTGCGCAGCTCCGATCCCAGTTGGCTGAAGGGATGTGCGCCAATCTGTGCCCCGTTGCTGTGACTGAACGCGAGCGTCGCCAGGATGTCACTAAGCGCCGCATCATCCGGTGCATAGTGACGCAGCTGCTTCAGATCAGCATTCAACCGGTCGTCGATGCCGGCCAATTCCTGCGTCGCCTGCTCAACCAAGCCCTGATTGGCCTTGACAGTGCCTTCTGCCTCCCCACGTTGGCGAATCAACTTGTTAATTGACGCATCGAGGTCCTTAATCACCTGTTTTTGATTGGCCACCTGATCGGCCAGCGTCGAATCCAGCTGCAGCGCATTGCGTTCATCCGTCAACACACCGATTTGCGTCTCGGCGACCGCTGGATCGAAGTCAGGATCAATCTCCGCCAGTAGCTTGTCCAGCTGATTCTGAGCGGCCGTCAGCGTGACCTGCGCGACGTCTTGATGATGGCGGTTAGTGTCAAGCGCAGCCATGGCCGTCGCGAATTCGGCCTGCAAATCCTGCAGTTTTGCGAGCAAGTTCGGGGCTTCAATGAAGACCTTGAGATCCGACGCGCCTGCAAGCAGCGTCTGTTGTTTGACTTGCAACTTGGCGACTTGACCGTTCATGGTCGCAGCCCCGGTTTCGTGAATGCGCTGGTTGTCGCCTTGCAACCCAGCATTCACGCCTGCGTTGCGCCGCCCGGTCAAACGCGTGTCGATGGCCACACCCATCTGCTCTTGCATGCCCACAACGAGTGCGGCATCCGCGCTGGTCTGGGCGATTGTTGCGGCCAAGTGCTGATAGTCTCTGATCTGATGCTGCTTGGCGGTCAGGTAATTAGTCAGACTGGCCAACATTCGCGTATCATCGGTTTGCGCCAACGCCTGGGTCAGTTCCGTGTGGTTGGCCGACAAGCCGTGCAGTTGCGCGACAACGGGGTCTCGTTGTTCCTTTCGCAGTGCAGTCGCTGCTTCAATCAGGGCCGACATTGCCTCATGGTGCTCGGCCACCAAAGCCTCATCGGCAGCCTTCTCCTCAAGCTGACGCTTGTTTAACGCGAATTGACTACGCCAGTCAGCAATCTGTGCATCCAGGTAATCGCGGTGCCGAATGAGACCCGCCTGATCTGCGAGCCGTTCTTGCAACCTGGCGAGCGTCTCATCCGCCTGGTCGTACAGGTCGCGATAACCGTCCTCCTGTTCGGCCAGCTTGGCGATTGTGGCAACGGCCGTGGTCACCGTCGTCTGTGCGTGATCGCGCTGGCTGGCCAACGCAACGTGGCGCGGCAAAAGGCCATCTGGCGCGTTCAGGTGATTCAAGTTTCCCCAAAATTGAAGCCGCTTGATATGCGCAAGGCGGTCCAGGCCGTTTTGTAATTCGCGTTGCAGCGCCAACGTTTGATTCAGGCTGCGCTGAGAGGCGGCCAAGGGTTCAATAATGCCAACGCGGTCAATTGGCTCTTGGGCCATGCGCAGGGCGTTGGGGATTGGCGCAAACCGGGCGTTCCCGCCGGTTAAGATTGGCGAGGCTAACAGTCGGTAGGCGTTGGCTAACTTACCCAACGCCTCCCCGCTGTCAAAGCCGTAGACATCACGCGCCACGGCGCCGCGATAAGCCTGCCAAGAATCATAGACCTGCAGTTCTTCGCCAAAGCCGGCATTCGCATCGATGAAGCCTTGCTTATCCAAGGTCACCCCGTCTGTATCTAGGCAGGTCAGGTCGGCCACCGACTGTGACTCCAACACGAACCACCAGGTGGCCGCCTTTTTCCCATCTGTCTGGCGATGCGCCCCGATACCCAACACAACCTGGCGTTTGGGCCCGGCGAATACCATGTAGGTGTACCCCGTCCGCACCTGATACTGTGTCGGGCCCCAGCCCAGAAGCATCGAGTTGAAGGTTCGCTTATCACGTGTGGTGTTGCGCGGGTCGGCCCCGCCGCTCACCGCCTCGCTGGACCGCGCAGGGTTGAAGTTAGGCGTGGCAATCGAGCCGTCGATCAAAACGGGGTAAAAAGCATTAGCCAGCGTTGTTTTTCCCACCGCATTGGCGCCGAGCAACGTGAGGTTACCCTCGGTGGCGGCCAATAGATCCAGACGCGAGTACTGGCCAAAATTGCGCAGATGGTAACTCACGGGGTGCAAATAGTCATTCTCCATAGCCTTCATCCTCCAATGTAATCGCGAACCGCTGGACCAACGGCGTCGCAAGCCAGCTGCCGTGCTCGAGCCTCGCCAGTCCGTTCAGCCGCAGCTCATCTTTGACCAGACTCGGATTGACACTGGCCTGCGGGTACAGCTGCTGGGCCAGCTGCTTGATGCGGGTTCCGAGTAACTCATCCGCCAACCCCGAAGCTAACGTTCGCGCCACCGCCAACGCGACAAAATACTGACGTGACGTGAGCTCTCGCCGACTCGCATCCAACAAGGCCGCATAGTCATCTCCGACCTCTAAGTAAAAGCGCTGCAGCGGTTGCCACGACGCGGAGATCTGCGCCTTCAGCTGCTGCAACGTGGTCCACAGCGGTCCGGCGCTGCTGTCCATGTAACGATGCGTCAGCAAGTAGGCGTTAACTTGTTGCTGCGCGGTCACGTTACCCGCCGGTTTCAGGCTTGCTTTCATCGCTTGCACCAACAGTTGCGCGATTGCGACGAAATCGACCGAAACGTCCCAATATTCATCAACGACTTGACTGGCTGCCGTGTTTTCAGCGTTCACCGGGTTGTCCGGCTTCAGCAGCTGGAACCGCTGAACGAACAGCTCATCAATCAACTTACCCACCGCCCTGTCCGATAACCCGGTCGTTGCCGTCTGGACGCTTGCAATCACTGGCCGCGCTTCGATTACGCGATCCGCCTCCACGCCTTGCGCGGCAGGCGTGTTGATGACCGCCTTGAATGTCGCCAGCAAAACCGTGATTTCCCGATTCGACAGGCGTCCTGGCCCCATCAACCACACCCAATTATCCTGAAACGACAGCGGTGTTCGACCGAACACCTGATTGAACCAGCCGTTGATCCGCCGCTGCCCCTCGGGTTTTTGATACGCGTCACGCGCCGCAATGGCACTGGCCTTCATCTCGGCCGTCTTCGTCCCGGTGAAAACACCATGCGTGATCAGCTGATCAATCACCGCGCGTTCAGCCTTCGTGAGTTTCGCCATCTTGGCGCCCTCCTTGCCCAAAGGTCACCGCAAACGCGTGCGGTAACACCACCACATAATCTTCCCCAGCCAGATGCACCCGAATCGGTTGCGCTCCCGTCACCCTTGCTTCGGTCACTGACCGACCAAAGGCCGCAAACGCCTCTGGATGTGCGTATTGGGTGGCCGGGTACAAGCTGACAATGGCATCGCGTGCCACAACGTTCCGGCACTCAAGATCATGATCGACGCGAGCCGAATCGGCGGTAACCATCACCAAGTCGACGAATTCGGCTAAGGCCTGCTGCTCCGCGCCGGCTAAGTCAACATCCACTGCCACTTCCGGATTGTCCGCCATGGTCACCACGCGAGTTTCCGCGGCGGCCACGGCACGGGTCACAGGCTCCATGCTTCCGGCCTCCAACATGTCGTTGCGCACCATGGTGGTCAGGTCTGCCATCCGATCGGCCCGTTCGTCTTTGGGTAGCGCCGACACCTCGGCCATTTCCGTCTTGCCCAACCGATCCATCGGCAGATGCGCTGGCCACTGCGCCGGCAAAGCGATGCGGGGGACCTGGGTCAGCAACTGATCGATGTCGGCCGTCAGGGCTTGCAGGTCGATTGAATGTCCGCGAACATGCTCGTATTCACGCGCCAACAGGTCCGTCGCCGACACCAGTGTGGTGAACAACAAATAGATTGAGTCGAAGCTGGTCTGGATTACAGACGTCGCCGGGTCAAAACTCTGCACCATGCTTTCCAACCGCCGCGTCACAAAGTCTTCGGTCTGCCGCCGTTCGATTTCCAAGGCCACCTGATCGCCGAGGGCGACCGAGACGTCAAGGTTGCCGGCAGCCTGGCGCGACTCGGCCACCATCTGGGCAAATTGCGGTTGGCCTTTGAGCCACTGGAGCTGAGTTGCCGATGCCATCATCTGGCTGTAAGCCTGAATCGCCTCATCGTGAAGCATGCCCCGCAGGTGATCGGCGGCGTCCCCCACCCGGTCAAACGCGAGATCCGTGCTAATGTCGTGCAAGTCCACATCGAGCTTGCGCAACCCGTTCATCACGGCATCATACGCCGTCAGCAGTCGGTTGAAATCCTCATACAACGCCATGGTGTCGGTGGCTAGGCCCTCGTACTGCTGGAACTTATCAATCAGCGCCACGTATTCACCGATCCGCTTGGTCGACGCCACCACCGTGTTTTCCGCATCGATCACGCGCTGCATCGCCTTCAGGTACTCGATGCCGGCCGCGTTGATGCGGTAGATAGCCGATTGAATGATGTGAAACTTGCCCGAATCCATTCGCTCACGAACCCGGCGCGTCGAACTGGTCACCAAGTGGGCCTGCTCAACCAGCACCTTCATCACGCCAAGCAGCGTTTCTTCCGCCACCCGGTTTTCGCCGGGTTCTAAGTAGTCGCCGTTGTATCGGGCAACCAAATAATTCATGGTCATCGGCTCACTGGCCGTGCTGCCATCGCGATACAGCATGGACAGCAGCGTCCAACCTGCCATCGGATGACCCTGGCTTCTCCCTAGGTTCATCGCCATCAACAGCGAGCGTAATGGTTGCGATAGTCCTTGCGCCATGATTGTCCTCCCGAAAAATCTACTATCGTCATTATACCGGATTCTTACCGAGCACGGTGACAAGCGTAGCTAAGCTCGGCCGAGGAAGGCTTTGATCTGTAGCCTTGAGCACTTCACACCAAAAAGGCCGAACGTTTCACTGTTCGTGCCAAACATTCGGTCAGTTCAATTCCGAGGGATGCGACCAATGGTCAACTAAGCGCGGCCATCACCCCTCGGCTTAGCTTACCGCACCGCCTACTGCCGGTCGCTGTCCCCATCGGCGAGCCCGTCCCAGTCGTCACCATAGGCCAGCCGCTCGTCTTCAAGCCAGTCGTCGGAATCCTCGTTCTCGCCCGGAAAGTCCGCCGCGTCGTCGCGGTCGTCGGCCAAGTTCGCGTCATCCCCGTCGCGGGTACCCTCGAAGTCCGTCACCGGCGCCAAGTCCACCGCGTCGTCCCGACCGGCCGCCGCGTTCTCGAGCGCCTGCTGCACCAGCTGCTCAGCCATCGCGTTGAGCTGGGGCTGAAAATCGACCAGGGCGCGAGCGACCACCCGCTTGGCCTCGTCCACGTTAATCGTCCTAGGCCGCCGCGCCTCGCGCCGCCTCATCGCGTTCTTGCGCTTGCGTTTTGCTCGACTCATCATTCGCCCTCCGTTCGCGACAGCCCCATCATCGTTAGCCTCCACTCTACCGCCAACGCCCGCGCTTCGCAACGCCCGTCACGCCAATAACCAGAAGGCGGCTAGTGCCTATTATCAAATAGGCGCAAGCAGTCGCCCCAACCCGCGCCGCGACTGCATCGGCACCGACGGACTGGATATGACCAAGTGTGAGCCATATTCGGCCAGGTGCCGAAAAACCGCGCAGATACAAGGTTTTCACCACACCTCTGCGCATAGTTTGTCATATGCACTACGCGAAGTCGGGAGAATCGGGCCGGTCTGCCTCGGCGAGCGGTGCCGCCGCGCAAAGGACGCGCCGGCGGCCGAAGATGCCGATCGCCGACGCGCCCTTTTTCAATCCGCCGCCCTACGCCTTGAGCAGCGCCTCGAGCTGATCCAACCGCATTTCCAACAGTGCGAACGCCACCTTCAGGTACTCCGGCTTGGTGACATTGACGCCGGCGCGCTTCAGCAGGTTCACCGGCGTGTCCGAGTTGCCGGCCTTCAGGAAGTCCTTGTACGCGGCCACCGCCGGCGCGCCCTCGGTCCAGATGCGCCGGGCCAGGGTCGTCGCGACCGCCTTGGACGTCGCGTACTGGTACATGTAGTAGTTGTAGAAGAAGTGCGGGATTCTGGCCCACTGCGCATGGGGCCAGCCCGTCGGCGTGACGCTCGGCCCGTAGTAGGCGGCCTCGAGCTCGTCCCACTTGGCGGTCAGCGCCTCCGCCGTCAGCGGCTGGCCGCCGTCCTCGAGCTCATACATGAACTGCTCGAACTCGGCGAACCGCACTTGAGCGTAAAACGTGCCCATGAAGTACTCAACCTCGCTGCTCAGCAGGTAGATGGCCTTATCCCGGTCGAACTGGGACTGGTCCAGCAGGTAGGCGGTGAGCAGGCTCTCGTTGGTGGTCGACGCGACCTCGGCGGTGAAGATCGGGTACTGCGCGTCCCAGTACGGCTGGTTGGCATCCGAGAGTACGCTTTGCATCGCGTGCCCCGACTCGTGCGCCAGCGTACTCATGGCGTCGAAGCTGTCGGTCCAGTTGAGCAAAATGTACGGGTGTACGCCGTACGCCGCGTCCTCGAAGCCACCGGAGGTCTTGCCCCGTGTCTCCAGCACGTCGACCCAGCGGTGGGCGAACTCGTCTTCCAGGTGGGCCTGGTAGTCGCGGCCGAGCGGCGCCAGCGCGGCCAGCGTCGTGGCCTTCGCCTCATCATAGCTTGGCGCAAACGGCGGCTTGCCGCCGGTCAGCGGCACCGACAGGTCGTACGCGTACATCACATCTAGGCCCAGCGCCTTTTTCCGCAGCGCGTAGTAGCGGTGCGCCAGATCCAGGTGCGCGTGGGTCTCTTCCACCAGCGTGTCGTAGACCGCCTCCGGAATCCGGTTCTGCCCCAGGTCCATCGCTCGCGCCGAGTCGTACTGCCGCAGCCGCGCCAGCGTGTTCTGGGCGTGCATGTGCGCCTGCAGGCTCTGCGCGAAGGTGAAGCGGTGCTGGTAGTACGCCTCGCCGAACTGCTTGGACGCCTGCCGCCGCTCGTCGCGCGTGCCGTTCTCGGCGATCAGGTACTGCAGCCCCTTGGTCAGCGGCTGCGTCTTGCCGGCGAAAACGATGCTGCCAAAGGTCAGGTCGGCGTCGTCGAGCGTGGACCGGATCGCCTCGGGTGCGGCAACCGTGGTATCCAGCGCGGCGAGCAGCCGCTCCTCCCCCGGCGCCAGCACGTGGCCGACCTGCGTGCGGATGGCGGCCAGCGCGTGGCGGTACTGCTTCAGCGCCGGCTCGGCCGCCTCGAACTTCGCAAGCTTCGACTTAGACAGCGCCACGATTGCCGGCTCCAGCCAGGCCACCGCCTGCGCGAACGCGGTCGCAACCTGATCCGCGGTCGCCTCCAGCTGCTGGGCCTGCGGGTCGGTGGTGTCCTGGGCCACCGCCAGCATGGCGTAAATGTTGATGCGGTCCACGAGCTCGCTGGCCGCGTAGTACGCCGCCAGGGTGTCGGCGAAGTGCTCGGCGTCGGCGGTGAAGGTTGGTGCCTGGGCGGCCAGCGCTGAGGTCTTGGCCAGGGCTTCGTTCACCGCTGACGTGAATGCCGCCTCGTTCGGGAATAGTGCGGCCAGATCCCAGGTCAAGGACTCTGGGGCCTCGCTGCGGTTGAGTTGTTCTGTCATTTGATTGCTCCTCTCAAACACTTGTCGTAGGGTTATACGCTTACTGTAGCATTGTAAACGTTGAAACAAAAGCACCCCAGAATAAGGCCCCTATCAATTTGAAAAGGAACTCTACGAAAACCAGGTGTTAGATCATCGACGCCCGGTCAGTGGGTAAGATTGCCCCTTGTGTCCAGCTGCATGAAAAAAGTCCCGAGTCTCCGAAGCACACGGAGACTTAGGACTTCTTGAAATCCACGAGTATCGCAATCGACCGGCAAGCTCTTGCTCTACTTCACATAGCTCCCCAGTGGCGCGGACCGGTACCGCAACCCGAGCAGCTGATCCACGGTCACGACCCCTGGCGCGGCATTGATCACGTCCGGAATTCGGTTGACGATAGTGGCGCAGGTGTGGGCCACGGTGTCCGGCTTGGCCACGGCGAAGTCGACGTTCGGCGTACCCTTCAGGTGCCACTCACACAGGTCGCCCTCACCCGGCTGGTAGACCTTGCCGATGGTCTGGAGCACCAGGGTTGGGCCCTGGTAGGTCTCGATGGTGCAGACCGCGGACATGCCGATGGCGTGGCCGGCCGGGATGTCCTCACCGGTGGTGTCGGAGTGTACGGTCTTGTCAGCCGTCACCGGGACGCGTTTTTCACTGATGCTGCGGACCGTCCAGCCCAGGCGGCTGACCAGCTCCTCACCGGAGTTCCACATGTAGGACGGGAAGCTTTCGACCTCGGTGATCTGGTGCTTGAAGTCGTCCGGCGACAGGCCGACGCCGTGCGCCTGGGCGAGGGCCAGGCCGTAATCTTCGACGTTGTAGCTGACGGCGCCCTCGATGCGGTCGATCTGGTGCGCGCCGGCCATCACGGTCAGCGGTAGCTGGCTCCAGAAGATGTCCTGCATGCCGGAGCCGGTGATGGAGACGCCGTGGTCCTTGGCGATGCGGTTGAGTTCGTTGGTTTTTTGCGCCGAGGTGTTCCAGCTGTAGAACATCTCCTCGCTGGTGGTCACCACGTTGACGCCGTGCTCCAGCACGCGCTTGAAGTGCGCGAAGTTATCGTCGACAAAACTGAACAGCGTGACCACGGCGATATCGGCGCTGACGGTGTCCAGCACCTGGTCGGCGTCGTCGGAGATGGTGATGCCCAGCTTGTGGTCGAGGCCGGCGAACTCGCCGACGTCCATCCCCACGATTGCCGGGTTGGTGTCGATGGCGCCGACGATCTCCGCGCCCTTCTCAAGCAGGTACGGCACGATCACCTTGGCCATGTTCCCGCAGCCGTACTGGATCACACGCACTTTTTGATTCGTCATTGTAGACCCTCCTATGAATTGATTGCTCACTTTTGAACATAATTAAGTATAATGTCTATGGCAGGTAGAGAGTCAAGGAGATGCACTCGTGAACTTACTCAAAATTGGCGCGATGGCCAAGCTCAACCACATTTCGATTCAGACGCTGCGGCTGTACGACCAGGAGGGCCTGTTCTCGCCCCGGGAGCGGGACGCGGACACCGGCTACCGCTACTACACGCTGGCCCAGTGCCCGCAGCTGGACATGATCCAGTTCCTGCGCGGGCTCAGCTTCAGCCTGGCCGAGATTCGCACCCTGATGACCGCCCCGGACGCCAACCTGGCGCTGGCAACGGCGCTGGACGCCAAGCAGGCCAAGCTCGACGCGCTGACCGTGCGCATCCAGGAGCAGCGCCGGATTCTCAACGACTACCGGGCCAGCGAGGCCGCGCTGATCCAGGGCCTGCTGGACGCGACACCGCACCTCGAGCAGCGCCCCGAGCGCCGGCTTTTGACCCACACGATTCAGGGCAACATCTACCAGATGGACGCGACCACCTACGAGCTGGCGCTGCGCGAGATGAAGGGCTACCTGGCGGAAAACGGCGTGGACGCGTTCTACTACCAGCGCGTCGGCTCGGTGCTGGACGGGCGCTACTTCACGGACGCCGCGCCGCTGGTGGCGGACACCATGTTCGTGATGGCGGCCGGCCACCGCGGGCTGCCGACCAAGGTGATGCCGGCTGGTCCCTACCTGACGACGTACTGCGACCGGTTCGAGGACGAGGTCGCGGCGATTGCCCGGCTCAAGCGGGCGGTGCAGGACCAGCACTACCAGGTCTGCGGCGATTACCTGTGCGAGGTGCTGACGGAGGCACCGAACCTGGCCGGCGACTCGCGGCACATGTTCCTGAGGCTGCAGCTGCCGGTGCAGGAGGCGTGAGACGCGACCTCAACAAAACAGAGCACGGCCCCGCGCAACGGGGCGTGCTCTGTTTTTGTCGTTGCCTCAGTCGGCCTTGACGATTCCGAGGTCGATCATGGACTGCGCGGTGGCCACAATCGCCTCGCGCGCCGGCCGCGGCTGCCAACCCAGCAGCCGCCGGGCCTTGGCGTTGGAGGTCTCGGCGTAGGTGCCGGCAACGGTCGCCACCATTTTTAGCATCGGGTTAGCGACCGCGGCGAGCTTCAGCAGCGGGGTCGGAATCTCGCGCTTGGGCAGCCGAGGCGCGAACTGCGGGAAGGCTTCGCGCAGGATGTTGGCGACCTGCAGCATCGACAGGGTCTCGCCGGTGGTGGCCAAGAAGCGCTGGCCGGCGGCTTCCGGCCGGGTCATCGCCAAGAGGTGCAGGCTGGCGACGTCGCGAACGTCGACGTAACCCGAGTCGACCTTCGGCACCAGCGGCGTCTTGCCCGTCAGCAGGTCCTTGATTTGGATGTTGGAGTGCGAGTAGTCGTCCGCCAGCACCGGCCCCATCACCGCCACCGGGTTGACGGTGGCCAGCTCCAGGCCCGAGTCGTCTTGGGCGATGAAGTCCCACGCCGCGCGCTCGGACAGCGTCTTGGACTTCTGGTAAGGGTGGACCCCCGGCTGCGTCAGGTCCGACCAGTCGGCCTCGGTGAACGGCGTCTTCCGGTCGCGATGGCCGGCGAAAATCGCGCCGTAAGCCGACGTCAGCACCACGCGCTTGACGCGGTGGGCGGCCGCCGCACGCAGGACGTACAAGACGCCGTTGACCGCGGGAGCAATCATCTCGGCCTCGTCCTTAAAGTTCAGCGTCGGGGTCGGCGACGCCGGATGGATCACGTAATCCGCGCCGGCGATGGCCGCGTCCCAGTGGTCCGGCGCGGTCAGGTCGGCCTGGACGAAGCTCAGCGCGCTCAGGTCGGCGACGCCGGCCTGGCGCATCATCGCCTCAACCAGCGGCCGCTTCCTCTCGACGTCGCGAACGGTGGTGCGCACCGCGTAGCCGGCCTGTAACAGCTGAGCGATGATGTGGCTGGCGATGAAGCCCGAGCCACCGGTGACAACGACTAGTTTTTGTGACATAATCCGCTCCTTTATTTGCGATACACTTGTAACATCAGTGTCACTAGCGTACACTGCAGGGCAGCACGTCACAAGGCCCGACCCGGCATCTGTGACAGAACGGAGGAATTGTGATGGCAGCAACCCAACACGCCACTCAGATCAAAAACGATTCGCAGCAGTACCTGACAGAGGCGCTGTTCCAGCTGCTGGCGACCAAGCCCCTCAACGCGATCACCGTCACCGCGCTGGTCGCCCGCGCCGGCGTCAGCCGCATGGCGTTTTACCGCAACTACGCCACGCTCGAGGACATTCTGCGCGCCTACTTCGCGCCGCGACTGCAGCAGCTGTTCGATAACGTGATTTTGCGGCGGCCGGCCCCAAAGAAGCTCGCGGACATGCGGGCCTTTTTCACCGAGTTCGGCCAGCAGCTGCGCCTGGCCGACAAGCGGCACTACGAGTACCTCATCCGCGACCTGTTCACGTCGCAGATGTCGGCTTACTACGCGCAGTGGCCGGACGCCGATCCCTACTGGGCGGTGTTCATGACCAACGGCGTGTACGGCATCTGGCGCGAGTGGCTGCTGTCGGGACAGCAAGCGCCCTTAGCCGAGCTGCACGCGCTAATCAAGACGCTGCAGGAGACGACCCAGGCCGCCATGGTGAAGCCGACGGCAGACTGACTGCCCGCGTGGCTTCCAGTAAATGGACGCCGAAACGTCAAATCGCCAGCGAGGAGTCTCTCCCTGCTGGCGATTTTTGCGTTAGTCATGGTGAATTGAAGAAACAACAGGAGGATTGCAAGCCGGGGATTCGTCCCCGCAATTGTTGTGAGTCGCGGTTAATGCCGCTTCCAATCAGAGCCTGCTCGACTGCGGTGATGTGAGCAGTCGAATGTTTCAGCCTGATATGGTCACACCCTTACGCGTTCTTGGAAACGATGAGCATGTCATTGTCGTCAAACTCCCACGACGGACCGTAAGCGACCTCCCAATAATATCCGTCGAGGTCCTGGAAGTAGCCCGAATAGCCGTCCCAGTCGAGGGCCTGCTGGGCGGGTTTGACAATCTTCGCACCGAGCTGGCTGGCCCTGGCCAGCACCCCGTCGACCTCGGCCTTGTTCTTGCCGTTGATCGCCAAGGTAAACCCGGGAAAACCGCCCGCACTCAGCGGCACGCCGACCCCTGGCGCGATGTCGTTCGCGAGATTGGTCAACGGAAACAGCTCGAACTTCGTGCCCTGCGTGTCGAAGAACACCACCGGCGGGTTGGTGCCCTTCTCATCGGTTTTGAACCCCAGACCCTTGTAAAATGACAGAGCCTTGGCCATGTCGCGGACGCCCAAGCAGATCAGGTTGATTCGATTCATTGTGTCGCCTCCTATGGTTAATGCGCCCATTATACCATGGTGTGAAAGCGAAACCATGTCATCTTTCGACTATTCAAGGGGGCCGTTGGCGGAAAGCCAATCGAGAGCAAAACCGCGCGCATCGTCGCCTGCAGGCAGACGCGATGCGCACGGCGGCTTCTCGTGAGCCTTTCGCTGCGGTTCAGGGCTAGCCGTGCAGATGCCGCTTTTGGACCGCCAACCAGATTGTCGTCGTCCGGTTCTCGGCCGACTGGGTGTAGTCGATGTGGCTGATCTGCGGGGCCGCGACCAGCTCGAACCCGCTGTCCGGCAGCCACTGACTGGCGGTCGCAGCCCAGGTCGCCTGCATCGTCTCGGGGAACGGCCCGCGGCTGGTGAAAGTCGCCCAGGTCAGGGCCGGCACCGCAACCACGGTCAGCCCTTGAGCCGTAACGTCGCTGGTCGACCGCACCCCAATCATGTGGGTCAGCTGACTACCTTCGCTGGTGTAATCCTCGGCGTCGAAGTCAGCATTGATCACCGCGTGCGGTGCGAGGTCGGCCAACGTGTGCATCACCTCGCGCTGCTCTAGCGTGATGCGCTGAACCAGCGCGGCGATGGCTGGATTTTCACCCTCGAACTGCAGCGGGACGCGGGCCGTGACGCCGATCAGGCTGAACGCCGGTAAGTCTTTGATCTGATATTCCATGCTCATTCCTCCGTTGATGGTGAGTTCAAAGCGAAACGAAGCGGCGGTCTTCACCGCATTGTGCTCAGCAACCGCGGATGGCAACAAGCCATGCCACTCTTGGTACGCCCGCGAGAAGCCTTCCGCCGACTGGTAGCCAGCATCCAGTGCAACCGCCAGCACACTGCCGCCGGCCCGCAGCTGCGCATTGGCCCGCGCCAGGCGGTGCTGCCGCAAGTACGCGGTCAGGCTGGTTCCGGCCAGGTACCCGAACATGTGCCGGAAGTGATAGGCGCTGGTACCGGTCATGCGGCCGATTGCCGGATCGACCGGTTCGTCCAGGTGCTGCTCCAAGTATTCTAGTAGCGTGTTAAAGTGCTGCATGACCGCCCCTCCATTTCGCCATCAATCGTAAGCCCCCGGCCGCGTCCCCGCCTGATGATTCATAGACGAGAAATGTCTGTGCTCTATTTCGCCTAATGTATCATACTTGTGGTGACCTCTCGATGAGTACTGCAAATTAAGAAATTGCACTTGATGTGACAAATCATCATTCTGGTTGCGTTGCAGTGCTTTGGCCGCGGACTTTACGAATGAACAGGTAAGGCAGGTAGCCGAGGACAAAGGCCAAGATTGCAATCTTAGTGAGCACTCTGCCAATCTGAAACATGATGAAAACTGCGAGCGCCGCAACCGCCAGTATGAGGACTACTCGCATCATCGAATAGAAGAACCACAAAAACAATGGTAATGCGAAATATGCCAACGCACATACCGGGAAGGTCACGGCGATCATCACCCAACCTTGCATGAAGAACGGGGATAGAATGTGCCACCATAGCGCAGTAATTGCGTCACTGACGCCAGTAATCAGCACCATAAACAATCCGCCAACGACATGGGCAATAAAATTAATGCAGGTATAAGCCCAGAATTCACCGATGAAACCAACGACCCAATCATCAGCCACTACCTCCCCCGTATCATATTGGAGTTTGAGGATACCAGATGCAGATAGTGGATTGCAAATAGGATTAATTGAATAGATGCACAATCCCAATCTGTTGTTAATTCTTTGTGTCCAGTTCAGTAGTTGCCCGTTTTTGAGAAGAATCCACAACCACAACAATCAGCGTTACCAAAGCTAGCAAACCAAAGATTGCTGTGTTCACCCAAAACATGGTGCGTAGTTTTGTAAAACCGCCTACCTGTTGGATCAGTAATGCCGAATAAGGCGACAAGGCGCCGGCCAAGTTGTAAGCAATTAGAATCAGTGCGGTTCCCTTGGCACTGCCGCTGCCATCAGCATTGACACTATTCAAGATCCATGGGAAGAATTGGCGCACACCGACACCGGTGATGAAGCCACCAAATACTGTCAACCATGTATGATTTGAGATTGCGATCAAACCCATAGCCACAACCATCATTAACATTGACACTGGCAAAATGAAATTTTTCAGCGTAGCAAATACACGACCAAAAATCACGCCACCCAGCATCGCACCAAGACTTAACCCCAAGATGACGTAACTCGCATCAGTGGCAGTACCATACCCAGCTGACACCATCAGGGTCGGCACTTTAATTCCCATAATCATGTACGTCGTGATCACAACGAAAGTCAACACGAGTAATGCGCTGATTTTACCTTTGCCACCTTTAGAAGTTGCTGTTGTTTTGGATTTTTCTGTGATCTGTTCCGGTTGAATCTTAGGTACGAACAGGACAAACAAGATCAACGCCGGAACGGTAATGATATAGGCCAAGAATGACATATGCCAGTTTATCTGAACGAGTTGTCCCGCAATAAAGGTAACTAAGACACCACCTAAACCTTCAAACGTACTCTGAAATCCCAATGTCTGTGAGCGTTCTTGGCCTTGGAAAAAATGACTGATAATCACAACCAGCAGGGAGTTAAACAGACCAACACCGAAACCGAATGCAGCTCGCGACAACATTAACAACCAAAAATTATCGATGATCAGTGGTGATAAACCAGCGATTGCGGTAAGACTCACCCCTAAAATCACAGTTTGTTTGATGCCAATTTTCTTTGCGATAGAATTGCTGACCAGCAGTGCCAACATTAAGAAAAAGCTAGGCACAGTCGTCAACATCTCGACTTGCGTTAATGGTACATTGGGGAATGCTTGTGCCAATACCGGAATGTTGGCGTTGATTGCCGGCGCAGAAGCTGTAATCACCGACACGAGTAAAATTGATAACTTCACCATCGACTTTTTTTTGTTTGCATGTGCTTCTCCTTCGTAATTCGCTTGATTTTCCATAAATGACTAGCAGTCATATTTAGCTTAAAAGTGACGCCGCTGAAGACAGCGGCCTACTCACGATCTAGATAAGGCGCCAATAATAGCGGCAGCCGAGATTGACAATATTTCTGCGTCACGACAATCGGATCTACGTCCATCGGCGCGATACACCAGCTCAGAATAATCCCGTACAGTTGGGTGATCAGTTCCTTGGCAAGCGTGTGAGATGGCGTACTACGATTCAAACAACCAGATCTCATTAAGCGCACCAATAAGTTGTTCAATGATTCAACGTCTAAGCGCCACTTTTCCGCATTGGCCTCACTGGCTGACACATACCGGACCCACTGCCTAGTCAGTCCGATGCCTGAATTCGCAATCACAGTCATAAAGTCAACGAGATAACGACTGATCGACTCAACAGCATCACTTTGAGTGGTCACATCCAGGTTGGTCACGTGCGCAAAGCGCTGCTTACTAAGGGCGAAAATTAAATCTTCTTTGGCTTTGAAGTAGTTGTAGAATGTCCCTTTAGCAATTCCAGACGCTTTGACGATACTATCAACCGAAACACCTTCATAACCGCCTTCTCCAATCAAACGATCGGCCGTTGCTAAAAGTTTGGCGCGGGTGGCTTTAGCATTATCAGCACGTTTACCCATAATTTCACCTCTACGAAAGTATACGACGCAGCTACTTGATAAAAAATGACCGTTAGTCACATATTCTCGAAAAGAATTGCGACCCAATTTAGGTCGCTATCTTCAAATTGCTTAGTACACCGGACGACGCTCACCTTGTGTCGCCGGATCGGCAATGCCAATACTGTCATTTGCGGCAAAGGTTGAATCGGCAACAATTTTCAAAACCACATCTGCGATACTTTGACGGGAACCAGAAACACCGACGTATTCATCATTGCGGTGCGTAATTTCGTACTTCACTTCATCACGATCATTTAACCATGGTAAGCGCAAAGTCGTGTATGTGATACCTGATGCTGCCAGCAACTGATCAGCATCGATTGCCGCTTGCAAACCACTAGCAACCATTTCATGGTTCCAACGTCCAAATTCGCCAGGCACTTCATTGTATAAACCAAGCAGACTGGTGGAGATGATGCGCGCAGTCCCGTGCTGCTTGACTGCCGCAATCACATTTTTTGTCATAGCATTACCTTTGCCATGATCGACCACCGCGATAAACACCATGTCTTGGCCGGCCATCGCGCGCTGGATGTCGTCAGCACTGGTCAGGTCTGCTTCAACCAAGGTCACCCGCGGATTTTCAGCTGCGAGAGCCGCTAAGCGAGCAGTGTTACGCAAACCTAAGGTCAGGTTCACATCCGCAAATGCGGCTTCCTTCAAGATTCGGTCTTCAACAATTCGGGCAATCTGTCCGTTTGCGGCTAAAATTAATAGATTCATGATTAGTTCTCCTTAACCTCGCCACCATTTTCGTAGGCGAGTTTTTCCTTTTCGTAATTCAACGTGTGATCTTCGTAATGATCAATCTTATACGTCAAGTAATCAATTGTCTTTTGCATTTCGTCGCGTTGGTCGATCAGATCCTGTTGTTGATCAACTAAAAGTTGCTTACGCGCTTCAGCGGTTTGGTCGCCTTGACGATATAGCTTTACGAATTTGATTAGTTCTTCAACGGTCATACCGGCCTTGCGTAAGACTTGAATGTAGAACACCCAGTTCATGTCCCGTTCACCATAGTCCCGATAGCCGCTGGCGTTACGGTGAATTTCTGGCAATAATCCGAGCCGTTCCCAGTAACGCAGGGCATCTTTTGTGACGCCGAATTTCTTGGACACTTCATTGATGTTCATGACAGAGATTCCCCCATTATTTATTTGACGTCGCGGGCCAAGTTAAGTATCCGTTCAACCGCAGCGGGATCGCGGTGGTCGAAGAATTGGCTCTCCTTCTTGTCCAACTTCGTAATCAGCTGCATTTCTTCTGCCGTCAGCTCAAAGTCAAAAACATCGAGGTTCTCAACCATGCGTTCTTTGTGCGTGGACTTCGGGATCACGACGATGCCGCGTTGCAATAACCACCGCAAAATGACTTGGCCGTTGGACTTGCCATAATTACTGCCGATCTTCGCAATTTCCGGATTTTTGAAAATTTCGTGCTTGCCTTCTGCGAATGGTGCCCAAGCTTCTGGCTGCACGCCATGGGCCCGTGCGAACTCAACGGCATCGGCTTGCTGGTTCCACGGATTGATCTCAATTTGGTTGACGGCAGGCGTGATTTGGTTGTTTATGGATAAGTCAATCAAACGGTCCGTATCAAAGTTCGATACTCCGATTGCACGTAACTTGCCCTCCTTGTTAAGATCTTCCATTGCGCGCCAAGAACCATAAACGTCACCATAAGGCTGATGGATCAAGTACAAATCGAGATAATCCAGGCCCAGTTTGCGTAAGGACGTCTCAACGGCTTTCTTGGTCGCGTCGTGGCCGGCGTCTGACACCCAAAGCTTTGTGGTGATAAAGAGGTCTTCACGCGCCACGCCTGAGCGCGCGATGCCGCGCCCAACGGCTTCTTCGTTGCCATATGATGCGGCAGTGTCGATCAGACGATAGCCGGATTGGATTGCATCAACGACGGCTTGTTCCGCGATGGCGGGATCGGCGATTTGAAACACGCCAAAGCCGATTTGGGGCATCTCGATGCCGTTGTTCAGTTTCACTTTAGTTTGCATGATTTACTTCCTCCGATTATTTGATGTAGCTGTATTGGGATAAATAGTTGCGAATTGCGTTGGTGGAGTTGGCGGTGAGCCCAGCTTGTAAAGCGTTGCCCGCTAAGCCTTTCATGAAGGGCATCGCTTCGGCAATGTCCGAGCTCATACTGGTTACAAACGGCACAATCTTCTTGCCGGAAAAGTCGAAGGTCGAAAACAGGCTCGCAATGATCATCGGCGCTTGGTGATACCACATCGGAAAGCCTACAAAAACCGTATCGTCTTTTGCAAAATCAACCTTCATTGGCGCCAGTTCCGGTTCGATATCATCATCAATTTCTCGCTTGGATACGATGGTCAGCGTTTGGTAATCAGCCGGGTAAGCCTTGGCCGGTTTCAATTCGACAAGCTCGGCCCCAGTCAACTTCGCTATGGTTTGGGCAGCGGCACGAGTAGTTCCGGTTTGAGAAAAGTATACGATTTTCATGGTTTTCCTCCGTTCGGACTTGTTTCAACTGAATGACTTTAGTCTAAACCTTGGTGTTCACACTAAGGCAAGACTTTTTTGAAAATACTCAAATAGATTTTTGATTGAGCAGTTGGTCGCACGAGCAACTCAAAAACGTCTTGGTCGGCTAGCAAATCCATGCCGCTTAGATGCGTTCACCCATTCGGTGCAAATTGCTTTTGGGATTAGAGGCGCGTGCTTAAGAACTCAAGCAACTTCGCAACCTCTTGCTTCACATATTCTGGCTTCCAGTAAGTCTCAATGTGTTGCACGCCATCCATCAAGAACAATTCCTTGTCTTGAGTGCCGGTAGCGTTGGCGTAGCACTTCTCAGTCAAGTAGAAGGTGTCGGCATCTTTGCCGGCCATCATGAGCAATGGCACGTTGATCAAGTCCATGTTCACGGACGCGTCGAAGGTGAATAGGGAAAGAAAGGATGCTTGGGTGTAGATGAAGCTTGAATTTGGATGCGCGTGGGTCTGTGCATAGTACGTATAGCCATCACGATACAAGGCGTACGGGAGCTTAACCGCATCTTGTGGTGCTATTTCCTTCAGGTCTGGGGTGTATTCAGTTTCTTCACCACGAACCATCTTCTCGCGTGCTTCAGAAGCCTTTTGCAAGCGAGCCTGGATCGTGTTAGCTTCAGAATCCATGAAGCCGTTGCGACGAACAAGCCCGGAGTTAAAAGCAGAAAGGGTTGCGACCACCTTGAAGCGCTTGTCGGTTTGGCCGGCGCGCAAGGTGTACCCACCACCACCACAGATACCGAACGCACCCATGCGATCGTAGTCAACGCCTGGAAACATAGACAAGGCGTCGGCCATACCGTGAATGTCTTCAACTCGGTATTCAGGCTTATCAGTCATACGCGGGAGGCCTTCAGAAGCACCTTGATAACTTGCATCAGCCGCGATGGCAATGTAGCCGTTCTCGGCTAGCTTTTGAGCGAATAAGCCGGCAACTTGCTCCTTGCAACCGCCGTTAGGGTGGGCAACAGTCAAGGCGGGATAGGAACCCTTAGGATCGTAACCAGCAGGTGTGTACACGTTGGCAGCGATTTTCAAGCCGTTGAGTTCGTAGCTGATTGGGTGAATATTCACTTCACCCTCAACGTTTTCAGTGATCGGATCTGCGTAAACCAGCCCCCATTGGTTATCGTTACCAGGCACCCTGGTGATTGTGGAAACATCGACATCGTTTAGTACCATCTTTGACATGTCGCTCTCTCCCTTAAATTTTGACTTTGCTTCTCAACAATGACTACGATAAACCTTGGTGTTCAGACCAAGGCAAGTAAAAATTTGAAACTCATGGAAAAATCATTCCGACTAAAAATTCAAGTCGGCCTCTGAATCGTTTTCAATTTTTTTAGGTTGTCGTGGGGTACGCACCACAGTTTATGATGAAGTATGTGGGAGCCGGAGCTATTTGCGGCACTTAATCCAGCCGCAATCCGTTAACTGAATCCCAGAAATTTTGAAATAATTGCCCAAGCATTGTGGATAACGCCACTTCGGCGTACGACCACGTGCTTAAGCCATCGACTGATACCGGTGGTTTTTATTTTTGTATCAAATTGAAGTGTTAACCGCAACTAAAAAATCCCCGCCAGCTCAGCCCTTCAAATCGGCCCAAACTTGGCGGGGATTCTGGCGGGGAGCGTAACAATTTCCCCTACAATCGGATCCTTTGTATCTTCCTAAAATGCCGCTAAATCAGCATTTTAGTGTTCGATTTTAATGCACTTTCTATTCCCATTCAATTATTTACTCGCTAATCCAAGTCCCCATCATACAGCAGCGGCTTGCCCTCTGCGTCGACCAGCACCGTCAGACCACCGCCTGAACCGATCGACACACTGAGATACTGGACGCGTGTCTGGCAATCGACCAAAACATCGGTCATGTGTGCGCCTACCATTGCCGGTTTCTCGACGACAACAAATCGCTTCTCACTCTTGGTCAGAACGCGCCTCCTTATCAGATACGGTGTATTGTCCTAGCTTCGTCGACTAAACGCAAGCCTTATCTTACAGTAGGCTACCCAACCACGCACCGATGGTCAAGGTGACGATCCCGGCTCCCGTCGTGCCAAAATAATACCAAGCAAACGCACGGTAACGCCGGTTGCGCAATAAGATAAACGCGTCAGTCATGAATGTTGAAAAAGTCGTGTACCCACCACACACACCGGTCAAAAGTAGCAGTGACCACGCTTGCGGCAGTGCGCACATCGCCAAAAATCCCGCTAAGAAGGCACCACTAGCATTGATCACAAGCGTCGCCAGCGGCACCCCAGGCCACCAGTTCTTGCCTAGCTGCGTCAGCACGTATCGCATCACGGCGCCGACCCCCGCGCCCAAGGCCACTAACATCACCATGTCTGTCGCCGCCTTCCCCACGCTTCGGCGCATAAATACCCGCCAAACGCCGCGCCTAAACCAACAAACAGCTCAAGCAAGAAAATCCCGATCGCATACACCGGCGATTGGCCGATGTGTTTGTAGAGGTTCAGCACCATCGTCGAAAACGTCGTGAACGCGCCGACAAAACCAGTCCCTAACGCCAGGATCAGCCAGCTCGGCAAGTCGATGTACACCGCTAGGCCATAAGTGACAAACGCCAGCACGATGCTGCCCACCAGATTCACCGCCGTGGTGCCGAGCATCGTATCGGTATCATTGAGCCACAAGCCGATTCCCCAACGGGCGACCCCACCGAAGCAGCCGCCGATGAATACCGCTAAAATATCTTGGTATCGCAATCGCTGCATTGAACTTCCCCCTAAAACGCGGCTGCCAAGATTCAGGCAGCCGCGCGGTTACACTCATTAAAATTTAATATAACGCCTAGCATTATAGCAAAACGTACAGCTGTAAGACAAGTCCGCCTTTTGCACGAAAATTTGTCGGCTGGCTTGCGCAAAATTTCGTAAGGGAGTATGCTTTGGGTGTTAAAAGTTAATCGGCGATGACGTTCGCCACTAAAACTAATTGGTAAATCAATTTGATGACGTCTACTGCACAGATTTTGCGTGCAGTAGACGCCATCTTTTTTTACCGGAAGGAGCACAATTATGTCAGTAGTGATTGAAACTGTGAAGGCGCGCGAGATCTTCGACTCCCGCGGCAACCCAACTGTTGAGGCCGATGTTATCCTGTCGGACGGGACGCTCGGCCGCGCGGAGGTGCCATCTGGTGCATCGACCGGCGAAAAAGAAGCCGTCGAGTTGCGCGACGGCGGCGACCGGCTCCAAGGCAAAGGCGTCTCAAAGGCCGTGGCCAACGTCAATACCGAGATCGACAAGGCTTTGCACGGTGCCGACCCCTTCAACCAAGCCCACATCGACCAGCTGATGATCGACTTAGACGGCACACCTAACAAGGCACGCCTAGGGGCTAACGCAATCTTAGGGGTGTCGATGGCCACTGCCCGTGCAGCAGCCAACGCCTCCCACACACCGCTGTATCGCTACCTCGGCGGCACCGACTTGGAGCTGCCCCAAACGTTCCACAACGTGATCAACGGTGGTGAGCACGCCGACAACGGCATCGATATTCAGGAATTCATGATCACCCCAGTCGATCGTTCCAGCTTCCGTGATGGCTTCGAGAAAATCGCCAACACTTACCACACCTTGAAGAAGGTGATCGAAGAAGCCGGCTACACCACGGGCCTCGGCGATGAAGGGGGCTTTGCGCCCGACCTCAAGAACTCCGAAGACGCCTTGCAGATGCTGCACGACGCCATCATCAAGGCAGGCTACACGCCTGGCAAGGAAATCGCCATCGCCTTTGACGCGGCGGCATCATACTTCTACAACCGCGACACCAAGAACTACGACTATGAAGGCAAAACCTACACGCCTGCCGAATTAGGCGAATACTACATTCACCTGCTGGACAAGTTCCCAGAGATCATCTCCATCGAAGATCCTTATGGGGAAGAGGACTGGGGCCACTTCGCTGACTTCACCAAGAGGTACGGCGACCGCGTGCAACTGGTCGCAGACGATCCGGTCTGCACCAACCCTGCCTTGATCAAAGACGCCATCAAACAAGGCATGGCCAACAGTATCTTGATCAAGCTTAACCAGATTGGCACGGTCACCGAAACGCTGGAAGCGATTCGCTTAGCACGCAAGAACGGCTACACCACCATGATGTCTCACCGTTCTGGTGAAACCGGCGACACCTTTGTCGCTGACTTTACCGTCGCCACGAACGCTGCGCAGCTCAAGTCCGGCGCCCCGGCCCGTTCCGAGCGGGTGGAGAAATACAACCAACTGTTGCGGATCGAAGAAGAACTCGGCGCTGACGGCACGCGCTTAGCCCACTTCCCTGATTCAGTCGACTTCGACTGATCAGCATTGACCAAACGTCCGAGCACGAATCTGGGCGCGGCCGTTTGGTATCTTGCAGAAAGCTGGTGTCTACTATGACCGAAAAAAACAATCTAAACGGCCTCGCCCAAGCCGAAGCTGACCGGCGACTGGCCCGTGATGGCTTCAACGAAGTGGCCGAACCCCCCTTCAACTTAGCCACAGCCATTATCACTCGCCTGTGGGAGCCTAGCGCGTGGATACTCGAAGCGGCGCTGATCATTGAAATTGTGTTAGGCAAAAGCATCCAAGCCGGGTTCATCGTGCTAATGTTGCTCTTTGCCGCGGTCAATGGCGCGATTCAATCTCGCCGCGCCAACACGGTCTTACGCAGCCTATCACATGACTTATCGCCGACCACCGCGGTCAGTCGCGATGGCAAGTGGAAACAGGTGTCAGCCAAGCACTTAGTCGTTGATGACCTCATCAGCCTACGCCAAGGAGACATTATCCCCGCCGACGTGCGTCTGCTGACGGACTCGCTGGAAATCAACGAAAGCAGTATCACGGGCGAAGCCAAGGCCGTCAACCGCACCCCTGGCGATACGGCCTATGCCGGCACCGAAGTCCTCTCCGGCAATGCCTTAGCGATCGTCACCGCCACCGGTGCTAATAGCCGCAGCGGCAAAACGATCAGCCTGATCAACCAAAGCTCGGCGCCGGGCCATTTGCAGAAGCTCTTGGGCCAAATCATCGGCTATCTAGCAGCACTCGATGCGGTGTTGGCCGTGGTATTGATCATCGTGGCCGTTGTCCGCCATGAAGATTTGGTCGCCATGCTACCGTTTCTGGCAATGCTGTTCATCGCAACGATCCCAATCGCCATGCCATCGAGTTTTGCCGTTGCCAACTCGGTCGAAGCCAAGGTCTTGAGCACCAAGCACGTCTTAGTTTCCGACCTCACCGGGATTCAGGAAGCCGCCAATATGAATGTGCTACTCGTGGATAAAACCGGCACGATCACTACCAACAAACCCGCTGTGGTCGCCTTCTACAACTGGTCAACGCTCCCAGACGCCGATGTGACCCAACTCGCAATCAGTGCAGCGGATGCGCGCAATGCCAGCGTGATCGACGCGGCGCTATTCAACTATGCTCAAGCACACAACATTAAGGCCTGGCCTCGGCATGAATTCACGCCGTTCACCTCCGGTATCGGCTACTCCCAAGCCACTGTGGTCACCGACAGCGCCACAGTCAACGTGAAACTCGGGGCACTGAAAAAATTGGCGACGCTGGCCACCAACCACCCAGACCTAACGGCGGTCAACTTCGCCGAAGGCCGTACGGCAGCCGTGGTCGTTGATTCACAACTAATCGGCTTGTTCGTCCTTCAAGACCAACCTCGGGCAGATTCCGCAACTGCCATCAAGGCCCTGCAGGCACGCGGCGTCAAAGTGATCATGCTGACTGGCGATAACCAAAAAACTGCCGCCGCGATTGCCCAAGCAGTTGGGCTAAACGGTGAGGTGCGCTCGTACACCGAGGTTAATGTCGGGACCAAAATTGCAGACCTCGCAGGCATCGCCGACGTGACCCCAGAAGACAAATTGGCGATGGCCAAGCGTCTACAAGGTGAAGGCTATGTGGTCGGTATGACCGGCGACGGGGTCAACGACGCACCAGCCTTGAAACAAGCCGACGTTGGTATCGCCGTTGACAGTGCCGTTGACCTCGCCAAGCGCTCGGCGCGCATGGTTTTGCTAGCAGACGGCCTGACCCCGATCATCGAGATCCTAGATGCCGGCCACCGCGTCTATCAACGCATGATGACCTGGACGATCACCAAGCTTTCACGCACAGCGGAGCTGACACTCCTGCTGACATTAGGTTATCTGATTCTCCACTTCATTCCGCTGACCTTAAACGCAATGATCCTGGTCGCGATCCTGAATGATTGTGTGACCCTTGTGCTCGGCACTGACCGCACGACAATCACCCACCAGCCAGAAAGCTGGAACCTGGCCAAACTTAGCAAGATTGCTGGCATCTTGGCCATAGGCTGGTCAGCGGTCGGCTACGGTTGGCTGACTTGGTTGCAACGGCTTGGTCTAACGTCTGGACAAGTCAGCACCGGCCTTTACGTCTATCTGATTTTTAGCGCGATGCTGACGATCCTGATGACCCGCACCCAAAAGCCGTTCTGGGCTAGCAGACCCAGTCGCGCCGTGGCAGTAGCGATCGGTGGCAACTGTATATTGACCCTAGTTCTAGCACTGACCGGCTGGGGGATCGCCGCAATCAGCCCGGCCTTGATCGGCTTAGCAATCGTAATCACCTTATTAACGGGCATTGTGCTGACAGCGATTCGATTTGCGGCACACATCTAGCGAACCTGCACCAGATCCACACCGCTTTTGAACCCATTGGCCAATGTGTATTGGCTGATGGTTTTTTTGCTTTCCTACGATTTTGGTTACCTAATTTCACGTTTTGGTTTCACCGCCACGCTCAAATTCGGTCTGTATAAGTGTAACTACTTTTCTGCAAATCTAGGGAGGCTGTCTTCATGAGTAGTGAGCGTGAAGTGTCAAAAATGTTTGTCCGATATATGCAACGTGTACTTCGCAACGAGCGAAGCAACATTTACCGAAAGCACCTCAGAGATGCAACGAGCTTACAATGTAAGTGCAACAGATTAGTCAAATAGAAAAGACTCATCGCCTGAGTCCTTGTAAAATGGAATCACCACAACACCAGATACAAGGAGAACTCGGCTATGAGCCCGTACACACATCTTAACCTAAAAGAACGCGAAGCGATACTACTTGGCCTCAATAATGGTCTCACTCAGGCCGCAATTGCCAAGTCGCTTGGCCGTTCTAAGAGCTCCGTGAGCCGAGAAATTTCCCGCAATGGTGGCTGGCGGCACTACTCCGTCTCGGATGCCCAGAATCGCTACCAGGCCGCTCGCGAGAAGTCCCGTCGTCATCGCATTCTTGAGGATGACGACGTTTGCGGGCTCGTAATTGACGGCATCACCAATCGTCATTGGTCTCCCGAACAAATTTCCGGCCGCTTGCGCCATGAACATAGCGCGATGCAGATCAGCTACGCGACCATCTACCGCGGGATTTATCGCGATAACCTGGGTGTTCCACGCAAGAGCCACGGCCCTCGTGGACTGCCTCGTCAACTGCGACACCGCGGTAAGACGCGCAAGGTCAAGTAGACAATCAATGAACGGCGCGGTCGCTGAGCGCCCCATTTCAGCCGAAAACCGTAGCCGGTTCGGCCATTGGGAAGGTGATACGGTTCGTGGTAAGACCGCGCGATCGGTCTTGGTCAGGCTGGTGGACCGAAAGTCACGCTTCCTGCTTTCAATGCGCGTGTGGAAGGTTACCGCAGACAACGTCAAAGATGCAATGGTCCGGCTCTTAGGATGCCAACCCGGCAAACGTGTCCTCACCGTCACGCCAGACCGGGGAAGTGAATTCGCTCGGTATCCCGAACTGGCCGAAGCGCTAGGCACTAAGGTATTCTTCCCGGATCCCCACGCGCCACATCAGCGAGGCACCAACGAGAATACAAACGGGCTGATTCGGGAGTATTTCCTCAAGAGTACCGACTTGGATCTCCAAACCGACATGACATAGCAGCGTTCGTCGAACAACTGAATAACCGACCACGCAAGGTCTTAGGATGGAAGACGCCCTCTGAGGTCTACCAAAGCAAAAAGTTGCACTTGATTTGACAAATCGTCCTCTAATATTTGCCCCCCTATTAGAGACCGGGGGCTTGTGGCGGCCGGCTAACGCCGACCGCCGCTCGCGCTAGCGGCTTTCGCGCTGCACGCCGCGCACGGCGGCGATGCATTGCAAGACCCTTCCGGAAGGTCTGTGAGAACTTTCGCTCTCACCATATACAGACGATTTGTAGGACGTATTTTGAAACTGAAAGTTGAACTGTAACAAGTTCTTAATGTTGTCCAAGTTCAATGCTCACACCAACCAATATGTAAAAGTTCACCATAAAGAATCTTAACAAAAAGTGCCAATAGATTCATTTAGCCATGGTGCGCAGTCCATAATTCTTACATTCAAGACAAGTGTTGCCTGAGTGACCTATGAAAGACATTCAAAAATCAAGGGAGTATAATTGATTGCGTGAGTCCTTGGAAACGCCGAAAAACATACATATGAGAAGGTGCAGACTTGATGTCAAAATTTTTAAAGGTTTTACTCATCCTCGTCTCCGTCATCTGGACGTTCTGGAGCATTGCAAATGCTTTTTTAAATTCTGGAGTTATGAACTTGTTGCCCTTAGCGAGTTTGATTCCAGTTTTTGCTGCGCTTTATAGTGAGGTTGACTGGATTTATATTCTGGCCAACAAAATACGATCATACTTTTCGGCAAAAACGGTGTCCTTCACTCCAAAATTTCAATACGCCGTTGAAAATACAGTTTTAGCAGAACATGTTAAAAATGATTTAGACGAATCGTTGAAATTTCTCCGACAACGAGTAAACACCAAAAGGCAGCAAAAATACTCTGAGGAGCTTATCCAATACAATGTCATCACAGAAACCGGATTATCGTATGAACTCGATTTGTCTGTACAAAATCAGGAAGAATTAACAGTTCTCATTTTGAAAGTTCACTATCAGGTTTCGTACAGAGATGTTAAAAAAACATGGAAAGAATTCTGCCAACTACAAGAATCTTTATTCGATAACTTTGCCAGATCTTCCAAGTCAAAGCCACGATACGATGTGACAATTAAGACCAACACAAAAAACTTCAACCCATTCTATCGCCTAACAGTCAGACGACTTGGAAAAGCTGAAGTTCAAAATTTTACCCTTAAGTTCACAGATGGTCCGCTCACGGTAACTACGTCACAACATAAGATATATGCGTCTTCTGGACAGCGGCAAGACATCGACAAATTGATCAAAAACTATGTGCCACTCTCAAAAATTCTCTAAACAGTGAGAACGCCAATCTCTTGAAGTACCTCAAGAGAAAACTCTAGCATTGGATACTCTCTATCATCCATGTCAACCAATGATGTAAATGACACTAATGTACCGGCCTGTGATATCATGACTGTTCTGCCACGGCCACCAATGTCTAGCGTTCCTATTATCTGAATCGCTGTATCATTTTGTAACGCATCAACGGCCTCTTCGTTCACGTCAACCTCATCCCCGGAAAAGTTTTTACGTGTCACGCCCTCATCAACAGTTGAAAAACGAATTCCCTTCGTCTGCGGCATTCTGCCGGATATACTTTCCATGTCTAGATGGATAGTCTGATAATCCAACTCAACATTATCTTCCGCAGCTAACTGTTTGAGAAATTTTTTAGTTATTGGCGTTGTCGCATCCGAAAACAGTATTTGCTGTTGACCGGAATAAAAGATATTAAAATCAAACGATTTCTTGTATTGGTCGTACTCAACATAGTCTTCAATATTTGTATCATAGACTGTAATCTCATCAACAATATCCTTGGTATACTGGCACCTATACTTTTGAAAGACTACACGTCCTACCGTTAGTGTATGCGTATCTCGCCTTACTGACCCGAGAGGTACATTTGCTTTAGTTATTTGCACCAATCCCTCGGGAATTACAAACTGTGTTACCCGACGAAATGAAATAGAAGTTGCTGGCATTTTATTTTCCTCCAATGTGTTCTATGGTAGTTCTAGGCACTAGTAATTTTCGTTCGTTATCACACAACTAGCTACCCGTAGAATCGTTAGTTGCTATAAACTAGTTTCGTTGAACGCCATCTTCTCAGCCTGCTCCACAACAATCTCCACCGCAGACTTTGTAAAATCAGGTGGATACCCATATTTGCGCAACAATCTCTTAACAGCAATTCGCATGCTTGCTCGAGCAGACTCGCGCTGTACCCAGTCGGTCCGCTGCGCAGAATCGCGCACTTCTTTAACTAGAGCCTTGGCAATCTCTTGTAGCTTATCAGCACCGAGTTCCTCAGCCGCACGTTTTTCATCGGCCAGTGCGTCATAGAACGCTTTTTCTTCAATGGACAGCCCAAGATCTTGTCCATTAGTCTCTGCTGCTTGCATGGTCTTGGCAAGTTCAATGAGCTTGCGAATCACTAATTCGGTAGTCACGCCACGCTGGTTGTACGCGTCTAATGACGCCTCCAACATATCGCCGAACTTACGCGACTGAACTAAGTTTACCTTGGTCATCGCTTTGATTTTACCTTTGAGTAACCGTTCAAGCAGCTTCATCGCTAAACTCTTCTCGGGCATCTGCCCAACGCTATCCAGAAAATCTTCAGATAGTAAACTTAGCTCTGGTCGCTCTAATCCTAGCTCTTCGTACAAATCAATAGGCTTCTCTGCCAAAACAGACTGATTGACCAGTTGATCGAGCTTCAGGTTTAACTGACTGTTGCCAATCTTGCGCCGCGAATCACTAGCGGTTTGCATCAGCTTAATCAACGCGTTCTTAACCGCAACAAAGAATCCTACCTCACCGGCAATGGCAACTGCTTGATTCATCGTAACGACCAACGCGTGTGCTTTCTGAAGTTGAACAACGGTATCGGCAAACTTGCGCTGCTGATCAGGTTGCAACATTGCGACAGCGTTTAGCGCCGTGCGGAACGCCTTTTGGCTCTTCTTACGATCATCACTGGTGAAGTCACTGTAATCAACATGATACAAGTAGTCGTTCGTGATGATGTCGTATTTTTCCTTCATCAACATGACGGCCTTGTCCACGTTGATTCCAGTCTGCTCTTGGTCAGAATCAGAGTATTGTTGCAACGCTGCTTTTAGACTGTCAGCAATCCCGATGTAATCAACGATTAAACCACCATCTTTATCTTTGAAGACCCGGTTGACACGGGCGATAGCCTGCATCAGGTTGTGACCGTGCATTGGCTTGTCGATGTACATTGTATTGACTGCTGGCGCATCAAATCCGGTCAGCCACATGTCTACCACAATGACTACTTGAAGTTCATCTTGATCGTCCTTCATTCGCTGTTGCAATTTACGACGATCCGCAGCATTCGTATGATGTTTAGCAAGCTCCGGCCCATCGGAGGCAACATCGGAGGTCATGATGACCTTGATTTTCCCTTTCATCAAATCATCAGAATGCCAATCTGGACGCAACTTGATAATCTCATCGTAGAGTTTCACAGCGTTTCGACGTGACATTTCAACGATAATTGACTTACCAAATTCTTGCGCTTGACGCGCTTCAAAATGCTTTACAAAGTGCTTCGCCAGAACTTCTAAGCGTCCTTTCGTACCAGCCAGTCGCTCCAGCTTGGTAAACTCAGCGCGGCGCTTCTGTTCTTCGGTCTGCTCGCCGGCATTGTAGACCCCCGCTTCTTCCATCACCATTTCGTACTTATGCTGTACCTGTGGATCGAGATCAAGCGGGATGATGTGGTTCTCGTAGTAAATACGTACTGTTGCGTGGTCACGCACCGCGGCAGACATATCGTATACGTCGATGTAGTCACCAAATACACCACGCGTCGACTTATCACTGAAGTCAATCGGCGTACCAGTAAAACCGATGAAGGAAGCGTTAGGTAATGCTTCTCGCATGTACTGCGCATAACCATACTTCACCCCATTCTTGGTGAATTTCGCCTTCAACCCATACTGCGAACGGTGCGCTTCGTCAGAGATCACAATGATGTCAGACCGTGTATTGAGAACCGGCATTCTATCTTCGTTTTCTTCAGGTGCGAACTTCTGAATAGTGGAAAAGACAATGCCACCACCCTTACGCTCCAATAAGTCTCGGACTTCTGTACGCGATTTTGCCTGAGTTGGCGTCTGCCGCAGATAATCATGCGCCGCAGCGAAAGTCTGCCCTAATTGGTCATCAAGATCATTGCGGTCATTCACAACCAGAATCGTCGGATTGCCCAGCTTACGACTGACAATACCTGAGAAGAATACCATTGAAAGGGACTTGCCAGAGCCTTGTGTGTGCCAAACAACACCGATACGATTGCTATCGGGATTTTTAAGGGTTTTAGCCGCAGCTTCGACAGCCTTGTTGACCATGTAGTACTGATGGTAAGCGGCGAGAATCTTGAAGGCCTTCGCCCCATCAGTCTCAAAGATGATGAAGTTTTGAATCAAATCTAATACAACATCACGCTTCATCATGTTATTGATTAGTGTCTCCATTGCATAGACATCCAACTGTTTGTCATCACGCTGTTCAGGTGAACGCCATTGCATGAAGCGGTCAAAACCCGCGGACAGGGAACCAGTTTGCGCATTCACCCCGTCGCTAATGACAAGAATTTCGTTGTAGGCCATGTAGTCAGAAATATCTTGCTTGTAGGTCTGTAACTGGTTAAACGCGTCTTCAATTCCTACATTAGCATTGGCCTGGTTCTTCAGTTCAAACGTCACAAGTGGCAAGCCATTGATAAATATCGTAATGTCCGGCCGCCGCATACGCTCGCCTTGCTCCATCGTAAACTGGTTAGTCACTACAAAATCGTTGGCATCCACATTATCGAAATCGATTGGTTTAAGCACATAGGTGTGGTCTTGCCCATCTTCAGAAACATTAACCTTCGCACCCTCAATAATTAGCTTGTGTAGTTGATGGTTATTAGCCATCAAGTCAGGGCCATCCGTCACCAAATAAAACTGGCGGACTGCCTCCTTATAGATAGCATCCTTCAGTCCTGGTGTATTGTGTTCCAACGCGTCACGTAAACGCTGGTGCAAAATCACCTGTTTATGGTCATTGTCACGCTCGACGTCAATGACATCATTGGGGTCTTTATAGCTTTCACTGCGATAATCCTGATACCCCAAGGATACCAATGAATCAATGGCTTCCTGCTCAACATCTTGCTCATTTGTAAATGATTGGGTATTAGGCATTATTCATCACCGTTTCGATGTTTGATAGATCGATGTCACCAGAAAGTAATTTAGGTAATAAAAGATCACGAAGTTGCATCAAATATTTAGACTCAATTCCGTTATTTATTATTTGCTGAATAATCGGGCTAAGTATAGTGTCCAATTGCATAAATTCCTCGTGACTTGGAATTATCACTTTTGCATCCGTCAAATCTTTACGCTTAATATGCCCCATTGTAGTTTTTTTATCAGCCGCGATATGTTGAAACTCTCGAAGATGTCGTAGCGTCCAAAGATAATAAAACCATTTTGGGTACCTTGTTGAAGTGACCTTAAACAGATGTTGATTTAAGGCAGCATCACCGCCCGTCCAGAGTTTGGCTAAGAGGGTTCCGGACCACGAAAAAATTAAATCACCATCATAGACTTTTACATTTTCCTTCACCCCACTAGTTACTAGATCAGAATTGCTATCAACACAATCTTGGTTCAACTCTCGAATCTTGAGTACTGGTAAGACGGCGCTATCATCTGCTGGTGGAAATTTTTGCATTGCGATACCATTCTGATAGGTAGCAATCTTATCTAATGAGGTTATTGTTTCAGATTTTGTGTTTTCAACCCAATTGTCAAAAATCATAGTTTCCACTTTCAACAAGTTCTTATTGATCTGCTGATTAAAATATTGCTTATTAAATATGTCAAAGTATAATGAGCCGATTTTCCGCTGATAGTTTTTGTCTACAATAATTTTAATTTTCAGATTAGAAAAATCGCTTTTTTTAAAGTGCGGAATAAGCGTTCCAACCTGCATATCATCAATGCGTTTGCGTATCTTAGAACTCTTAAGTAATGCAAATACATATTTTGTATCGTACTCAGGCTTTATTCTCAATCCGACCATGTCTTGAGCCGCAACAAAGTTGACAGGCTCTGGCACCATGGCTACCTTGCCCGGAGTACCCTTGTTTACGAATAAAATATCACCAGGCTGTAGATGTGATCGGAACCATGTATCATACGTATCTTTATCAACTGACCTTGTCTTAAGCAACTGAGGATAGAGATGATCATCTGTAATACAGTTGGTGGCAATCAGCGGTAAGTATTCTTTAGATTTATCTACAGTAGGAACAGTCTTACCTCTATTATCAATGTAAAAATCAACCAGATCATCTAGCGTGACCGTTTTAGTCTCCATATCCAATTCCTCTCAGTGCACCAAGAATGCGACGCTGAAGATTATCACTTTGTGCAAACTGAGTTGATAACTCATTACGTAATTTGCTCATTTCAGCATTAAAGTCTTCATCGCTCATTTGCTCTTCTTCCGCCAAACCGACATATCGGCCGGGCGTTAAAATATAGTTATTAGACACAATTTCTTCTGCTTTTGCAGCCTTACAGAATCCCGGAACATCTTTATACTCATTATTAGAAGCTCCAGTATAAGCATGATAAGTGTCTGCAATCTTATCAATATCCGTTCGGCTGAACTCACGGTGGGTACGATCAGTCATCGTACCCATTTCTCGGGCATCAATAAAGAGCGTCTCGCCAGTTCGATCACGTTCATCTGCACTTGCTTGATTCATGTCAAAAATCCAAACCGCGACAGGAATTGAAACAGAATAGAACATCTTGTCTGGCATTGCCACAATTGCATCCACCTTGTTATCCTCAAGTAGAGCCTTGCGGATGGCGAGTTCATCTTTGCTTGAAGTAGATAGTGCGCCGTTAGCAAGGACAATTCCCGCTTTACCATCAGGTGCCAGCTTACTTAGAATATGCTCAATCCAGGCATAGTTGGCATTGCTATTTCCTGGCATTCCCCACTTCCAACGGGCATCGTCTGCAACCTTATCCGCACCCCAATTCTTAACGTTAAATGGTGGGTTTGCCAGTGCGTAATCAAACCGTTCGCCGCGATGCTGATCATCCAGCAGCGTGTTAGCATTACGTAGACCAAGATTATTGTCGATACCATGAATTGCCAAGTTCATTTTTGCCAAACGCCAAGTCGTTGGATTCCACTCTTGACCATAAACCGAAAGATCAAGGATATCGCCTTGATGTTCACTCACAAACTCTTCAGACTGAACAAACATCCCACCTGAACCGCAACACGGATCATAAATTTTCCCACTGAACGGCTGAATCATGTCTACCAGCGTTCGGACAATAGAGCGCGGTGTATAGAACTCACCATCACCATTGGTTGCAAACTTACGCAAGAAGAACTCGTAGACGCGCCCCAGCACGTCGTTCTTCCGCGATTCTTCATCCCCAACCTGCACATCAGTAAACAGATCAATTACTTCACCTAGTCGTTCCTTAGATAGATCGTCAGAAGCATAGTTCTTGGGCAACACCCCTTTGATGCTGTCATTCTCGTTTTCAATCGAGGTCATAGCCGCATCAATAATGGTTCCGACATCTGGCGTTTTGGCAGCCGCAGCAATGACAGACCAACGTGCATTCTCAGGCAACCAGAAGATATTTTCGGCATCGTAAAAATCACGATCTTCCGCATCCTCTGGATATTCAGTTGCCTCAAGTTCAGCGTGTCGTTCTTCGAATGTATCGGACACATATTTCAGAAAAATCAGTCCTAGTACAACATTCCGATAAGTGGACTGATCCATCGATCCCCGCAACTTGTCGCAGGCTTCCCAGAGTTTATCTTCAATCTTCAGTTCATTGCTTTTGGCTGGCATCAGCTTATCCTCCAAGTAGGTTCTTGTTAGTTTCATTTTACTCGATTTGATCAGTTAATATTCGTCTTTGCGTAATCTTTCTTTCAACAAATATTTAAGTGCTGCAACACTCTATGTCTTTACAAAACGTCTGACTTCCGACTTCTTGTCGAAGGATATTGCCAGCTCGCTGCTAATGACATTTCAACAAAAATCCCCGCCAGTTCAGCCCTCAATCGGCCCAAACTTGGCGGGGATTCTGGCGGGGAACGTAACAATTTCCCCGCCAATCGTGTCCTTTGTATCTACCGAAAATGCCGTTAAATCAATATTCCGGGTTCAATTTACATGTACCTTTTATTCCCACTCAAGGAAAGTTGGCCCTCATGAAACGTTGCTACATCAGTGTTTAGAGGCTTCCGCTTTCCATTTTGGCAGGGTTTTGGCAGGCTAGTATTTTATTGACTGATTACCATTAAAATCGACGCCTGATTCAGTCGCCGAATCAAATTTGATGTTGCCACTCATCTTCGCCGCAAGCTCCTCATCGCCACGGCTCCACAAGTGTGAATAATGCTTCAACGTGATCTCTGGTGATGAGTGGCCTAATCGCTTTGATACATGTAACACATTCGCGTTAAATTCGTTGATCAAGTAACTCACATGTGAGTGCCGTAGACCTTTAGCTTGAATATCCACAACATCTGCCAGCTTCGCATACCGCGTGATCACTTTCATCACAGTTGAGCGGTACGTCGGCTTGCCTGTCGCACTCATCACAAAATTTTTCACGCCATGTGCTTCTTGAACGGCCTGCCACTCTTTCAATACAGCGATCGTATCATCATCAAGCGAAATGGTACGCATACCCTCTACTGTCTTGGTATATGGTTTGCGCGTCCAATCATTTTGGTTTCTGATATCGAGCGTATGATGAACGCGCATCTTCTTACTAGCAAAGTCAATATCGCTCCACCAAAGCGCCAGCCCTTCGCTGACACGAATGCCGGTCATGTAATAAACCCACAACATGACGAAACACATATGCTCGTAGAAGTCCTCGCAATAGATTTTTGACAGGACTGCTTCAAACTCGTCCTTCGTCCAAAAAGCGACGACAGCTTTACCTTTAGGAATGGCCTTAGTTCGCTTTGAAATATTACTTGATAGAAAGTTGAGTGTCACCGCATAATCCAACGTTGTTCGCAGCATTGTGTACACCAGCGACGAGTACGCTTGCGATAGTCCTGAATCATTAAGCAACCAGATACGGAACCGCTCACAGTCGCCAACTTCGATGTCACGTAACTTCATTTTACCGAAACAATCAGTAAGAATCTTCATGGTTGATTGCCGAGAGTTCCACGTACTATCTTCAACAATCGAGCGATAATATGGCTTATAGGTCTGAGCCATGAACTCGTCATAGGTCAAATTATAGTTGATCAGCCCGTTTGAAAGTTGATACTCATGCTTGACGCGAATTAGCTCTTTGTGCGCGGCATAGGCGGTAGCAAATGGCTGGCCTAACTGATCTTTACGACTTTTACATTGAATGCGCTCGCCGGTTGCTTTATCTACCCCCAATTCAGTTTGATAGAAGAATTTTCCGTTGGCGTCCGAATAGACACCAGTATATTTTGTTTTAGGCATGGTCTTGCTCCTCGTTTCCGAGTGAACAGCCAATGATTTCTTCGACAACGCTAAGTGGTACATCACCTAGCCGACGATTACTGTAAAACGGGTAGCCTCTTTGCACCATGATGATCTTGGCTTGGCGGATGATCATCATCGCGGTATGTTCGCGGTAATGACCAAGCCGCATCAATTCGGCTTTATTGATTGTACTGCTTTTCATGGTTACCTCACTTGTAATGTTTTCCCTGCCTGTGAGATAATCAATCCAGATAGGACCCATATCTTATCTGTGTGAGGTGACTACTTGCTTTGGACGGCATAGTCACCTTTTTGATTACCCACGATTTCTTGACGTTCGAGCACTGCACCATTACATAACAATGGTCGCACGATTCTAGAGCTTGTCCTCATTCTTCAACACGTAATCAATTTTCTTGACGATATCATCCAATTTGTCTAACGGCAATCGGGTAATCTTGCCTGGGAACATCCGTACTTTGTTGTCATCGTCTAGAATTGGCATTGCATCGTCATCATAAAGTGGATGCGGGGCAAAGAAATTCATCACATGGTCAACTTGGTAGGCAATCTTGTCTAGATCAGAAGCTGAGTAATGATCCATCAACGTGCCAATCTGGAAAATAGTTCTGATTCTCTCATCATATGCGTCGATGCGATCTAGGATTACTGGCACATCATTCAAGGCCACTTCTTTTGGCGAACCAAACAGCTCAACCGGTGTTGCATTAAACACCTTGGCAAATTTCTCAAGCGTCTCAAACGTTGGATAGCGCACCCCGCGCTCAATATTTGAGATGCTTTGTTTTTTTACACCAATCTTGTTCGCCAAATCCTCCTGCGACATATCGTACTGCTTTCGTAGACGCGCAATGTTACGACCGAAATTTTCAATCATTCTAATCACCTCGTTATTATTCGGGAAGTCCCCGTATGCACATCATAAATGGAGTCGTTTGTAAAGTCAACACGTATAGCCCAGAAAGTTACCAAATAGTTCGTTTTGTTTTTAATTGACATCTAGTGTTAAATGAATTATTCTGTATTTACGAACTCAATAGTTTCCACATGAGTTCTAATTGAACTACTAGAAAACTAAAAAGGAAGGTGAACATGAATGCTAGATGTATTTCAAGAGTCGCTCTCAATATAACTCTGAGTAGTATGCCCCGGTCGGCACGGCCAGCGGCATAAGTGCCGGCCGAGGGCAAAACACAATTCAGGGTGCCTTTCTAATAGCACCCTGTAAGGAAACAAATAAATGCGCAAACCAGCCTGCGCATGAGCATCAATACCGTGTTGCATCAAGTTTCCACGGCAATGTTAAAATTTGCGACTAGCCGCAACTTTAAGGAGGTGAACAATATAGCTACATCGCAACCTACCACGCAAAACGTACTCGGCAAAGTCGACTGGTTACAAATCATCTTCGTAAATGTCCAATGGCAAACCGTCTTCTCTGACGTCTTATTGATCACACCTGACTGCGTGACCAGTGAAGCTGGTTCGTTAAAGCACGAAGAGTATGACATTGTTTATGCCTGCGGATCAATTCGCTACTACACCACCGAAGACCATGGCACTCGCGGCACTCTCGTCATGAGCGGCCAAGCCTGTACCATGTATGAATGGGGAATGTTAGCATCCGATACCCAACAAAACGTATTCCAAGAACTCGCCTTACGGATTATCGAACTGGCAACCAACCGCGCTGCCACGTTTGAAATCAGTCGCCTCGATCTGGCGCTAGATGATTATAATACCAAGCCATTCTTTGGCATTGATACCATCATCGGCAAGGTACGCCGCAAGCAGTTCTTATCCAAGGGTCGTTCTGTACAATTAGTTGATAGTGAGTTCGATAAGCGTACTCGGTCTAAGACCCAACAAATCGGGTCTCGCGGCTCCGACTGCATGTTCCGATTCTATGAGAAGGGTAAAGAACTGGCGCATAGTCTCTCCGGTGTTGATCGCGAACAAATGTTGGAAGAAGCGCCACAAATTCGACTGGAAGCAGAAACTCGTCACGACACTGCCAAAAGTCTGCTGATGGCAATCGCATACATGACCAAAGAGCAAAAGCTAAGTAATCTCATTCGCGGTTTTGTCAAAACCGAACTGAACTTCTACACATCAACTGACTACACAACCGTCGCCCGCTGGTGGACGAACTTTCTCAAGCCTTGTTTTGTGCCGACGATTCGGCGACAAAAACCGCAAACAGACTTCGATAAGTCGATGTATTGGTTTGAACACCAAGGCGGCTTTGCAATCACCCAAGCACTATACTTCTTGGTCAGCCACCAGATGGTTGTGCCGCCTACACTGCTAGCGGAGGATCCAGAATACCTGTGGAACTCAGAGCTTGCCAACAAGTTGATTGATTTTGTGATCATCAATGACCGGCCAGACTTGGTTCCATTGATCCAAAGACGCATCAAAAAACCGCTCACTCCTGAACAGTGAACGGCTTAGGCAAATACCCAATGACAAGTATACTCAACTTTGAAAGGAAATTACACTATGGCTAAAATGTTAAGCATGCGCGATTTCGACTACTCCAAGATCGGCAACATCTTTGAACTAGACGAAGTCACCCCTAAAATGGCAACTGAAGAACGCCTTGATGATTCTGGCAACAAAATCATGGGCAATGATGGTACACCGCGGAAATTCAACACGGATGAAATTGTCGGCTATAAGTATTCCGTCACGATTCTGGAAGGTGAACATCGTAAGAAGTCCACTCAGATCACCGTTGCTGGTCTCGACTGTCCAATCAACAACGCGGAAATCATGAAACGTGACAGCGTGAAATGCCGCTTTACCAGCTTGGAACCGAGCATGGTCGGCAACCCCATCTACTACAAGGCTGAAAAGATTGAATTAGTGGCCCCGCAGGCCAAATAGAAACACTCTGGGCTACCCAATCTAAACGGGTAGTCCTTTTTCTCGCAATTCTACTTGGTCAGTTGCCGATAACGTTCAAACAGCATGGCGACGGTATCACTCTCGGTGGTGCCTTTAATTGTCAGCCCATATGCCCGCATAACGGCTCGATCATTATCTTGGTGGGCTTTGCGCAGTTCAGGAACTGTCGCCAACGGATCATAGAGATCAGCTAAGCTACTATCCGGGTAAAGTTTACGGGCATCGAGAATCCCCTGGGCTGTTTGTTCAATCTGCGCCTTTTGCTTATCATCAACTTCTGGCCACGGGAAATTAGAGTACGTAGATGGGGTATAGCGATAGTCACTCTTCATCCGTCCAGTAACTGTCCGCATCCATGCCATATGCACATTTGATGTCATCACACCAAACATAAATAAATCCGCGTTCGGCACTAAATATACCGTATTACTGGCGATAATATCTGGCGTCATCCAGCCAATCGGCACGTAGCGTCGGTTCTCACTAGAGACTTCTGGTACGACCAGATAATTCGAATCCGGTTGTCTAATTTGGGTAAACAACGCCGGAGTCTCAGCCAATGTCTGTACAGATTTCGTTGGACTTTGTCGTCGCATCTCTGCCACCGCAGACAAACGAGCCATAATTGGCGGAACGGATCGGAACTGATTTGGCGCTACATCCTTCAGCCATAAGCAATACCGCTCCAAGTTGTTGATGAAGTCTCTGGAGCCAACATAACGACGAATATAGCTTTCTGTTTGCGGGTACTGCTTAATTAACGCCACTCGTTCCGCCGGTGAAAGAATCAGATTACCGCCATCCACCGGCTTACTACCTTGCGACATCACTGGAAACTGAGAACCAGACACGCTAATCTTTCGCCGAGGTTGTGGGTAAACGTTCGCTCCTGCGGTCAGATACGCGTTGATATGGCCAACTAACTTCATCTGGCCGCCTTCATACAAGCGCTTCTTCTCCTTGCGTGGGTAGCTGGTGAATCCAATGATAACCACATGGACTTGTGCCTTTTCCTTGGCCTCACTACTCCATCGAAATGTCCGGTACGCAAATTGAATCTCAATGCCTTTCTCAAACAGTTTTGGCCAAAGTGTTGGCGCTTGCTCACCTTGCGTGATCGAGTTAGTCGAAACAAAGGCGACCTCGGTCGTCTTACCTTGAATGAAGTCAGCTGCTTTGTTGTACCACGCCGCCACATAATCCAGCTTGCCGTACTTGCTAAAATCATGGAAGGCAATATCCATATCCGCAGCTTGCGCTCGTGTCCGCTTCTCGTGACCATAAAATGGTGGATTGCCAATGATATAAGTAATCCGTTCACCGCCAACTACCGTTTCCCAATCAAGTCGGATGGCATTTCCTTCTGTGATGTTGGTATACGTCTTTAATGGTAAGAAGTCCATATTGGCGTAGACAATCGCCGCCGTTTCTTCCATCATCTGCGATTCAGCAATCCACAGAGCGGTCTTGCCAACGGATACTGCAAAGTCATTGATTTCAATGCCATAGAATTGTTGAATGGACACCTTAATCAATTCGTCATCGACTGCCAACATACTTTCATTCCCATAAATCAAGCTGATAACCTGATTTTCAAGCTTCCGCAATGATAAATAGGTTTCAGTCAGAAAGTTACCTGAACCACACGCTGGATCAAAGAAATGCAAGTTACCAAGTCGGGATTGAAAATCTGTTGCCCGTTGAATCATGGTCTTACGTTGCTTAATCTGCTTGATCTCAGTCAGTTCATCCCGGAGACCATCTAGAAACATTGGGTCGATAACTTTATGAATATTGGCAATCGAGGTATAGTGCATGCCACCTTCACGCCGCGTATCGGGGTTCAAGGTACTTTCAAACACCGCACCAAAAATTGTTGGACTGATCTCTGACCAGTCGAACTCCTTACTGGCTTTATCTAGAATCAAAGCGCGCAACGAATCAGTGAATTGTGGAATCTCAACTTCCTCATTAGCAAACATTCCGCCATTAACATACGGAAACTCAGCCAACTTTTCTTCCAGGTATGGGTCACGTTTATCGATTGGTGTATCCAATACACGAAATAGATCAATCAACGCCGTGCGCAGATGCCGTGTCTCAAATTCATTGAGATAGTCGTGAAACATACCGTGACGGCCAAAAATACCGGCATCTTCGGCGTACAGGCAAAACACTAGCCGCACAGACAACTCGTTAATACTACGCTGACTGCTGGCATTAGTAGGATCACGATATTGCGTGAAAAGTTCATCGTAAATCTTGCCAACCAGCTCACCGGCTTGCATTGAAACTTCCATCTCTTTATCGAGATGTGGGTTCAACTGATCAGCGATAAAGTCCAGACGATAATACTCAGTCGGTAAGTCCTTAAGCTGGATCACTGCCGGCTCGCCATTAGGTTGCTCCATATCGTATACAAAAAACTGGGTGAAGTTGCTCGTGATGATCCAGCGCGGCCGCTTAGAGTAGGGTAGATTAGCGGAGTACCGTTTTGCTTGCTCAAACGGGGACAGCAAACTGCCGTCAGATTGCCGGATGCCGTCAAACAAGCTCTTATTGCGGCCTTTCTGTTCAATTAGAACCTTAGTTGTGTCAATGAAGCCGTCAATAAAGCTGGTATGATCCAGCATTACTCGGTCTTCAAAGCTGATGTACTCACCGGGATTGGGAATATCATAAACAGTCTCCAGCAAGTCCAGCCAGAAGGTCTGGCTATCCTGTCGTTCATTACCACGATCTTGCCAACGTTTAACAAAAGCCGTGGCGGCACGTTTTTGATCTGCTTCCTTCATGAAACAGCCTCGATTCGTCAGTATTATATTTCAAGTATCACGCATCAACCATATAAAGAAAAGCGCCAGTCTCGAAAGTTCCGAAAACTGACGCTCACAAACATTGGGACATCTCTATATTCTAAGTGAATTCAACTTTGAGCTTCTTTCCCAGCGCAAAGGCAATCTTACTCATGGTGTCAAAGCTAGTATTCTGGCCATGCTCAATGCGTGCAATCGTTGATTGTGGTACGTCTGCCCGCTCGGCTAGTTCTCGTTGGGTCAAACCAGCGCGTTCACGCTCGCTCATCAACGCCACTGCGCTCTCAAGTTTGGCAGATTCGGCATCAAAGCCTGCCTTGAATTCAGGGTCTTTAAGTTGTTCAGCGAGATAATCGTCAAAAAGAATATTCTTTGCCATGTTACTTACCTCCCAAATTATCGTAGTATTCTGTCCTGAGTTCTTTCGCGTGATTAAGTTCAGATACCGGCGTCTTCTGGGTCTTCTTCGTGAAGCCATGCGTAATCACATAACGCGGGCCTTCAACGTGGAAGTACAAACCCCGCTGGATATTAGATCCCGTTGTCCGAAGCTCAAAGATGCCATCTGAGATTTTTCTGATCCACATTTGGCGCGCCGCCACCTGCAAACCAAATTTCTGTGTCTTAGCAATGACGGTGACCAGCTTCTGCTTTTCCACCGGCTTCAAACTATCTAAGAATTCTTGGAATTCATTGTGTCCACTTGGACGCGTGTAAAACTCGAACTTAGGATTTTCCATGAGTTCAGTATACACCGAACGAGTCTGAATATCAATATATGCTATCATGGTAACCAAAGTATTCAGCAATCAAAACTTGAGATCGTTAATAACTGATTTCACGTTGTCACGCTGTTTATTCTTAAGTTCACGCTCCCGTTCTTGTCTTTGCTGTTCCTGAATCACCAACTTCTTATACTGCTTGTTTGTTTCTTGGATCACTAATTTCAATGTCTCCAAGTGGTAGTCGCGCACTTCCTCAATAGTGGTTCCATCGAGAATAATTCGATTTCCGCGAACGCTTGCAATATCTCCTCGATGCATAGTCGTGAACCTTGGAGGAAACCGCCAATTTTGCAGGAATATTTGTTGCCAAACTCGATTAGGTGAATGATTCAAGTGAAACGGTACAACATACAATGCAGATCCCGGCGTACCATCGTTACGTGGCTGAGTTACCTCGTCAGAATCAATACTTGTCAACATGATCTGCATATTCTCGTCATCATCAACACTAGTCATCACCACATCAGATTCATCAGCGACTTTGACAACCTTTGATGAAGAGGAATTTCGACTAGAACGGTTAATCGTAGAAAGCCCCAAAATCGTTCTTTTGAGTTTCTCAAATGACCGCTGAAATAGTTTGGTTTCTACATTATCGGATAAGTCCGAAGCAAGCTTTGACGCCAAAAACACTGGAACGATTTCATCCCGATAAGCTTCAAAAGTGACAGGAAGAAATTTCTTCACTGCTTCATTCTTTGACAGGCTCGCCGCCATAATTGATGCTTCGTAGCCAACTCCACCCTGCCTGTCATCTGCACGTTTCTTATATCCCGGAGTAAGAATCACAATAATGTAGTCCGATTCAACAAGATTCCTTTCCATAAATAGTGGTAAGTCATCTCCAATTTCCAGATCGCGTTCATCAATGACAACATGAATTCCGTTTTCTTCCAGTAACTGAATAAGATGGTCAAGTTTTTCACCATCAGCTTCTGAGTGCAGGTATGAGATAAAAACTGTTTTCATACAAGGTCTCACTTTCTATTATGGTATTATCCAAGCTTAGCTCTCTAAATTTTACCACGAGTAATAGCTATTCCGATGAGAAAAGCCAGCCCAGATTTCTCTGAACTGGCTCTAAAGTTTGGCAGGATTTTGGCAGGGAACCAAGTAAATTCTACCCATTTCAACCCGTTTCACTTCATCTGAAATGCCGTTAAATCAAGCTTTTCACTTCAAGTGATACCTGCATTTTATTCCCACTCGAGCGTATCTTCAGCGGCGCTATCCCGCGTCATCACTAGGTTTCTATGCCTCAGCCACTGTTTTGGCGGGGAGTTTGGCGGGGCTTAGTTGATCGTACTTTACCGCCTGATTCCCCACGAACCGCACCTGATTCTGACCCGCCGTCTTGATCGTGATGTTCCCCGCAATCTGTTCGGCGATATCTGCATCCAGTCCGCCCCATAAGTGCGAGTAGTGCTTCAGCGTGATCTCAGGTGACGAATGGCCTAAGCGCTTGGACAACACCAGTACGGAGACGTTGAACTCATTGATGAGATACGACGCATGACTGTGGCGCAGCCCTTTGCCTTCGACTGGGTGCACCTGCGCCAACTTGGCGTAGCGGTGGATAATCCTCGAGATCGTGGACTTGGTCATCGGCAAGCCATCGTAGGTCATGACGAAATCATCTACCCCACCCAGACCGAAACTCTGCTGCACCTCGCGCCAGCGCCGTAGAATTGCCACGGTGTCATCATCAAGCGTCAAGATGCGCTTGCCGCTGTCTGTCTTCGTGTAGTCGTGGCGCTCCCAGTCATGCCGGTTCTTCATCACCAGCATGTGGTCAACGTGTAGCTGCTTCTTGGCGAGATCAACATCTCGCCACCACAGCGCCGTGCCTTCGTTGACGCGCACGCCAGTCAGGAAGTACAGCCACAACATCACGAAGTTCAGGTGACCGTAAATGTCATCAATGCAGATTTGCGCGATGACTTGTTCAAACTCAGCTTTCGTCCAGAACGGCACGCTGCTTTTAGCCTTAGGAATCGCCTTGACCCGCTTCGACACATTGCTGGACAGGTACTGCATCTGCACCGCATGGTCAAGGGACTTGCGGAAGCAGCCGAACACCAAACCAGCATAGCCTTGCGAGTAGCCCGCACCGCCGTCTTTTTCATCCGTGAGCAGCCACGTGCGGAAGTTCTGCACGTCGGTGATATCGATATCGCGCAACAGCTGGTCGCCAAAGCGGGCGATACAGATATCAAAGCTGCGATTACGGACAGCGAAGGTGCTTTCCTCCACGTCGGTTTTGTACGCTGGGATATACGCGTCTTTCATGAACTGGCGGTAGGTCATGCGAAAGTTCGTAAACCCATGCGCCTCATGATATTCACGCTTCACCCGCGTAAGTTCCTTGTTCGCCGCAAACGCAGTGTTGAATGGCATTCCTTGACTGTCCTTCCGCCCTTTCTTGCGGACGCGCTTGCCACTCATCTTATCGGTGCCCAACTCGGTTTCATAGTAGAAGTTACCTTTGGCGTCTATGAATACGCCTGGATATTTGGTTTTACTCATTCTCAACAGCTCCATTCATCGGTGACCCGAGAATGGACTCAACGACAGAACGCGGCACGCGCCCTAAGTTTCGGTTGAGATACAAGGGATAACCCTTTTGTACCATCCTTTGCTTCGCTTGTCTAATAATATTGCGCGCGGTGTGCTGCTTAAAACCTAATGCCATCAGATCTTGATAGCAGACAAAACTCTTATCCAATTACGTCACTTCCTTCTCATTGATTGAAGTGAGATAATCAAACCAGATAGGACCCAAATCTTATCTGTGAAGGGTGACTACTTGCTTTGGTCGGCATAGTCGCTCTTTTTTGATGTCTCACTCGGTTCTGAATCCGTCAAAACGCCGTTGCGGTGATGCTGATAGTGGTGAATCAAGTCCCAGTGGCGTTGCGTCAACTTGCCGCCGTCAATAATCGCCTTCAGCTCAGTAGTGCCATTGTACTGATCAATCAGCTGCAACATCTTCAGCGACGGCGCGACCTGCTTCTTGAGCCAACGGGTAATGTGCGCGTAACTCAATGGTTCAGGATTGGTAGAAAGTCGCAGCTTGTTGCGATAATTGCCGATGAAAGCATCCCAACGCGGATCTGTCGCCCACTGACTTTTGGCTTTGTGGCTCGGCGTCAAGAATCGCAAATAACGGTTGATGATGCCGAACACAACTTTCTCTGGATCACGCTCTGCCAACAGGTTCTTAATTGCCGCAGCGGCGCGCTTGCGACGTAGCCGGACTTCAAAGCGCGTGCGTATCGGCTGGTCTTCAATCGCAATCTCAGGGTGCTTCTGGTGTTGCTCAAAGGCTTTGTCGTAAATACAGAAGTAAACTTCACTTTGCGGCGACCCCAGATACAAAGTTCTGCCGGATACCTCCCACTGCTTGGTGCGATTATCACGAAAACCATGAAAACGCGAGGTGAATTCATCGCGGTCACACTTCTCAATCAAGGTCGGCACATCGAGCAGACCATTACGATCATTGATAGCAAGGTCAACGCGGGTGAAGTGACCATCAAGCGCAATGCAGGTCTCCAAGAAGTCGTACCAGGTGCGATCCTGCTGGCGCAAATAAGATTCAACGTAGCGGCAACCCTGACCTTTCAGCTCAATCATCGTGCCGCTGTCTTCGCTTGGATCATAACCGTCTGCATTCACATCTTGATATGGCGACAGTAGCACGTCAATCTCACCGCATTTCAAGGTCGCCGCGTACCCGTATCGCGCTCCTTCCTTAAGGTTGAAGTGATTCGGGTTGATCTGGAACAATTCCGTCACCAGTTCCTCATAGTCGTGCGACTTGAATGTGACGCCCAAGTAATCAATACATACGTCAATGTTGTTCTGGCCGGTCAGTGACCGCAGCGCTAACGTCAACCGCAATCGTGCTTGCTTGTTAATCGGATTCCTCCCTGTCAGCAACTGGTTGAGATGTGATCGACTGTAATCGGCCATCTTCGCTAATTGGCCCTGAGTGATCTTGTGCGTGCGCATCTCATCATGAAACTGGTTTAGCCAGTCGGTATTCGTCATACCACCGACTAAGTTCAAATCTTTCAGCATGTTAGCTCCTTTCGAAGCGACCTGACAGCAAAGCCACCTATCCGCTGACGCAAAGTGGCTTGCCACCGGCGCTTTCGTCCTACTTACGTGTATTTTGTCTCTAATATTTGCCCCCCTATTAGAGACCGGGGGCTTGTGGCGGCCGGCTAACGCCGACCGCCGCCGCTCGCGCTAGCGGCTTTCGCGTTGCACGCCGCGCACGGCGGCGTACGTTGTAAGACCCTTCCGGAAGGTCTGTGAGAACTTTCGCTCTCAATATATACAGACAGTTTGTCGGACGCGATTTGAAACAAAAATTCGAACTGTAACGTGTTCTTAATATGGTTAGTTGCCTAACACGCTGACACCACACCGACAATGTCGGCCATATGAACAGTAATATTGATTCACTTTCTGCGCTGTTCCGAAAATAAAAACAAATCCCGCGTTTTACAATCAAGTTAGCCACTATCGTTAGTACTCAGACAAAATAAAAAACACCAAGTCGATACGACCTGTTATCATTAAAGTTCCTACACAATTAATGAAAGAGGTATCGTCTTGATGCAAGAACAGAATATCATGTCTCACACCAAAGGTCACCAT